>JAYGFA010000007.1:0-34679 GCA_046582115.1 Pseudomonadales bacterium | reverse complement strand
GCACGCGCCTTTTCCAGTTCGTCCTCAGTGGCTTCAAATACGTCGTAAACAAACCAACCACCAACACCAATGATTATCGCCATGACAAGCAAAAGGCCGTATGGGATCGAACTACTACCGGATCTGGTTTCTAGCGGTCGGCCGGTGCGAGGATAGCGGCCGCCGCTACCCGTCGCAGATATCGATGAATCTGTCTCGGGTGTTTGTTCGCTCAATATCCCAATCTCTACGTCAGAAACCGCGAGAGATTAGCGCCCCAACCTCGAAAAAAAAAGGGCCTCGACGAGACCCCTTCTATTAGGTACAAGCGTCGTCGTCTAAAGCAGTGCAACCGCCGCCCAAAGTGCTGCCGTCAGAATCAAACTCGAGTGAATAACGCCCTTGACGGTCGCAATCACCGACAGTTTGCCCCAGATCCCGTTGGCCTCAAGGGCCGCAATGATGATCAATGACACGATGAGACCGGCGTCAGATATATTGTCGAGCAATCCAGGGCCCTGCTGGAAATGAAAACTCGAACCCATGAAAAAGAGCATCGGTAGCGAAAAGAGAGTATTGGTTCGTGACGCAAGCAGTGCCGTCGCAGCCGCACCTGCTTGACTCGGATCCGCCTCACCGCCCGCGGCTAAAGCTTCGTTCGAGGCGATCACGATCTTCTGGTTGGGCCAAATAATGAGCCACACGTTGAGGAACATCAGCGTCCCCATGGTCGCCCCTACCGCAATATCGATTCCCAAACGCCCACTCCTCCAGACCGACTCAAGCAGCACGACTCCCGTCAAGAAGGTCAACATGGCGCCCCAGCGGAAATACCAAAGTGCATTCGGCACTAGTTTTGTGAAGGCGTCGACTTTTGCTTCGTTCGAAGCAGCCGCCATGTACCCGCCTTGAATCAAATTAAAATAGTAAAGCAAGCCAATCCACGTGATACCGAACACGTAGTGACCCCAGCGCGCCAAATACTCGAAGACTTCCATAACTCCCCCTATACCGAACTCAATGGCTCCCTCGCACCGATCATACCCTGCTTTACTACCACTTTAACGCCTTGTGTCCGCAATCCTTGATTACTCGTGCAACCCGGGCGCCACAAACATCCACGATCGAAAATGTCTCGACAAACATCGACGCATTAAAAAGCCCTGCACGTGGCAGGGCTTTTCAAGGGACTTCCCGTCTTGCGAAGTCGCCGCGGTACACGGCAACTTCAGCACAGGTTTATGCCGGGGACGCTTTACATCATGCCGCCCATGTCCGGCATTCCACCACCTCCAGGCATCGGAGGAGGGTTGTCCTCAGGAAGCTCAGTCACCATTGCTTCAGTTGTGATCATAAGGCCAGCGACTGAAGCCGCGGCCTGCAGAGCAATGCGTGTCACCTTGGCCGGATCTGGAATCCCGAGTTTAATCATGTCGCCGTATTCGCCCGTGGCGCCGTCGTAGCCCTGATTCCCTTTAAGGGAACGAACTTTATCGACGACCACGGCCGGTTCGGCACCTGAGTTTTCAGCAATTTGCCGTATGGGAGAACTCATCGCCCGAAGTGCAATCTGTATGCCCACATTTTGGTCGTCGTTATCGCCCGTCAGGCCTTCGATGCTCTGCAATGCCCGGATAAGTGCTACGCCCCCACCGGGAACGATCCCTTCCTCCACGGCAGCCCGAGTCGAATGCAATGCGTCTTCGACACGTGCTTTTTTCTCTTTCATCTCGATCTCGGTCGATGCCCCGACTTTGATCACGGCGACGCCACCTGCCAACTTCGCTAGCCTTTCTTGGAGTTTCTCGCGGTCGTAATCCGAGCTGGTATCCTCGATTTCCGCGCGAATCTGCTTAATCCGACCTTCGATTTCGGCTTTTTCGCCGGCACCGTCAACGATGGTCGTATTCTCCTTGCTGCTTGAAATACGTTTGGCGGTCCCCAAGTCATCCAACGACGCGCCTTCGAGGGTAAGTCCGACTTCTTCTGAAATGACGGTAGCCCCGGTCAGGGTTGCAATGTCCTGGAGCATGGCCTTACGGCGATCCCCGAACCCCGGCGCTTTCGCCGCCGCAATCTTGACAATGCCACGCATGTTGTTGACAACCAAAGTTGCTAACGCTTCCCCTTCAATGTCTTCAGCAATCACCATGAGCGGTTTGCCCGACTTCGCGACATTTTCGAGCACCGGTAGCATGTCCCGAATGTTAGAAATTTTCTTGTCGCAAAGAAGGATGTACGGCTCATCGAGATCGGCCGCCATTGAGTCTTGATTGTTGATGAAGTACGGCGAGAGATAGCCACGATCAAACTGCATGCCCTCGACGATGTCGAGTTCATTTTCAAGCCCACTACCTTCCTCGACCGTGATTACGCCTTCCTTTCCGACCTTGTCCATCGAGTCGGCAATAATCTTGCCCACTTCGGTGTCGTTATTGGCTGACACGGTGCCGACCTGCGCGATCGCTTTGGTATCCTCACACGGGGTTGACATGTTCTCGATCTCTTTGACGGCCGCGGACACGGCTTTGTCGATGCCTCGCTTAAGGTCCATGGGGTTCATTCCAGCAGCCACCGCCTTCAAGCCCTCGGTCAGAATCGACTGGGCCAACACGGTTGCCGTGGTCGTGCCGTCACCGGCCTCATCAGAGGTATGACTTGCAACCTCCTTAACCATTTGTGCACCCATGTTTTCGAACTTGTCTTTTAGTTCGATCTCCTTGGCTACCGAAACACCATCTTTGGTGACTGTCGGCGAGCCGAAGGACTTGTCTAGGATCACATTACGTCCTTTCGGCCCCAGCGTAATTTTTACGGCTTCTGCAAGCGTATTTACTCCCGCGAGCATACGTGCGCGCGCGTCGTCTGAAAACTTTACGTCTTTAGCGCTCATCGCTTAGTTCCTCTATGAATCAATTGGTTAGTCTTCCAACACACCGAAAATTTCACTCTCAGAGAGAATTAATAGTTCCTCTCCATCAAGCGTGACTGTACTGCCGCCGTATTGGCCAAAAATGACCTTGTCGCCAACTTTGACGTCAAGTTTTTGGAGTTTGCCATCGTCCTGGATTTTGCCCGGGCCAGCGGCCAGAACCTCTCCCTGCGATGGCTTTTCTGAAGCCGTGTCGGGAAGTACGATGCCTCCAGCGGAGGTCGTATCTTCGTCCACCCGGCGCACAACCAAGCGGTCGTGTAAGGGTCGAATATTCATGAACAAATGTCTCCCAAGGTTTATACCCGCCTGCTTACCCTGTTTAGCACTCTCTCTTTCGGAGTGCTAACCAGGGGGGACGCATATAATAGGGATGGAATCATACGTTTCAACCCCTATTTGCGATTCTTTTACGTTTTATGGGCGGCGTTGAAAGTCGCCTTCGATGGTATCCCCCGCCCCCGCGGGCCTTTCTGCCGGACTTTTCAGGTTGACTTGGGCGAGTACTGTTTTGGCGATTTTGTTCCGTGCCAACGGCGCGAGTAACGTAAACCCAACGACGTCTGTCAAAAATCCTGGCGTCAGTAGAAGGGCTCCTGCAACCGCCAACAACAAGCCTTCAACCACTTCGATCGCAGGCACTTGCCCTTGTTCTAGACGACTGAGGCCCCTGGTCAAGGTCTGGAACCCCTGACGTCGCAATAACGCCACGCCGACAACCGCCGTGAGGACCACCAACAAAACGGTCGGCATGGCGCCAATCTGGCCACCCACCTCGATAAGGATGTACATTTCAACGAGCGGGGTTAAAAAGAAAACCAGCGTCCACTTGCCCATACCTGACAATCTGGGGACCAAACAGGGTGATGTCAATGTCGACCGCCAATGAACGTATATGGTTGATCATTGCCGCAATCCCCTATGGCCATGTAGCAACGTACGGCCAAGTCGCCGATCTTGCCGGTCTATCCAACGCAGCGCGCACTGTCGGTCAGGTTCTTAGCCATCTCCCAACGGGAACCAAATTGCCTTGGCACCGCGTCGTCAATGCACGCGGAGAAATTTCTCTTACCGGGGCTCAGGCAACGCACCAGAAAAAACTTCTCGTTCAAGAAGGCGTTACCGTCACGCGAAAACGCGTCAATTTGGCGGAATTTGGCTGGCAACCTTAGGCATGTCTGAAACAATCTCAAGCCGCATTACTGCGAATACGAGCAGCATTGCCGGAATGCCGATTCCGCCCGCATAGAGAAAGAACATCGTGTAACCTAGGCCATCGACAACTATGCCAGAAAACCCGCCAATAAATTTACCGAGCAACGTCATCACCGAACTAAATAGCGCGTATTGCGTCGCCGTATACGTCTTATTAACCAAATTGGAAAGGAAGGCCACAAACACCACGTTGGCTAAACCCGCACTTAAATTATCCGCGCTGATAACCATCGCTAGAAGCATTCTCGTCGGCGTCAGCTCAGCCATAAGGGCAAAGAGGAGGTTCGTCAGCGCGACCATAATGGCTCCCGTCAGCATCATCCGCATGAGTCCGAAACGGACCACAAATATGCCTCCCAACGCCGCTCCTGCAAGCGTCATCGAAAAGCCAAAGGCTTTGACAATGCTCGCGATCTCGACCTTGGTAAAACCAAGATCGAGATAAAAGGGGTTCGCCATCACCCCCATGGTGATATCGCTGATGCGATAAGTCGCGATAACACCCAAGAGGACCAGCGCCAACCAGCCGTGGCGCGAAAAGAACTCGTGGAACGGTGCGATCACTGCGCCTCGAAACCAGAGAACTAAACGTTGTCGCCGGGGTTCACGAACATTTGTATAAGGTTGCTCGATCGAGGCATCATGCTCCGGTTCCTGGATGATGCATGCGGTAATTACGCCGACTGACACCAGCCCAGCCATAATCGCGTAACTCGTGCTCCACGAGCTGAATTCAGCTATCAAGAGAGCACCCGCGCCTGCGACGAGCAACGCGACCCGGTAGCCAACGATATAGGCAGCCGCCATAGCCGCCTGACGCTCCATTTCCGCTGCTTCGATCCGATAAGCATCGATGCTAATGTCCTGCGTCGCCGAGGCGAAAGCTACCACCAGGGCTAGTAGTGCCACACCACGTAAGTTCTGGTCTGGGTCAATGATGGAGAGGCCAAAAAGTCCCGCAGCGATACCTAATTGGGCAACTAACATCCAACTCCGTCGTTGACCCAATCGGCCAATGCCGGGCAATCGAATTCGGTCGACCACTGGCGCCCAAAACACTTTGATGGAATAGGTAATACCCACCCAGCTAAAGAAACCGATCGTTGACCGGCTCACCCCATTTTCGGTCAACCACACCGACATGGTCGAAAAAACCAGTAAGAAAGGTAGTCCGGCGGAAAAACCAAGAAAAAACAGCGCCACAATGCGTGGATGCCAATAAACGGCAATTGATGCCAGCCAGCGCTGGGACGAGTTAATTCTCAATCCCGAAAATTATTGAATTGGAGCGGTGTATCGATATCGGCATCGCGAAGAGATCCCATCACTGATTGCAGGTCGTCACGTTTCTTGCCAGTTACCCGCACTTTATCGCCCTGCACCTGAGCTTGTACTTTGAACCGGGAGTCTTTCACCAATTTGGTGATTTGCCGGCTCACGTCCCGATCAATCCCTTGTCGAAGTCGAAACTTCAAGCGCTTCTGCTTTCCCGATGCTTCCAAATCTTGAGCATCAAGCGCTCCGACGTCGACTTTCCGTTTAGCAAGCTTTTCTTTCAATATATCGGTCAGCTGGTGGACTTGGAATTCCTCTTCCGCCCATACCAGGACCTCCTCTCCCTCAAAGTTGAACCCGGCGTCAACTCCACGAAAGTCAAATCGAGTGCCGAGTTCCCGAGCGGCTTGGTCAACTGCGTTTCGGACTTCCTGGACCTCGACTTCGGAAACCACATCAAAACTGGCCATAAGCGTTAGCTTCTCACCTTAATCAAGCGAACCGTTAAACCACGCGGACTCTACAAGCATGGAGCCCCCTCCCTCGACGGTTACGGGGATCAAGCCAACGCTCGCACAAGAACCGTTTTCTGGCAAGGATTGTACGAATCGGCGCCGAGAGTCCATTCGTAATTCGTTTTACACTAGCGTCTAACCCTCGGAGTCCGTTCACGGAAGGCGCGAATAAGGCTGCTAACGTCCAACTGCCGACGCTGTTACTGTACGCCTCTCCAAAGGAGGATCGACATGCCTGATCGAATCAATCGTGTCACAACCCGCACTGGCGATGACGGCCAGACCTCCCTTGCTGACGGTAAGCGCTACCCCAAGGAACATGAGCGGATGGAATTGGTTGGGACTTTGGACGAGGCCAACTGTGCTCTGGGTGTGTTGGTCGCCAATCTGGACACCAGTTTTCCGTTTCGCGCCTTTCTGGTGACCGTTCAGTCTCGTCTCTTCGACGTCGGCGCTTCTGTGGCAACAGGCACCAGTCATCTTGATTGTGCCAGCGAAACTGCAGTCGTCGAACAACAAACCGCGCTCTTAAATGAAGAGCTTGATCCGCTTCAAGAATTCGTACTGCCGGGAGGAAACACGATTTGCGCACTCGCGCACTTGGCAAGAGCGACAATGCGACGTGCAGAACGCACGTTTTGGCGTGCCAAAATCAATGGCTTAATCGAAACCGGTACAGGAGCTTATCTAAACCGTCTATCGGATTACTTGTTCGTTGTCGCACGCACTACCGCTGACGGCATAGAACAAACTTGGAAACCGGTGACGAGCGGCGATCCCACTGGTTAACGCAGCAAGCTTTTGGGTTCGGTAAGAATCTGTCCTAGCCGTCGCACAAATCGGCCAGCCTCTGCCCCATTGATTGCTCGGTGATCGTACGATAGAGAGACCGGTAACATTTTTCGGGGCACAAATTGCTGCCCATCCCAAAGCGGTTGAGTAGCCATCCTGGCAATACCCAGGATGGCGAGTTCAGGAGCGTTAACGATCGGAGTAAAACCCGTGCCGCCAATCGCACCTAAGCTCGAAACAGTAAAACAACCGCCCGCCATATGTTCGGGTCTAAGTCTTCGTCTCCTGGCAAGCTGGGAAAGTTCTGTTACCTCCTCGGCAAGATCCACGATCCCTTTGGCGTCAACATCTCGAATCACTGGCACCACAAGTCCAGCATCGGTATCCACCGCAAAGCCAATATGGCAATATTTTTTCAATATCAACGTTTTTAAAGTCGGACCCAGCGAGGCGTTGAATCGTGGAAACTCGGCGAGACTTAGTGCGCACGCCTTTAACACAAACGCGAGAGGCGTAAGCGATCCGATCCGCTCGTCACGTTTCATCTTCGCCCTGACATCTTCCAAGTGCGTCGCGTCAACGAGATCGTGTTGGGTGACATGAACGACGTTGAGCCAACTTCGATGCAAATTCGCGGCACCGGTGCGGCGAACGCGCGATAGCTCAACCTCTTCGGTTTCTCCGTATTTCGTGAAGTCCTCTGAGGGCACGCTCGGAAGGGCAGCTTGATTGGGATCGCGTGGACTCGTTAAAACCGCCTTGACGTACGCTTTTACATCGTCCTTAACAATCCGTCCTTGGGCACCAGAGCCTTTGACAGAGTTCAGTTCAACCCCTAATTCCCGAGCCAGCTTACGTACAGCCGGTCCGGCATAAATCCCTTCATTAGTCGGCTGACCGCTCGACTCAAGAGATTGGGTCGCCCCTATTTTTAGCGTATTTGTATCTAGATCGGGCGCGACCGTAGTTGGAGCTATATTCGACTGACGCGTTTCGACCGCTACGTCAGTAGGGTCGCTTGGCGCGATGATGGCGACGAGCGCCCCTTCGACCACCTCGTCGTCCACCGCCAATGCAACGGACTTTACCTTCCCGTTCACGGGTGAGGGGATTTCCATCGACGCTTTTTCTGACTCAATGACCACTAGAGGATCGTCAACAAACACGGCGTCCCCTGGCGCAACCGTTACTTCGATGACAACGATGTCTTCGGCGTCTCCCACGTCGGGCACCCGTACTTCGACCTGTGGCGTGTCTTCACCAGTTTGTGCATCGCGATTCCCATCGTCCGGCCCTGGCGGTGCAGGACGCCGTCTCTCTACCGAAGACGCTTCGTCTTCGCGGACTTCGTCGATTATGCCGTCCGCTTGATCTGTCCTGGCGGGGTCGCCGTCCGTTTCTACGGTTGCAACCAAGTCCCCCTCATTAACGATGTCGCCGACCGCAAGACTAATTCCGACAACTTTCCCAGCGACCTCGGCTGGCAATTCCATGGACGCCTTCTCTGATTCGATAACGACCAACGTAGTACCAATCGGGATTTCGTCTCCCTCGGCAATACAGATTTCAATGACTTCAACTTCTTCGGCGTCGCCGACGTCAGGGATTCTGACCTCAACGAGGCTCATGATCGTCGAGGATTCAGTTTATCCGGGTCGATGCCCATTTCTTCAATCGCATCCTCAACATCTTTATCCGCTATCACCTCCGCGCTCGCGAGTTCGGTTAGAGCTGCTAGTGTGACAAAGCGCTCATCGACTTCAAAAAAACCGCGCAATTGTTCCCTCGTATCGCTGCGTCCAAAACCATCCGTCCCCAAAACTCGATACGGCGCAGCGAGAAAACCGCGAATAGATTCTGCGTAGAGTTTGACGTAATCGGTTGCGGCAACGACGGGGATGTCGCCGTCAAGACACTCTGAAACATAACTGCTGCGCGATTCCGCCGCGGGATGCAGCATGTTCCATCGGGCAACGTCGTGCCCATCCCTAGCCAATTCGGTAAAACTGGTGACGCTCCAGACTTCGCTGTCGACACCGTAGTCGCGCTTTAATCGGATCGACGCTTTTGTCACTTCATTTAATATCGCACCGCTACCTAGCAACCGAATTTTTCGTGCCGATCTGCCCGAATCAAAGGACATCAATTCGTACATCCCCTGTAGGATGCCGCTTGCTGCGCTTTCCGGCATCGCGGGTTGAACATAGTTTTCGTTCATTAGGGTGATGTAGTAGAAGATCCGTTCATCCTCGACATACATTCGCCGGAGTCCATCCTGAAGGATCACGGCTAGCTCGTATGCATAACACGGGTCGTAGGAAACACAGTTCGGGATAGCTCCCGATAACAGGTGGCTGTGCCCGTCCTGGTGCTGCAATCCCTCGCCATTGAGCGTCGTCCGACCCGCAGTAGCACCCAATAAAAAACCGCGCGCTTGCATGTCGCCTGCCGCCCAGGCGAGATCGCCGACGCGTTGAAATCCAAACATGGAATAAAAGAGATAAAAGGGGATGAGCGTGTATTGATTCGTGCTATACGACGTAGCGGCTGCTATCCATGCTGAAAATGAACCGGCCTCATTGATCCCCTCTTCGAGAACTTGCCCATCTTTCGATTCTCGATACGCGGACAATTCGCCTGCATCAACCGGTTCGTAGAGTTGGCCTTCCGAAGAATAGATGCCCAGTTGTCGAAACATTCCTTCCATACCAAACGTCCGAGCCTCATCCGGAACGATCGGCACAATCCGTTGTCCAATTGACTCGTCCCGCAAAAGTGTCGCAAGAATTCTCACAAACGCCATCGTCGTCGAGAATTTTCGGTCGCCTCCGCCTTTCAGTAGATTGTCGAGATATTCGATGGGTGGGACATCGAATCCGCTCAGAGCGGCAATACGACTCGGTATCGGCCCACCGAGTTTCTCCCGTTGCTGGAGCATGTAGACCATTTCTGGGCTATCGCTGGGTGGCCTGTAATAAGGCACCGGTTCTAATTCGCTGTCTGTCAGCGGGATGCCAAAGCGGTCGCGAAAATGCTTTAAATCGTCAAGATCAAGCTTTTTGACTTGGTGCGTTGTGTTCTCAGATTCTCCTGCATCACCCATTCCATACCCCTTCACGGTCTTCGCAAGAATGACCGTAGGCTGGTCGCGATGCTCCATGGCCGCTTGGTACGCCGCATATACTTTGAAGGGGTCGTGACCTCCGCGATTGAGACGCATGATGTCGTCGTCGGAAAGATTAGCGACAAGTTTCAGCAATTCCGGGTGTTTCCCAAAAAATTCTTGCCGTGTATAGCCGCCACCTTTCGCCTTGTAATTCTGGTATTCGCCGTCAACGGTCTCATTCATGCGTTGCTGAAGGAGCCCATCAACGTCATTGGTGAAGAGCGGATCCCACAGACGTCCCCAAACAACCTTGATTACGTTCCATCCGGCGCCGCGAAATTCGCCTTCAAGTTCCTGGATTATCTTTCCGTTTCCGCGGACCGGTCCGTCCAGTCGTTGTAGATTACAGTTGACGACAAAAACTAGATTGTCGAGTCGCTCACGTCCTGCAAGCCCGAGGGCACCGAGAGACTCAGGCTCATCGCACTCACCATCACCAAGAAACGCCCATACCTTACGATCCTCCATCGGAACTAGGCCGCGCGAATCAAGATATTTCATGATGTGCGCCTGGTAAATTGCCTGAATAGGTCCAAGGCCCATCGAAACGGTCGGAAACTGCCAGTAATCAGGCATGAGCCATGGATGAGGATAGGAAGAAAGTCCCTCACCCTGGACTTCTCGGCGAAAACTATCGAGATGTTCTTCGTTTAATCTGCGTTCTAAGAAGGAACGCGCGTAGATCCCCGGAGCGCTATGACCCTGGAAATAGATCAAATCTCCCGCGTGCTCTGGGGTCGGTCCTCGGAAAAAGTAGTTAAAACCAACGTCGTAAAGAGTGGCCGAAGAAGCAAAGGTTGAAATGTGGCCGCCCAAATCACCGTCCCGGCGATTTGCTCGGACGACCATTGCCAACGCGTTCCAGCGAATTAGGCTGCGGATCCGGCGTTCCATGAAAAGATCGCCCGGCATGAATGCCTCTAGATGAGCTGGGATGGTATTCCGATAGGGGGTGGTAATCGTGTAGGGCAGCGAGGCACCGGTTTTAGTCATCCGAGAAGACAAGCGTCTTAACAGAAAATTAGCCCGTTCAATGCCCTCGTTGTCAAGAATATATTCGAGCGAATCTAACCACTCTTGTGTCTCTGTGGGATTGGTATCCTCGATGTCCCTTCCAGATGCCATTATGTCCAAGCCTATTACCGGACCAACCCACTCCGCTTAAACATCCCTAACGCAGAAACTATTTTACGCTGGATTAAGCCACGCCGCGCCCCGCGCACCGCTTGAGTCTCCGTGTTCGGCCGGTAAGATCTGAGTAGCGCCCTCCGACGTGAATGTGTACTTGGTCACTTTGGCTGGTAAGTCACGGTATAAGTGTTTCGAGTTCGAGAGGCCCCCACCACAAACAATCACATCGGGATCGACAACATTAATTATCTGAGCCAGGGTCCGCGCCAACATTGACGTGTATAAAGAGTATGAACGTTCGCCGAACTCGGAACTTGCAACAGTAACTGCTTCGCAGTTTTCACCGGTCAACAAACGATGCGTCAGCGCAAGTCCTGGTCCGGACAAAAAGGTTTCTGCACAATTGATGCGACCGCAATAACATTCCCGATCAGGAAGATCTGCCTCTGCAGCAATCGTATATCGATCGGAACGGAAGTATGGCAATGGTGTGTGGCCCCACTCACCACTCAGTCCATTCGGGCCAACAAGAAGTTGGCCATTCACTACCCAGCCGCCTCCGACTCCAGTACCTAGGATGATACCGAAGACGCATTGAACCATCCGACCCGCGCCCGCTTTAGCTTCCGATAAAGCAAAACAATTGGCATCGTTTGCTATTCGTACTGGCCGGTTCAGCGACTTAATCAGGTCATCCAGCAACGCCCGGCCATTGAGCCATGTTGAATTACAGTTTTTCATCACAGCCCGGTCGGAAATCCAAGTCCCAGGCGTACCGATTCCAACTGGGCATTTGTTGCCCGCTTCCTCATCGAGTTCTTGAACAAGTTCCGAAATAGCTTTGACGGTTTGTTCGTATTGATCTCTTGGTGCGGCCTGTCGAATCACTTCTGTGATAATGCCCTCGTGATTCATCAGGATTCCTTCGATCTTGGTACCACCTAGGTCAATTCCAATACGCATCGTCAAAGCGTATGCCCCACAACGTCTGCATAGGTACGCTGCCAATCGAAACACGCACCCGGATCTTTCTTACGAAAGGGCGCAATTTCCAGATGACCGACAATCCGGGCAAGCGAGATCATGGGGTATTTGGCAATAAGCGCCCGCAAGACGACGGCGAGCTTGCGGTATTGAGAATTCGTATACAGACCATAATCTGTCCCTTCGAGTTCAATTCCAATGGAAAAATCGTTGCACGCCAATTGTGATCCAAACGAAGAAACCCCCGCGTGCCATGCCCTTCGATTAAAGGGTGCGAACTGGGTCACCAAACCTCGTCGGGTAATGTAGACATGCGGCGAGACTCTCATCCCTTCCAATGATTGCAGTTGAGGATGGTCATCCAAATTTAACTCGTTGCAAAAAAATGCAGGCACCAGATTGGTGCCAAATATCCCTTCGGGAAGGGATATCGAGTGAATGACTACGAGTGTGATCTGAGTATGAGTGGGTCGATCATCACAATTGGTTGACGGCTTTCGAGTAACCCTCGATAACCAGTGATCGATAGTCACATCCACGTCTACGCGACTCTTCGATTTCGCTGAAATGACATAATGACGACTATGGATCGATCACCCGTAACGGTCAACGAGACCTTCTTGAGTGAGGTTCGTCGCAACGTCCAAGCTGCAATCGACGAAGACGTTGGCCTGGGAGATATTAATGCGGCGTTGATTTCGAAGGAACGAATTGCTACGGCGCGTCTAACCACTCGGACTGCGGGCGTGTTCTGTGGTCAGCTCTGGGCAGAAGAGACTTGCCACCAAATCGATTCATCGATTACCACCCAGTGGATGGTTCAAGACGGTCAAACAGTGCAACCAGGCGATACCTTGCTAGTTGTACAAGGGGCCGCGCGAAGCTTACTCACTTGTGAACGAATCATGTTGAACTTCATTCAACTCCTCTCTGCAACAGCTACCGCCGCACGCCGCTATGTCGAGGCCATTTCGGAAACCAGCGCTAAGATCTTAGACACCCGCAAGACCATACCGGGCCTTCGGACGGCGCAGAAATATGCGGTTGCTGTGGCGGGTGCCGCCAATCACAGAATGGGGCTATTTGATGGATACCTCATTAAAGAAAATCACATCGCCGCCGCCGGCGGGATCAGAGAGAGTGTCGACGCCGCACGCAAACAAAACCCCTATATCAAAATCGAAATTGAAGTCGAAACGATTCCCCAACTGTTAGACGCAATCCAAGCGGGAGTCGACATGGCTTTACTAGACAACTTCTCGATTGAACAGCTTCGCGAAGCAGTAACTCTTAACCGAGGAAACATACAACTCGAAGCGTCCGGTGGTATCACACACGAAAACGTGGCCGCGATCGCGCAAACCGGTGTGAACTATATTTCAGTCGGCAAGATAACCAAGAATGTCGAATCGATGGACCTCTCTATGCGTTTCGAGCCTGATGAATAGATTCAAAAACCTAACGACTGGCGCCGTCTCTCACAATGAATTGATTGTTAACGACACGAGGACCTGATGGCTTCGAAAATATTAACGAAGCCACTCGATATTCTCAACGCTATTATCGGATCTTATATTGAGACAGAGTCTTGAACTTAGATACGTCTATTCCGTCTTTCTCACAGATCTTAACAACCCATCCTGGAGCTCGACCGCGACCCGTCCATTTATTGTTGCCGAACTTATAAACAGGCTTTACTTTTCGTTTTGCGGGAGCGCCAGCAGCCCTTTTAGAAGGAGTAGGCGTCGAATAGAGGTCGCCCAACGTAACACCCTCTTTCTTTAATATTGTATCTATTTTTGTCTTGACGCGATCCAGCCTTTTCTGTCGGCGGTCTATCTCAGATTTCGCGTCGCGGATAAGAGTCTGAAGTTGGGATACCGAAAGTTTCTTAGCAGCCATAACGCTTTTTATTATTCCCATTTCAAGAAAGTAGAATATATTTACACAATGTAATTGGGTTTGTAAACATACACATATAAATAAGCCATTAAGTTAAATCCACGTTAGATACTTATTTAACGTAGTTTAATCGCTCTAATTGCTAGTTTAATTGACTTGCATTTCTGCAAATTTTTCAACTACAACTTTTGACGTTCTATTAATAAAGGGTTAATCGGTTGAATAATCTATATGAAGTTCTAATACCGCCGTGTTGAATTGATCAGAGGGAGTATTTTTTCCGCTTGCCCAGTAATCTGCCATTGCTACTACTTCGGCTAATAAAACAACATCGATCGATGCGTTATCTTTTGATGGTTTCGACTTCGCGATGGCTGCTGGTGCCGGAACGCAGAATCGAACTGCGGACCTACTGATTACGAATCAGTCGCTCTACCAACTGAGCTATTCCGGCGCAGGCGGCGCGAAGCTTAACGTCTCACTTAATCTTCCTCAATACAGAGACTAGCCCTAGGGTTGGTCTCACTGCCTCTCAAGGAATCCTACGCGCTCGACTGGTAATCATCTAAGTCGATTGTTGCGCTAGTTAAATGCTGATCTTTTTTGACTTTATCAATCCTAAAAAATGGAAAATAGGACCAGTAAGGTATTAGGACTAATATTTGCGGCGTGGAAATCGGCAGCGCCCCCGTATACCCCAGTCGGTATATCTCGAGCGCAACCACACTTCCGAGGAGTTCTTGTCTTTGTCAAACAGCGCACTAGAAAATCTAGGCCAACAGCTGTCAACTGACTGGCTCGCATTAGCGTTAGTTGGACTAGCTGCTCTGGCGGTCGGCAGCTTCCTCAACGTGGTGGTTTACCGACTGCCTGCAATCCTCGAGCGAAACGCGCGCCAGGAGGCAGAACGCCTACTTCACATTAACGTTCCAGCTAAAGCGAGGTTCGACCTACTCTTTCCACGCTCTCACTGCCCTTCGTGCCACGGCACTATCCCGCCGTGGCATAACATCCCATTGATTAGTTGGATCATTCTAAAGGGCAGGTGCGTTCTTTGTGCCCATCCGATCTCGATACGTTATCCAATAATTGAGGGCATCACATGCCTATTGGCGATCGGCGCGATATCGATATGGGGATATTCAATTGCAGCACTGCTTTACTTTGTATTCCTTGCATCTTTATTGACGCTATTTGTTATCGACGTCGAAACGACCCTGCTTCCGGATCAAATTACGTTACCTCTCATCTGGTTGGGTCTTATCACATCGTACCTGTCCACGAACACTAGCGATTTCCCTACCCCCCTGTCCTCTCTAACCGGAGCCATCGTCGGATATACGTCACTTTGGACCATCAACCAAACATTCAAATTAATCAGAGGCCGGAACGGCATGGGCAACGGCGATTTCAAATTTACAGCCGCACTGGGAGCTTGGCTCGGATGGCAAGCCTTACCAACCGTCGTCCTGGTCGCATCAATAACTGGACTAACCTACGCTCTGATTTTACTTTGTTTGGGCAAATTATCCGCGAAACGAGCGATTCCCTTTGGACCTTTTTTGAGCATTGGTGGGTGCGTTACTCTCGTAGCCAGCGATCTATTTACGCCTCTTTTCGCTCTGTGATATCAAATTTCATTGTTGCAGTTACCGGAGGAATCGGTAGGGGTAAAACTGCTGTTACGGATCGATTTTCAGATTTAGGAGTCGACGTCATCGACCTCGATGCTGCCTCCCGCGCAGTCGCCGAACCAGGTAATCGGGCGCTGGAAGAGATAACCGGCCATTTCGGCGGCAGGCTTATCGGGCCAGATGGTCGTCTCGTCAGGAAAGCACTCAGGGAACGTGTGTTCGGTAACCCCGTAAAAAGACGCTCGTTGGAAAAGCTATTGCACCTTTTGATTAATGAATGGACATTGCGGCGCTTACAATCTGTCGAATCCACCTACGCGATGGTTGTTAACCCGCTTCTTAGGGCTCGCGGTGGTTATGTCAGCCGTATACCCGTAGTCGACGCCCCTGTTGAAATACGGATCGAGCGTACAATGGAACGAGACGAAGTCACGAGAAAACAGGCACTGGCCATCGTGGGGAGCCAGCTCGACCGAGCTGGTCGACTGGCACTCGCAGATGACGTCATCGAAAATGAAGGCTCGGTAGAGATGTCGGTATAAAAGTGCGCAAATTACGCAAGCACTATTTAGAGACGGCCAATGCCTGAGGAGACTACGCACATCGTCGCCTGTCCAACTTGCAAAAAGGTTTTACGTTGGACAGTTGAGAATGAGTTTCGTCCATTTTGCTCAGAAAGATGCCAACTTATTGACTTCGGCGCTTGGGTAGATGAAAAACACACAATCCCTGGAGAACAGAGTTTCGACGACCGCGACTCCAGTAGCTCGGACGATTAATGTCAATCAGGAGCGATATTCAGCGTTAATGCGCACGTATTCGTATGAGAGATCGGATGTCCATATCGTCTCCTTAGAACTCCCTCGACCTAGATCGATCGTTATGTCGTATTCGTCTTGAGCCATAACTTCGGCTCCATCTTCCTCCCGATAGCTGTCTGCAACTAAACCTCCTGTTGCGACGCGAACATCATTCAGATTGAGCGAAACCCTGGACGGATCAAGGTCCTCGATCCCGGCTCGGCCGATGGCCATACAGAAACGTCCCCAGTTAGGATCGCCCGCAAACAGAGCCGTTTTGACTAGCGGGGATTGTGCCACCGTGTAGGCAACGAGCTTGCATTCAGAAGAATCACGGCCTCCGTTCACATGAATCGTAATAAAGCGCGTCGCCCCTTCGGCATCACGTACCGTCCGAATGGCCAACTCCCGAGCGATCGGAGTTAGTCCATCGAACAACTCGAAATATTCACTCGACGACGTATCACGGATCGTCTGATGGTCTCCCACTCCCGACGCCACCACCACGAAGGAATCGTTGGTCGAAGTATCCCCATCGATAGTCAAACGGTTAAAACTGAGTTCTGCTAGATCCAGAGTTAAGCGGCGCGCAACTTCTGGTGTTATCGATGCGTTCGTTCCGACGAACGCTAATAAGGTCGCCATGTCGGGACGAATCATGCCCGAACCTTTGACGATTCCAGTGCTAATTGCTTCTCGACCACCAAGATTAAACCGATTTGAAAGACCTTTCGGAGCAGTATCAGTCGTCATAATCGCCATAGCCGCCCGGTCCCAATGATCAGGGTCAAGCCCTCGATACCCGCGATCAATACCGGCGAGTAGCTTTTCCATGGGTAGAAATTCACCAATAACCCCCGTCGAGAATGGCAATACCTCAGTAACATCACAGTCGAGTAGCGATGCTAAATACGAACAGGCGTGCATAGCATCATTGAAGCCTCGTTTTCCGGTCGCGGCATTAGCGTTACCGCTATTCGCGACGAAACCACGTGCGGGACCCGGACAAACTGAGGCGATTTCGACAGGTGCAGCTCTATAACTATTACGGGTATATACACCGCCCACCGTACTTCCAGGTTCGAAAGCAAACACCGCCACATCGTCACGACCGTTATCGCGTATTCCAGCATCGGCAGTACCTATTCGAATACCGGGAACCGCTTCAAGTATCGCCATAACAGGCAAATTGACAGGCACTTAAATTAACCTCGCGGAGCTATGCTGCTCGCCCATGACACTGTTTATATTTTTTACCCGAGCCGCAAGGGCACTTTTCGTTTCGTCCGATCTTGCGATCCTCGCGGACAAACGTTTGCGGCTTGCCGACTCCTGGCCGCGCCATCACGTCATCGTCTGAGAAACCGACTTGATCGATATTGGCTACAGCAGCTTCGGAGCCGTGAAATTGCATACGCTTACTATTCTCGGCTCGACGTTTCCTTTCTACCTCGCCTGGATCGTCGCCTCGATCCAATTCGACGCGAGACAAAATTCGAATCACATCCCGCTTAATTCCGAAAAGCATGTCCTGAAAAAGTTCGAAGGATTCTCGCTTGTATTCTTGTTTCGGCTGTTTTTGGGCATATGCCCGCAAGTGTATGCCCTGGCGAAGATAATCCATTGTCCCTAAATGCTCTTTCCACTTCTGGTCGAGAACGCTGAGCATGATTTCCTGCTCAACGCGACCCATATCGACACCTTCTAATGTCCATGAACGAACTTTCGCCTCGTACTCCTCCTGGACTTGTTCGGTGGCTCTTCGTCGCAAATCATCTTCAGTGACTTCGTCTTCCTTCAAAATCCATAGTCTCAGGGCTTGTTGGGAGCTGAACTCCGATACCAAAGTTTTTTCAAGCTCCGGTATATCCCACTGTTCCATGATGCTGTCAGGTGGAATGTGTTCAGAAATCGCTTGGTCCACAATTTCCGCACGAATGTCCGTGAGCATTTCGCCAATATCTTCCGCTTCCATTAACTCATTACGTTGTTGGTAGATCACCGTTCGTTGATCGTTTGCAACGTCGTCATACTCCAGGAGGTTTTTGCGAATATCGAAATTCCGCCCCTCGACCTTACGCTGCGCGCGCTCAATGGAACGATCAAAAATCGCACCCTCTGCCGCTTCGCCTTTCTCGGAATAAGCACGATCCAACATTCCACGAACTCGATCGGCTCCAAAAATTCGAAGTAGATTGTCTTCCCAGGAAATGAAAAAACGCGAAGATCCAGGGTCGCCTTGCCTCCCCGCTCTGCCTCGTAACTGATTGTCTATACGGCGGGACTCGTGTCGTTCTGTTCCGACAATATGCAAGCCTCCTGCATCGATCACCTTTTCATGAGTTTCCTGCCAAGAAGCTTTGACGTTGTCGATTTCAGATGGGACGGGCTCATCACCGAGTTTCTCCACCTCAGCCTGCCAGTTCCCCCCTAACACTATGTCCGTGCCTCGACCCGCCATGTTAGTAGCAATAGTCACCGCTCCCGGGCGGCCAGCCTGGGCAATAATTTCTGCTTCACGTTCGTGCTGTTTGGCGTTGAGCACATTGTGAGAAATCTTAGCTCGGTCGAGCTCGCGGGAAATCCGTTCAGACGATTCGATCGAGGCTGTACCCACTAGAACTGGTTTATGCGCGTCAACACTCTCTTCTATTTCTTTTACGATCGCCGTGAATTTCTCCTCGACAGTAAGATATATGAGGTCTGTCCGGTCTTCACGGATCATGGGAACGTTCGTCGGAATCACTACAACATCTAGGCCATATATTTGCTTGAACTCGAATGCTTCAGTATCCGCAGTCCCCGTCATACCTGCGAGCTTTCCATAAAGCCTAAAATAATTTTGGAACGTAGTTGACGCGACCGTTTGGGTTTCATTCTGAATCGAGACTCCCTCCTTAGCCTCCACTGCCTGGTGGATACCATCCGACCAGCGACGACCAGGTTGAGCACGACCTGTATGTTCATCGACGATAACAATTTCGTCATTACGAACCATGTAATCAATGTCACGCTTGAAGAGAAAATGGGCTTTTAGCGCGGCTTGGACGTGATGCAGTAGGCCAAGATTTGAAGCCGCATACAAACTATCCGCCTCGCATAACATCCCATTTCGTTTCAACTCCTCCTCAACAGCTAGGTGACCCCGTTCTGTCAATTCGACCTGACGATTTTTTTAGTCGACAAAAAAATCGCCCGTGTCTTCGACCTCCTCGCCACCCATAATCGCAGGCAATGCGGCCTCGACTTGTTCCTGTTGGATCAATTTAGGCGCCAGCTTGTTAATCTTCCGATAGAGATCGGTACTCTCCTCTGCCGGTCCCGAAATGATTAGGGGCGTCCGTGCTTCGTCAATTAGGATCGAGTCAACCTCGTCAACAATCGCGAAGCTGAGCTGTCGTTGCAGCCGATCCTCCTTTCTAAACGCCATATTGTCGCGAAGGTAATCAAATCCAAATTCGTTGTTGGTTCCATAGGTAATATCGGCGGCGTAAGCCGCACACTTCGTTTCCACATCTTGACCCGATTGCACGACGCCGACGGACATGTCGAGGGCTTCATAGATTGGACTCATCCAGTCTGCATCTCGGCGCGCCAGATAGTCGTTGACAGTGACAATGTGAACTCCCTGCCCCGTCAGCCCGTTCAAATATGCAGCGAGCGTCGCTACCAGGGTTTTTCCTTCGCCCGTACGCATTTCGGCAATCCCGCCCTCGTGTAGCGTTATCCCACCAATAAGTTGGACGTCATAGTGGCGCATCCCGCTAACTCTCTCCGCAACTTCACGAACACACGCAAATACTTCGGGCAGAAGGTCGTCTAGCGTTTCACCGTTCAAGTGTCTTTCTCGGAATTTGTCGGTTCGGGATGTTAGCTCTGGCATCGACAATCCGAGCAAGTCCTCGCTGAGAGCGTTGATCTGAGCGACTGTTTTCTCCATGCGCGCGAGTTCGCGGCTATTACGAGTTCCAAACAGGTTACTGATTAGCTGGCCGAACATGACATTAAGCAATAAGGAAAACGCTATTTTAACTCGAATCGAAGCGCCAACACGGGAGCTTCCATCCATGAGGTCGTGGGCTACACAGGACAGTGTCACTCATATCGAGTAATAGTGTTCGACCGTAGGGATACGGACGAACTAATATGTCTCGATTGGACGTAGTTAGAAAACCTCGGCCACCCCAAACGTTGGTGCCGTGCTTGAAAACAAACTAAATACTGTGTTACGCCGTGGACTTCGTTCTAAGGGAACGAAATCGCCCCTGTACAGACTTCTGCACCGAGCTTCAGATCAAGAACACAAGACAAAAGTCTTACGATCTTTCCTCCCCAAACACATGGCCTCTCAGTTCGAGGTCGCGAATGTCCGTCGGAACAGATTAACGATACATGCAAAAGACGCCTCGTGGGCGACACGGCTCCGGTTTGATACGCCGAAGCTGCTAAATCAACTTTGTGAGCTGCAGGAGTTTTCGCAAATCAAAGAGATAAGAATTCGTTCTGTATCGTCACACGAACCTTCTCAAACTAAACGCAGTGTCATAAATAAAAGATCGATGCCAACGAGCGAGCCGTTGGACGAACTCGCCGATCGAACCGAACAAGGCGAATTGAAACGTGCTCTGAGGAAACTCGCCCAGCATGGACGAACGACTTCGTCTGAGCAGGATCCGTAAACGCATAATGACGCGGCAGGACCTGGACCGAAGATACGATAGAATCGACTAAAACAGACTGCGCCCGAGAATTTCAGGTAGCCGCGTATGCAGGTTTGGCAAACGAAATCGGATTATCAGATTCATTGCTGTACGTTACGACTTCGTACGCGTCACGATCCTCAAGCAAGCGTCGTAGTAAAGCGTTATCCGTCGAATGACCAGATTTGTACCCGCAGAATGCTCCAATTACGCTATGCCCTAACAAATATAGGTCACCAATCGCGTCAAGAATCTTGTGTTTGACGAATTCATCTCCCTGCCGAAGGCCATCACTGTTCAGAATCCTGAAGTCATCGACCACCACAGCATTGTCTAAGCTTCCTCCTCGAGCCAGATCCATCGAACGCAACTTTTCGAAATCCGCAAGAAAGCCAAACGTCCGAGCACGACAAACTTCCTTCACAAAAGCAGTAGTCGAAAAGTTGATCGACGCGTGCCGGACATGTGTCCGAAAAACTGGATGGTCATAATCCAGCGTGTACTCGATTCGAAACCCGCTGTGCGGAGAAATCGATACCTTCGCCCCCGCTTCCTCGTAACTGAGTTCCTTTAGGACGCGGATGAATCGCTTAGCAGCATCCTGTTCTTGAAATCCCGCTGATTGAATTAGAAATACAAATGGGGCCGCACTCCCATCCATAATCGGTAGCTCCGGTGCGCTAACGTCAACAAACGCATTGTCAATTCCCATGCCAGCCATAGCTGACATAAGGTGCTCAATTGTCGAAATTTTGTTGAGTCCTTCGCCTATCGAAGTCGCCATTTTGGTGTCGGAGACATTAATCGCATTCGCCTGTATTGGCGTCGGAGAATTATTGTCCGTGCGCATAAACACGATGCCGGTGTTGGGGGGCGCAGGCCGTAAGGTTAAATAAACCTTTTCGCCCGTGTGTAACCCCACACCTGTAGCTCGGATTATATTTTTTAGCGTTCTTTGATTAACCACAGCCCTACGTTTAAACCAGGGTCTAAAATCGGCCATGGATCTTAGCAACCGCGTCTTCCCATGGCCACGAAGCTAGTTACCTAAGTTGTAACATTTTGTATCGGCTTGTTGCCGATCTATTCGACCCAACTTGAATTTATTTGGATGGGGTCGAAAAATAAGACCCGCGACTTTTCAAATACCGATACACGTACCGTTCCTCTTGAAACCGAACCATAGGCTTCAATCTGCTTGTCGTCGCAGGAAGGCGGGAATATCCAAATAATCCGCATCTGTATTCTGTGTCTGTACTGACGGCACTTTTAGATCACTGTTAGCCCGACGTTTTTTTCTCATTACAGTGGGCCGGTCCAAATCGCCATAATCCAGTCGCCCGTTTGACCTGTCGCTGGGGTCGTCGTGTTCATATGTATTGTCGACGACAACACTTGGGAGTTGTGCGTCGCCAAGTCCCGTTGCGACCACGGTAACGCGAAGTTCTTCCGCAGCTTCCGTATCAATCACAGTACCTACGACAACAAGCCCGTGCTCTGAAGTAAATGCGTTGATGGTTTCACCGACATCAGTGAATTCGCCAATGGAGAGGTCTGGACCCGCCGTAATGTTAACGAGCACACCTCTAGCACCCTGAAGATCGACATCCTCAAGAAGGGGACTTCGAATAGCTGCTTCAGCGGCATCTCTTGCTCGATTCTCGCCAACTGCAGTCCCCGTACCCATCATCGCCATCCCCATTTCCGACATAACCGTACGTACATCGGCGAAATCAACATTAATCGTCCCGGGACGTATAATCAGATCGGCAATACCCTGGACAGCACCGCACAGCACTTCGTTAGCAGTCGCGAAAGCATCGACCATTGACGTTCTCTCCCCAAGCACCGCCAAAAGTTTCTCGTTTGGGATCGTAATCAATGAATCAACATGCTGGCTAAGTTCTTCGATCCCCTGCTCAGCGGTTTCCATGCGCTTTTCGAATCGAAAAGGTTTCGTAACCACGGCCACCGTCAGTATGTCCAGCTCGCGAGCCACTTGTGCAACCACCGGCGCTCCCCCTGTGCCAGTACCACCGCCCATACCAGCGGTAATGAACACCATGTCCGCGCCAGAAAGAACTTCCTCGATTCGATCACGGTCCTCCATTGTTGCCAACCTGCCGATCTCAGGGTCGGCTCCTGCACCGAGACCCTTGGTAATAGACGCTCCAAGTTGCAATATGGTCTTGGCGTCCAAGCTTTTTAGAGCCTGTGAATCGGTATTGGCAGCTATGAAATCAACGCCTTCAACGTTCTTCGAAACCATATGTTGAATCGCATTTCCACCACCGCCACCAATTCCAATCACCTTAATAATTGCACTTTGAGGAGGACTGTCGACTAGTTCAAACATAGTTTTTTTCCCTATTTGAGAGTTTATTCACACATTTTCGACCAACCACTTCTTGATCCCGCTAAACAAGCCGGAGGTTTTGGAATTTCCTTGCTCGGAAAGCCGTTGTTCAATTTTCTTGGCATGTACCAGCAGACCAACGCCAGTGGAATAAATGGGGTTGGTTACTATGTCTTTTAGGCCTGAGATATTTTTAGGAAAACCGACGCTCACGGGCATGTGGAAAATCTCTTCGGCTAATTCCACAACACCTTCCATCTTCGACGACCCGCCGGTAAGAACAATGCCCGCGGCAACAAGATCCTCGAAACCACTGCGCCTTAATTCGGCCTGAACAAGAGCAAAAAGCTCGTCATATCTTGGCTCAACCACTTCTGCTAACGCTTGCCTCGAGAGCTCGCGCGCGCGTTTATCACCTACACCCGGAACCTTTATGTAGTCTCCTTCTTGTGCCAACTGAGTGAGCGCACATGCATAACGAATCTTGATTTCTTCGGCATGTTGGGTTGGCGTGCGGAGCGCCATGGCGATGTCGTTCGTGACCTGATCGCCCGCGATCGGAATTACAGCGGTATGGCGTATTGCTCCTTCTGTAAACACCGCGATATCGCTCGTTCCGCCGCCGATGTCAACCAGGCATACACCCAGGTCTAATTCGTCCTCCGTTAGAACAGCAAGGCTTGCGGCCAGCTGTTCCAGGACGATACCCCTTACTTGGAGACCACATCTTTCGATGCACTTCTCAATATTTTGGGCCGCATTGACCGCCCCGGTTACAACGTGAACCTTGGCCTCGAGACGGACACCAGACATTCCCAGAGGCTCTTTAACACCCTCTAGGCTATCGATTACATACTCTTGAGGAAGAATGTGGAGGATTTTTTGGTCAGCCGGTATCGCCACCGCTTGTGCTGCATCGATCACCCGCTCTACGTCCTGCGGGATCACTTCCCGGTCACGAATCGCTACGATACCGTGCGAGTTAAGACTACGAATATGGCTACCGGCAATACCTGCATAGACTTCGTCGATGTGGCAACCCGACATCAGCTCGGCTTCTTCCACGGCCCGCTGAATAGACTGCACAGTCGATTCGATATTCACTACGACTCCCTTTTTTAATCCCCGCGATTGATGGGACCCGATACCGATGATTTCGATTTCGTCCAACTCGTTGATTTCGCCCACAATCGCAGCAACTTTGCTGGTCCCGATATCGAGACCTACGATTGTGTTGTTCGTGATGTCTGAAGCCATAGCTATAACCCGCGTGACGCCAACAACGTTGAACTTTCCCCGTCCCACTCGATCGCGACGCCACTGGGATATCTCGCATCTGCCCTAACTACGTGTTCTTCATTGCCTCGAAGTACCTCTTCATACACGCGAACAAAGCGCCTCAGACGATTCAGGAGGCCCGTCGTACCCAATGCGACCGAAAGCCCGTTAGCGAAAGTTACGGTCCAGCCAGCAACGCTCGATTCATCCAATTCAACGATGCGTAACCCTGATCGCTCGACCAGGGCGGAAAAGGTTTTGAATAATTTCATGGATGAACTGGAATCCGTCGTCGCAGCATTAATTATTGGAAGATCAAACGGGTATTTCTGAGCCATGCTCAGAACATTGCCCTTTGAATTTAGGTATGAATCAAATCCCCACCTTGCGGTTGGTAATTCTCGATTCACCGTCACATGGACTGAATTCGGCCAATTTCTACGAACCGTTACAGCTCTAATCCAATCGATATTCGTGACCTTGTCCCGTATGTCCCGAACGTTCACGACATCGCCGGTCGACATTACGTCATTCACAGCCGCAACAACGATTTTCCTTTCTGCATCTGACAAGTCGCCTTCGACACGAACGAGATCAAGTGGGCCGGCTACGTAATCCCATACGGCTCGGCTGCTCTGACCTACGAACGTCACCAGAGCGATGACGGTTAAAACGCTCAGCGATCGACTAATCATGCTAACAAGTCTCCAAGCCAGCTGAGACAAGACTTACGTTGCCTGCTCCCTGAACGATTAGCACATCACCATGATTCGAGAGTTTCTTTGCCATCGCACACGCTTCGTGAGGATCCGATACAAGTATCGGATTGACGCCGCCCCTTTGCCGTATTCCTGCCGCCAAACTTTTGCTGTCGGCTCCAGGTATCGCCTGCTCTCCCGCTGAGTAAATTTCGATCAATATGAGAGCATCAACGTCGGCAAGAACCCGCACAAAATCATCGTAGAGGTCCTGTGTTCGCGTATACCGATGCGGCTGATAGACCATGAGCAACCGTCTCGTTGGCCAGATCAGACGTGCTGTATCCAGCACGTTCTTAACCTCTGTGGGATGATGACCGTAGTCATCGACCAGGGTTATGTGTTTTTCGCCAACCTTTATTTCATGTGTTTCAAAACGTCGACCCACACCGCTGAAATTCTTTAGGCCCTGTCGTATCGCCTCATCGGCGATGGCTTCTTCCGTGGCAACAGCGACCGCCGCGACTGCGTTTCTAACGTTGTGGAAGCCCGGCAACGGAAGTTCTACGTCCAATTCACCAAGTTTTTCGGGACGTTCGACCGTGAACCGCCATACGCTTTCTTCGTATTCTATGTCTCTGGCGCGAAAATCGGCTTCGGCAGAAAGACCATATGTGTATACCGGTCTCGCCAACTCTGGCATTAGTGAATACGCGGGCTTGTCGTCTAAACATAGAAAGACATGGCCATAAAATGGCAATCGATGGATAAATTGGATAAACGTTTGTTTGAGTTTTTCAAAATCATGGTCGTAGGCAGAAAGATGGTCTTTATCGACATTCGTTATTACGGCAACCATGGGTTGTAGAAACAGGAAGGAGGCATCGCTTTCATCCGCCTCAGCTATTAAATACTTTCCATCACCAAGCTTTGCATTTCGTCCTTCGCTTTTCAGCAAGCCTCCAACGACAAAAGTCGGATCAAGGCCAGCCGCCTGGAAAATACTGGTAATAAGCCCTGTCGTAGTAGTTTTACCATGCGTACCAGCAACAGCAATACCATGTCGATACCGCATTAATTCGCCAAGCATTTCGGCCCTAGCGATGACAGGAATTCTCTGCCGACGAGCTTCAACGATTTCTGGGTTATCGTTATCAACCGCACTCGACACAACCACTACGTCGGAACCGACGACGTTGTGCGCTTCATGCCCGACCGAAACTTGGGCACCTAGTTCCGCGAGGCGACGGACGACACTAGAACCGGCGATGTCTGATCCCGTCACAGAGTAACCTTGGTTCAGGAGCACCTCTGCGATACCGCACATACCTGAACCACCCACTCCAACAAAGTGAATGCGTTTAACTCGACCCATATCGGGTACGACCCGAGACTTTTTAACCAACGGTCTCAAGATGCACGACCTTGTGTAGTTTTCGTCGAAACTTCAAAACTCGCGCGCTGGATTAATCCCATCAACATTGCGCAGACGAGAAGACTGTTCCCCCCATAACTTATGAACGGCAAAGTTAAGCCCTTCGTGGGAAGAACACCGGTATTTACTCCAACATTAATGAGTACCTGAGCCCCTATTAAGAGACCGGCACCGTATGCCAAATAACCGGCGAATGAACGATCAACATCAACCGCCTTTCGGGCAATCCTAAAGCTACGTAATACGATAAAACCCAGCAGGCTTATTACAAAAACTGCACCAACAAGGCCAAGTTCCTCCGCAATAACGGCAAAAATAAAATCGTTATGCGCCGCCGGTAGATAAAAGAGCTTCTGGATCCCATCGCCCAGGCCAATACCTGTAATTTCTCCACGACCGAACGCTATCAACGCTTGCGTGAGTTGATAACCTCCATCAGACGCCGAAGCCCAGGGATCAAGAAACGTTGCGAGACGATCAGTCCTTTCTGGGCTGATTAAAATAAGTATGTAGAGTGCACCACTTACAAAAGCTGCTGCTAACAAAAAATGCCGCAACCTCAGACCAGCCAGAAACGTTAAACCCGCTACCAACACCAAAAGAACAACGAGAGTGCCGAAATCGGGCTCTATCAGGACTAGGAGAAAAACAGGCGTGAGCCACAGCATCGGGCGTAGGAGGTCGATACCTCCCCGCTTTACTTTTTCACCAGAGCGAGACAGAAAACCAGCGATATAGATAAGAACCAAAAACTTAATCCATTCGGATGCTTGCAAAGTAAAGAATCCGAAATCAATCCAACGTCTGCTACCGTTAACCACGCTTCCAATACCTGGAATCAACACGACAACGGCCAACAAGAGTGCTACGAACAAGCACGATTTATGCCCGAATTCCCATAGTTTCAAGGGCAGCGAAACCACGACTCCAAACGCACATATGGACGCGAAGACGTACACAATTTGCCTAACGCCGTACGAGATACCTGCGACGTCGAAAGCCGATGACGCCGAAGCAACCATAATCACGCCGATCACCAATGCCATGAGCCAAGCGATCGCGAGGGATGTATCGAAATTCGCGGTCACTTGGACATGCCTTGCACAATGCGAGTAAACGCCTGTCCACGAACTACGAAGTTCTCGAACATGTCGAAACTCGCGCACGCAGGCGAGAACAGAACTACATCGCCAGGAAGCGCGTCCATTCGTGCCTTCACCACCGCGTCGTCGAGGTCCGAAGCAAAGACTACGGGCGTGTCCGGAATGTTAGCTGCGATAAGTCTGGCATCTCGACCAATCAATACCACCGTTCGAACATGACCAGGGATAGCCCGTCCCAACGCGGCGAAATCTGCGCCCTTTCCCATCCCCCCAGCGATCAGGACGATTTTTCGCGATGACGGTTGTGTAATTAGACCTTCAATTGCTGCAATGCAGGATCCCAAGTTGGTAGCTTTCGAGTCATCTACATACGTGACATCGTCAATACTGCCTATAATTTGGACTCGGTGCGGCAAGCCCTCGAAGGTCTCCAAAGCGCGTCGGATATTGTCGAAGCTAGCCCCGGAGCTATGTGCAATGGCCGCAGCGGCAACGACATTAAACCGATTGTGATCACCCGTAAGTTTAATCGTGTCATTAGCCACAAACCTTCCATCAATAACTACTCCTTTTTCGATTACACGCCACTGTTCATCTTTATTGATCGCAATAGATGGCAAGTCATCTAAGGGTCGCGAGCGAGAGTCTTCGCCGTTATAAACTGCAAATCTACAATCTCTATAAATCCGTTGTTTAACCGCCGCGTATGAATCGAGCGACTCATGGCGATCCAGATGGTCGTCACTGATATTGGTGATCGACGCAACATCAAAATGTCTTGCTTCCATACGTTCGAGTTGAAAGCTCGACAACTCAAGGACGTAACCCGCAATCTCATCATTGAGTAGATCCAAGGCCGGTGGGCCTAGATTTCCCCCGACGCCAAACGCATTGTCCTCGAGCATGGCGCCTACAAGCGACGTTACAGTGCTCTTGCCGTTGGTGCCCGTAATTCCAATAACGGGGCCCTCGACCGCGTCCATGAACAAGTCCATGTCACTGCACAGTTCGATTCCCGCAGCGAGAGCTTTTCGCACCAAGCAATGGTCAAGAGGTAGACCGGGGCTCACGATCATAGTCGAAACCGAATCGATCGCGCGATCAAAGTCACTTAGCTTTATCAACGATGCTTGAGGAAAGTTTTGATAGAAAGTTCTTGAATTTGGGATTGGGCTTTGGTCCGTGTCGAATCGGGTATCGCAGACGACAAGGTCTCGTTTCCCGTGAAGATATCTAAGGCACGACATACCGCTGACGCCAGCACCCAGAATCAAAGTGCCGTTTGGTTTCATCGCAGTTTCAACGTAGATATACCAAACATCACGAGCATTAGCGTAATAATCCAGAATCGAACGATTATTTTGGGTTCAGGCCACCCCTTCAATTCGAAGTGGTGATGGATAGGTGCCATCCTAAAAATGCGCCGACCAGTAATCTTAAAACCAGCTACTTGAACGATCACGGAAAAAGCCTCAAGAACGAATAAGCCCCCCATGATCAAGAGAACGATCTCGTGTCTAACCATTACCCCTACTGCACCCAGAGCCGACCCGAGTGCAAGTGATCCCGTGTCACCCATAAAGACCTGCGCGGGATAAGCGTTGAACCAAAGAAAACCGAGGCCAGCCCCTATTAACGCTCCGCAGAATACCGAAAGCTCACCAGCGCCCGCGACATAGGGAATTTGCAAGTACGTCGCGAATTCAATGTTGCCGACAAGATAAGCGATGAGGCCCAACGCGGCACCGACAATAACCGTGGGTAAAATTGCCAGGCCGTCCAGACCATCTGTCAGATTTACCGCGTTACTCATGCCCACAATTATTAGGTACGCCAAAAAGACGAATCCGAAAGCTCCAAGAGGGATCGAAATTGCTTTGAAGAAAGGCACGATTAGAGTGGTGTCGGCCGACGACGAGGCGGTGCTGTATAGAGCGACCGCGGCAGCAATACCAAACACCGATTGGAACAAAAACTTCCACTTCGCAGAAAGCCCGTGGTGGGGGCTTGAGCGCGAAATCTTTACGAAATCGTCAATCCATCCAATAGCGCCGAAGGAGAGAGTGACGCACAGAACAATGCGTATATATCGGTTACCAAGATCTCCCCACATTATCGTGGTCGCCAAAATCACTAAAAGAATCAATGCCCCGCCCATCGTTGGCGTACCAGCCTTGCTTTGATGGGACCTTGGTCCATCGTCACGAACGACTTCGCCAATTTGATGAGTTGAGAGCTTGCGAATAAGAACCGGGCCTAGGGCTAGTGACAAGAACATGGCGGTACCCGCGCTGACCATCGTCCTGAAGGTCAAGTACTGGAATACTCCAAAGGCGGCTACAAACTGCGATAAATAATCGGTCAACCAGAGCAACATTAGTCTGTCAATCCGAGCAGGTTTTTGACGCAATCCCGATCATCAAATACGTTCTTTTCACCGTTGATTTCCTGCGCGTCCTCGTGACCCTTGCCTGCTATCAACACGACGTCATCGGTTGACGCAGACTTAAGAGCTTCATGAACTGCCGAACCTCTATCGGGAATTACGCGATATGCATCCCAGTTTCCAAATCCCTCCACAATTTGCCTATTGATGAAGTCGACTTTTTCCGAACGCGGGTTGTCTGCAGTAACAATGGCCATATCCGCCTGACCTGCCACGACGGCTCCCATCATTGGCCGCTTGCCTTGATCACGATCGCCGCCACACCCAAATACACATATCAAGCGTCCACCGATGTGGGTTCGGAGTGCTGAAAGCGCTAGTCTCAATGCTTCAGGGGTGTGTGCGTAATCAACTACGACGGCGGGCTTACCTTCGACTCGAAATGTCTCCATTCGGCCAGGAACATCGGGAAGACGCGTAAGTGCATCAGCGACTTCATGTAGGGCGTACCCCCTATGTAGAGTAATGCCCAATGCGGCCGCGACATTTGAAACGGAAAAGTCTCCAAACAGCTGTAGATTAAAGTCGGATTCACCCCACTTCGTATGCCACTTTCCGACTACGCCATCTCGCGTGTACTTGTCCACAATCCAACTAACGTCAGCTTCTTTAGTTGTGCCGTACGTAACACAAGTCAAATCGCGACCCCGCAATTGGAACACGAGTTCTCGACCAAACGGTTCATCGGTATTTATCACGGCAGCCGTCAAGCTATCGAATTCAAATAACCTTCGCTTCGCTAGAGCGTATTGGCGAAAGCCACCGTGGTAATCAATATGGTCTCGGCTAAGATTTGAAAAAACGGCAACATCGAACGACACGCCAGCAACTCGGTTTTGGTCGAGTGCATGGGAACTTACTTCCATAGCAACGGACTGCTGCTTCATCAAACAAAGGCACCGCAATCGTTGTTGAACCGTTACGGCATCCTCGGTCGTTAGATGCGACGGATGAAGATTCCCTATAAGTCCCCATCCAATCGTGCCCATGAATCCGGTGTGCTCCATTAAAGCGGCACAATGGTGGGCAATCGATGTCTTGCCGTTAGTTCCCGTGACCCCAATGCAAAACATGCTTGCACTAGGTTCGGCATAAAACCGTCCTGCAATCGTGCTCAACTTTAGTGGCAGACTTGGATCGACGACAATCGGGATGTCAAATGATCCCGCGATTTGGCGTTCAGCGCAGACCGCTGCAGCACCACGCCGAAGAGCCTCATCAACGAAGTCATGGCCATCAAAATTTACACCACGCAGGGCGATGAACAAATCTCCGGGCATCACTTTGCGCGAATCGATACAAATTCCACCGACTTGGACGCGATTAGATTTGACGTTATCGAGTAGCTCGCTAAGCCGCACGATCAGATCCCTCACGCTCGTTTTCTCGATCCGTCGCTACTAGGTTTTCGGGAGCAACGCCTAATATCCGTAAAGATCTGGCCAAAATGCGTGAGAAGACCGGAGCCGCGACTTCCCCGCCCCCCACCTGTTCCCCTAGTGGTTCATTAATTATTACTACAATAACGACCTGGGGATCACGGGACGGCGCAATACCAGCGAACAGGGCAACATGACGCGTGTCGTCATAACTCCCCGATGTAATCTTTCGTGATGTCCCTGTCTTTCCGGCAACTGCGAAACCAGGAACTCGAGCCTTCGGTGCCGTTCCTTTTGAAGTGGCAACACCCTCCATCATGCGGAGTAAAGATGCTACGTCACTTTCTTCGAAGACCCGCTCCTCAGATGCCTGTGGTAATCCTCTTATCAAGTTCACCTGACGCCTAACGCCCCCCGACGCTATCGTCAAATAACTTTGTGCGAGCTGCATTGCAGAAGCCGTGACACCATAACCGTATGCCAACGATGCACGTACGACTGGATTGTCAATATCCCTGTCAGTAAGTAAGCCTGACACCTCACCCGGCAGTCCCGTCGCTGGAAAGGAACCGAGACCGGATCGATGAAAAACGTCATACAGATGAGACCCCTCGAGCCCGAGCGCTATCTTCGCGACGCCTACCTGGCTAGACCTGGCGAGAACTTCCGCTAAGGTGAGTTGACCGCGATTGACCGGATCTTCTATGAGTTTTCGACCCACCATCAGGTAGCCTGGACTCGTGTCAATTATTGTGTCGGCCCAATACGCACCGGTCTCCAGTGCCGCCAAGATAGCGAACGGCTTGACCGTAGATCCTGGCTCATAAAGATCAGTAATGGCGCGGTTGCGCATGCCGTCAAAATCACGTTCGCCAACTCGGTTGGGGTTGTAGGAAGGTTGGTTAACGAGTGCAAGTACATCTCCAGTCGCAACATCCAGTGTTATGACAGACCCGGACCGCGCTCCACTGTGTTCAACCGCTGATTTAAGTTCCCGGTACGCTAGAAATTGAAGACGAAGGTCAATACTGAGCTCAACGTCGTCTCCGAAATCAGGAGCATCGAAAAAATCGAGATCTCTCACACGTTGTCCACGTCGATCTCTAAGGACTCGTTTAGACCCGGGCACACCTCTTAGAACGTGGTCCATTGAAAGTTCAATACCTTCTTGACCCACATCATCTATATCGGTTCTTCCCACTACATGAGCCGATATTTCGCCAGATGGGTAAAACCGCCGATACTCGTGCTTAAACCGAATCCCTGGTATTTCCAGTGAACGCAGAGATCTTGCGATCGCGGGACTGACGCGACGAGCCAGGTAGACAAATTGGGAGTGTTTACTTTGCTCAAGTCGTTTTATCAGCCCATCGACGGGCCGATCGAGGAGTTCTGCGACGAGTACCAATTCGCGAGCGTCCAGTCTATCCACACTTGGATCCGTCCATACGGATACAACAGGTGTGCTCACGGCCATCGGGTCGCCATTGCGATCAGAAATAACACCGCGGTGGGCGCGAATCTCTACTATGTCGGTAGCTAGCGCCTCTCCTTGATCCTGTAAAAACTCACGTTCGGTCACGGCCAAATAACCAGAACGACAGACCAATCCAAACAACGCAAGTGTAAATAACCCAGTCAGCACAAAATGACGCGGACGGTTCAACGGATGTTCCGATCTTGTGCCATCGATTGCCCTTTCGGTTGGCGAAATACTGACGTCACCTGTTCAGGAAATCGCATATTCAGGCGTCTTTGTGCAATACGATCGACATTTTGATAGGACAACAAAGTCCCACGCTCCAACAATAAGCGGCTGTATTCCTGCAATAAGCTGTCTTGAATTTCTTGATTGCGGGTAAGTTCGTGGAACAGTGCCCGACGATCATCAGTCACACGAATAACCTGGACGCCGCTCGCCGCAACACTGAGTAAAGCGAGAACCCCGAAAAAGAACCATGAAGAGTCGCTGAAACGCTTTCTTCTGGCGTTACTCAATTCGTTCTATGACCTGTAACAGAGCACTTCGAGAGCGTGGGTTCTTATCCGTTTCAGCCGCGTCCGGACGCTTGGCTTTGACCACGTATGTAGCGCGCCCCAAGGACATTCCGCGAACAGGTAAACGTCTAGGCAGCTCTGGACGTACAAGACTCCGAAACTTTTGGCGTACGACCGAGTGTTCTACGCTGTGAAACGTCAACACCCCGATCCGCCCTCCGTCTGCTAGGTGACGGAACCCGACTTCGATCCCCCGTTTTAATTCGTCGAGTTCATCATTAACGTGCATTCGAACTGCCTGAAACACACGAGTAGCGGAATGCTTACGAGGATCGCGTCGTGACCCAGCGCTGTTGATCGCAGAAACCAATTCAGCGGTGGTGCTTAGCGGCCTTTCATTGACGATGGACTTCGCGATCGCCCGTGCATTTTTTTCGTCGCCCAATTCACGCAAGACCTTTATTAAATCTGCGAGATCTACTCTATTAAGCCATGAAGCAGCACTCTCTCCGCTCTCTGGATCCATTCGCATGTCGAGCGGGCCACTGTGCATAAAGCTAAATCCACGAGAGGGGTCGTCGAGCTGCGGAGACGACACGCCTACATCCATCATGAGACCGCTCAACCCAACACACCGATTACTGGAAAGTATCGAATTTATTTTGCTGAAAACCCCCCGCCTCGGGTGCACGCGCGAATCCTCTCGTGACAAATCGATAGCCACACGATAGGCGTCAGGATCGCGGTCAAGCACCATCAGTGAGGCTTTAGGTGACAGTTGCCTTAAAAGGGCGCGTGCATGTCCTCCACGCCCAAAGGTCGCATCGAGGTAGGTCCCGTCCGGATCCGTCATAACTGCGTTAACCATGTCGTCCTGCAACACAGGTATGTGTTGAGTCATTTTCGAGCCGTCTCTATACAGACAAGCCATCCAAATCACTCAAATCGCTGAACGCAGTCT
>JAYGFA010000063.1:0-28775 GCA_046582115.1 Pseudomonadales bacterium | reverse complement strand
GTTCCGGCGCTACGTACGAATTCTGCACCGTCCGGAAGACCCGCTCCGGATGCGGCATCATCGCCAATACTCGACCCGTTGCCGACGTCATGCCCGCTATTCCATTAGGCGAGCCGTTGGGGTTTGCTGGGTATGACGTGGTAACGCCGATCGAGTCCACATATTGTGCAGCTACCAAGCCCGATACTTCAAAATCAGCGACTGCACCCGCACGTTCAAACTGCGCTCGACCCTCACCGTGCGCCACCGGTATGGGAATTTGACTACCTTCCATCGCAGCGAGCCAGGGCGACTTATTCGGAGCGATACGAACTTGCACGGTCCGAGCCTCGAATTGATCCGACCGGTTTCGCACAAAGCTTGGCCAGTCCTCTGCACCGGGTATCAAGTCTTTAAGTTGGGTCATCATCTGGCAACCGTTACATACACCAAGCGCAAACGTGTCTTCCGCAAAAAAGCGTTGGAACTGATCCCTGACAGCTTCATCAAACAGAATAGATTTCGCCCAACCTCCACCACCTCCAAGAACATCGCCATACGAAAAACCGCCGCACGCCGCAACCACGCGATAGTCCGAAAGATCTTTTGACCCAGAAAACAAGTCAGACATATGAACATCCACGGCATCAAATCCGGCACGTTCAAAAGCAGCGGCCATTTCAATCTGACCGTTGATACCTTGGTCTCGAAGAATAGCGACCCGTGGACGAATGCCCGTAAAAGAGGCAACAACATTGTCAGTCGGCTCAAATGACAAGTTTTCATTCACTCCCGAAGCTGCAACTCCGATCACGCCGTACTCTTCGTCCGCGCACTCGGTGTCGTCGCGTAACCGCTGCATTTGATAGCTCGTCGTCGCCCATACTTGCTCCAACGCTGCCCTCGACGAATGAAAAATTTCGCGCTCGTCGACGTAAATGAAAATCTCTTCATCAACTCGAGTCGTACCAACCTGAGTTACACAAATATTTGCCTCCTGCGCCTCAGTCGTAAAATACGATACATCCAGTGTGGGTACCTGGATGACGACACCGACCTCCTCGTTGAAGAGGTCAGGTACGACATTGTCGGAAGCTCGAATGTCTACGCCGACCCGGCCAGCAAATGCCATCTCTAACAGCGTGACGATAAGCCCGCCGTCGGAACGGTCATGCAAAGCAAGGACACGCCGAGTTGCACAGAACGTTTGGACAGTCTCTAGGTAGCCTTTTAGCGTTGCCGCATCGTCGATATCCGGGCATTCGTCTTCAAATCCCTCAAATACCTGCGAGAGTGCGCTACCTCCAAGCCGCGTCTTACGGTTTAGCGTGAGTAGAAGCAACTGCGTTTCACCACTACACAATTCCGGCGTAATTACGTTGCGAGCATCGGTGACTGGACCAAACGCACTGATATTCAGGGTCACAGGCGACGTCACGGATCGAGAAACCTCCGACGTAGTCCATGAAGTTTGCATCGATAGACTGTCTTTCCCTACGGGAATTGCGATGCCTAAGACGGGACAGAGTTCCAAGCCAACCGCGCTGACGGCTTCATAAAGCGCTTGATTCTGACCGTCCTTATCGGCAGCAGCCATCCAATTTGCCGACAGAACGACGCGATCAAGACTTTCTAACGGAACCCCCATCAGGTTTGTCAACGACTCGGCCACCGCCATCCGTGCAGAAGCGGCCGAATCAACTACGGCAAGGGCAGGTCGTTCTCCCATCGCCATTGCCTCTCCCCAGTACGTATCGAATCCCGACAGCGTAACGGCTGCGTCGGCAACAGGAACTTGATGGCACCCGACCATCTGATCGCGTGCGACGAGGCCAGATACACTTCGATCGCCTATTGTTACTAAGAATTTCTTGGAACCGACAGCCGGGAAACGTAGGACTCGGCGGATGGCCTCCTCAAGTTCGACTTCTGGGATTTCACATGGTGCAAACGATCTCGCTCTAATTTGATACGAGCGCTGCAGTTTTGGAGGTTTACCAAGCAACATTGAGAGAGGTAGATCGACCGGTGTTAGGCCCATTCCACCATCCGTAACCTGCAGTGTTTTATCCTCCGTAGCTTCGCCAACGATTGCATACGGGCACCGCTCTCGCTGGCAAATAGAATCAAATTGCTCGAGTTCATCTTGCGTCACTGCAAGTACGTAGCGCTCCTGGGCTTCATTACACCAGACCTCCATCGGTGACATCTCGGGATCAGCATTTGGAACAGCTTGGAGATCGATACGGCCGCCCCGGCCTGCATCATTTACGAGTTCCGGTATCGCGTTTGAGAGACCCCCCGCGCCCACATCATGAATCTGGAGGATGGGATTTTGTGGCCCCAACGCGACACAGCGGTCTATTACCTCCTGACAACGGCGTTGCATCTCAGCGTTGTCGCGTTGTACCGAAGCAAAATCTAATTCGCTCGATGATGCACCGGAACCTACGCTAGAGGCGGCACCACCTCCGAGCCCAATCAGCATCGCTGGCCCGCCTAATACGATCAGCTGAGCCGAAGCGGGAATTTCATCTGCATCGATATGGCAGCCGCGGATGCTGCCCAAGCCTCCGACAATCATGACTGGTTTGTGGTAGCCCCATTCGGACAAATCGTCGAGTCGTTGTTCGAATGTCCGAAAATAACCGCAAAGAGCAGGTCGGCCGAATTCGTTGTTAAACGAGGCCGCACCCACAGGTCCGTCCAACATAATATCGAGCGCCGAAACAATTCTCTGCGGCTTCCCAAAATGAGTTTCCCACGGTTGAGAGTCGCCCGGAATTTCGAGGTGGGAGGTGGTGAAACCACACAGCCCGGCTTTCGGTTTCGATCCACGGCCCACCGCGCCCTCATCTCGAATCTCCCCGCCCGACCCCGTTGCGGCTCCGGCATATGGAGCGATCGCAGTTGGATGATTATGCGTTTCCACTTTCATCACGATATGAGCCGGTTCTTCAACGACTCGGTAAATGTGGTCTGCCGGGTCCGGGAAGAAACGCGTGACCACGGGTCCCTCAACTACGGCCGCGTTGTCGGAATATGCAGAAAGAATCCCTTTCCCGTTAATACTGGAAAGGGTGTTACGGATCATCTGAAACAAAGACCGCTCCTGACTCAATCCGTCAATTAGCCACGTCGCGTTGAAAATCTTGTGTCGGCAGTGCTCCGAGTTGGCTTGCGCAAACATCATGAGCTCAACATCGGTCGGATTTCGGCCCAAATCGGCATATGCCGCCACCAGATATTCGATCTCGTCGTCCGAAAGCGCCATCCCAAGTGCCAGGTTGGCTTCGGACAATGCAAGCACCGGTTCTCGAGTCAGGTCAATTTCGCGCAATAAGCGTGGTGGCGTTTGGGCGAACATTGAGGAAAACTCGTCATCATGAACGACCGTTTCCGTCATGCGATCGTGTAATACGTCCGCAAACCGCTCGTCCGAAGCATCTATGTACCACCGAATACCTCTTTCGACGCGAATAATTCCCCCAATACCCACTAAACGAAAAATGTCAGTTGCTTTGCTAGACCATGGCGACGTAGTCCCGATACGCGGGACCACAACGCAGTACGGATGGCTGCTACCATCGCCGGGAGCATGCTGTGGTCCGTACTCGAGAAGCGCGCTGATCACCTTTCTTGTTTCATCCACGAAAGGCTCGTTCGCATACAAGAAATGTAAATATTCCGCGTATATCTCACCGACCGAACCATCAACCGCTCGCAAACGTTCGCGCACCTTATGAAGTTTATTATTCGAAAATGCGGGGCGTCCTGTCAGTACTTCTAGATGCGCCATAAAGTGGGTCCGTTAGTTTTCGTCTATACCGAATCGATACATTGCACTTCCGCCTTACCGCCTCACTTCGAAAAAGGTTTGGACGAGACGCTTGCATTCTGTTCTTAGAACGCCCGACGTCACGTCAATCGCATGATTATGCGGGAATTCATCGAGTGCCCGGCACAAGCTTTCGACCGCCCCCGTCTTGGGTTCAGCTGACCCGTACACCAAGCGAGAAACTCTGGCATGGATCAGCGCGCCGACGCACATCAAACATGGCTCGACCGTGACATACACCGTTACCCCACCGAGCCGGTAATTGTTCACCTGTGCGGATGCCTTGCGTAATGCGACCAATTCCGCGTGCGCGGTAGGGTCGCTCAATGAACGTGGCTGGTTGTAGCCGCGTCCTATGATTTCATCATGACGCACGACGATGGCGCCCACTGGAACTTCCTCAGCGGCCTCGGCCAATTTGGCCTGGTCCAGCGCGGCAAACATAAAGCGGGTATCTCGCGAGGAATCAGTCAATCAAATAACACCTCTCCACGAGCTCATTCCCACTCAATCGTTGCAGGTGGCTTACTCGATATGTCATACACGACTCGCGAAACACTAGGAATTTCGTTAACGATCCGATTGGCCACATGATCTAAAAGCTCACGTGGTAATGCTGCCCAGCCGGCGGTCATAAAATCAATCGTTTCAACCGCACGCAGCGCGACGACGTGCTCGTAACGTCTCGAGTCACCGACGACACCGACCGATCGCACGGGCAGGTAAACGACAAAAGCTTGACTCACAGAGTCGTAAAGATTGGCTTGTCTAAGTTCTTCGAGAAATATCGCATCTGCCTCACGCAATACGTCGAGGTATGCTTGCCGAACTTCACCCATGACCCGAACCGCCAATCCCGGGCCGGGAAACGGGTGTCGGAATACTCGGTCATGCGATAATCCTAGTGCTTGACCGATTTGTCGCACCTCGTCCTTAAATAGTTCCCGAAGTGGCTCCACCAACGACAACTGCATTCGATTGGGGAGTCCACCGACATTGTGATGCGATTTAATGACATGAGCATTCCCGAATTTAGACGCTGCCGATTCGATAACGTCCGGATAAATCGTTCCCTGGGCCAGCCATTTCACGCCCTCAAGTTTCTTTGCCTCCCGTTCAAAGACGTCGATAAACGTCTTCCCTACTACCTTGCGCTTTTCCTCGGGATCGTCGACGCCTGAAAGACGATCAATAAACTCGTTGGCCGCATCAACCACAATTAGATTCGACGACGGCTCGTTCTTTGCGGCAAATGTCTTCACCACTTCCTCGCGCTCATTTTTTCGTAACAGCCCGTTATCAACAAATACGCACACGAGCTGTTCGCCAATCGCTTGGGCAAGCAAGACCGCCACAACACTTGAGTCAACGCCGCCCGAAAGTCCGAGAACCACCTTGTCATCACCAACTTTCTCTCTAATTCGTACTATCGCGTCATCAATTATGTTTTCGGCAGTCCATAGGCCTCTACAACCACAGATCTCAATCACAAAACGCGTGAATATTTCTTTCCCTGCCTTCGTATGGGTCACTTCTGGATGAAACTGCACCCCGAAAAATAGTCGGCTCTTGTGGCTGATTGCGGCGATCGGGGCGCTTTGTGTCGACGCGCTAACTACGAACCCAATTGGAAGTTCAGTGACTCTGTCACCGTGGCTCATCCACACGTCAAGTTCGTCACCAAGACCCGCAAACAAACGTCCACCTCGGTTGGCGACGCGCGCATGACCGAATTCACGATCTGAAGAACTCTGCACGCTCCCTCCAAACTGTGCCGCCATCGCCTGCATTCCATAACAAATACCTAAGACAGGCACCCCTAAGTCAAACACACCATCCGGTATACGGGGCGTATCCGCATCCGTCACAGTTTCCGGGCCGCCTGAAAGAACGACGCCTAGGGGTGCAAATTCTTCGATAAAGCAGGTATCGACATCGAAGGGATGAATTTCACAATAGACACCGCTCTCTCGTATTCTTCGGGCGATCAGTTGGGTCGTCTGCGAACCAAAGTCGATGATGAGAATACGTTCAGTTTGGATGTCTGCGGCGGACATGGATTTACTCGTTTCCGCCTAACTAGCTTACAGGGTAGTTGGGCGCTTCTTTGGTTATAGCCACATCGTGCACATGGTTCTCTGAGAGGCTTGCCGAAGAAATCCTGACGAATTCCGGCTCTTTGCGCATCACCTCGATTGTTTCTGATCCGGTATACCCCATCGAAGCCCTTAATCCGCCCATCAGTTGGTGCACCACCGGCCCCACGGGGCCTCTGTAGGGCACTCGTCCTTCCACACCTTCAGGGATCAACTTACCTAGATCGCTTTCCGGTTCCTGGAAGTATCGGTCGCTGGAACCGTGCTGCTCTGCCATGGCTCCCAGAGAGCCCATTCCCCGATATGACTTATAAGTACGGCCCTGGTATAACTCGACGTCTCCTGGTGCCTCATCTGTTCCGGCCAACAGCGCGCCAACCATGACGACATTGGCACCCGCACATACGGCTTTCGCAATATCTCCCGAAAATCGGACTCCGCCATCGGCGACAATTGGAACTGCATCACCGTTTAATTCCGTGGCAACTTCTGCGATGGCCGTAATCTGGGGAACACCGATCCCTGAAACAACGCGCGTTGTACAAATGCTCCCAGGGCCAATACCCACCTTTATAGCATCGACACCTGCATCAATAAGCGCACGAGCGCCGTCTCGCGTCGCTACATTTCCCCCAAGAATTGGGACGTCAGGGTACTTTTGCTTTATCCAACTAATGCGATCTAACACACGCTGTGAATGGCCGTGCGCAGTATCAACCACGATGATGTCGGCACCTGCCTCTACCAATGCCGCAACTCGGTCATCGGTCTCGTCGCTGGTCCCCACCGAAGCGCCAATACGAAGCTGACCCAACGTATCCTTACACGCATGTGGATAAGCTTGGGCTTTGGTGATGTCCTTCACCGTCACCATACCTTTCAATTCAAAAGCATCGTTGACCAGCAACACCTTTTCAATTCGATGGGTCTGCAACAAGTGGGTGATGGATTCGAACGACGCGTCCTCTTGGGCCGTGATTAGTCGATCGCTGGACGTCATAACGTCTTTAATTTTCACCTCCATCCGAGTCTCAAAGCGAATGTCTCGGCTTGTGACAATCCCCAGGAGGCTTGTTCCGCGCACCACGGGTACTCCCGAAATCCGATGCTCCGACGTCAGCGTATGTAGATCGCCGACCGTGGCTTCGGGACCTATGGTCACTGGATCGCGAATTATGCCGCTCTCAAATTTCTTGACCGCCCGGACCTCACGCGCCTGATCTTCAAGTGGCATATTCTTGTGAACGATACCAATACCACCTTCTTGTGCTAACGCAATGGCCAAACGAGATTCGGTTACGGTGTCCATAGCCGCAGACATCAATGGAATATTGAGAACGATGTCTCGGGTAAGCCGTGTGGTTAAGTCGACCTCGGAAGGCAGGACTTTAGAGTACGCGGGCAGCAGCAGAACGTCATCGAAGGTTAGTGCTTCGTTAACAATCCGCAGCATGTCTGCTCTCCGGAAAGTAAGCGCGCAATCTTACGCGTAGGTGCCAGTATCTGTAAACAAACGTCGCCATGGGGGCCCACCAAGGCTTGTCACTCTCGTGAGCCAAGCTTAATCTGGATTCGTGCTTCCCTTAGACCACAATCAACCCGTCCGCAGCGTCAGTGAAGTTACCTCCGAGGCCCGGCTGTTGCTTGAGGAGGCTTATCCCCTCATCCAAATCGAAGGCGAAGTATCTAATTTCCGCCAGCCGTCATCAGGCCATTGGTATTTCAGCCTTAAGGACGACCGCTCGCAGCTGCGGTGCGCGATGTTTGTCAACCGTAACCGATCAATAAGGCAGCCAATATTGGACGGTATGCACGTCGTTATTCGCGCAAAACTAACGCTCTACGAAGCACGCGGCGATTTTCAAGCTATTGTCGAACACATAGAACCCGCCGGTGAGGGGGCATTGCGCGCGGCATTCGAGAGACTAAAAATCAAGCTCTCGAATGAGGGCTTGTTTGATTCGGCTCGCAAAAAACCGATGCCAATCATGCCACGCCGTATCGCGGTCATTAGCTCCTTAACAGGCGCCGCATTCCAAGACATCGTTTCTGTCATCAAGCGCCGTTACCCAGTCGTGAACTTAATCCTCATTCCGACGGCGGTGCAGGGCGTCGAAGCCGAACGTGAAATCCTTGCGGCATTACAACGCGTCGGCACGTTGTTTCCGGTGCCCGACGTCATCGTACTCGCGCGGGGCGGGGGCTCAATCGAAGACCTTTGGGCGTTCAACCTCGAAAGTGTCGCCCGGGGCATCGCGGCGTCACCAATCCCCATCGTTTCTGCCATTGGGCACGAGACCGATTACACAATTTCGGATTTTGTGGCCGATCAACGGGCCGCCACACCGTCAGCGGCATCGGAGTTGGTTACGCCTTCGGCAATTGAGTTGATGGCATCAATGAACCGCTCTCGAAATTCTCTAAAACTACTCGTCGAATCACGAGTGATTCAGAGTCGCGGGGGGCTATTGGCCAGCGCCAATCGACTTATCCATCCTGGTAGCATTATCAAAATAAAGTCCGAGAGGGTGGACGAGTTACATCAGCGTATGTTGAAACGAACGACTGAGGCATTGGCGAAGGCCGAAATCTCGTTACAACACACAACGCAGTTGTTCAGAAAAACAAATCCATTGACGGCCGTTGGAGCTCGTTTGAATACCATCAATAATCTCCTCGCCGACATTCAACGGGCTATCCAACTGAAAGTCACAAGCGTACATACTCATTTGAAGTCTCTGGTGCGCGCCCTTAACGCGGTCAGCCCCTTAGATACTTTAGAACGGGGTTACGGCATCGTCGCCCTTCCTGATGGCTCTCAGTGGGGTCAACCGATTTCTACCATCGACCAGGTCGACTCTGGAGAAACGATTATCGCGCATGTCGCTGATGGGGCCATTGAAGCCGAGGTGTTTTGCACGCATGAACGGCCTGAGTCCGATCTATAGAGTTATCGTCTATCTGTTTGCGCTACCGTCGGTCGCAGCCATTCCCGTTGGAGTCCCCGGGGGCGTCGTAGAAATACGTCTTCCACAATCAACAACAACCGTTTCCTTTAACACGGCGCAGCAACTCCGCATTGGTAACCGTGCCTTCGTAGCACTGCCTCTGACCACGCGGATTGGCGACCACGTCGTTCTCGCCCAATCAACAAAGTCGACAACCGAATTACCATTTAGGGTCATTGAAAAAACGTACCGTGAACAACATTTGACTATTGAAAACAAGCGCTACGTACAACCTCTATCGAGTGATTTAGAACGAATCGAATCGGAATCCGCCCTGATGCAAGCCGTTTACGACCGATTTTCTCCGATGCCAAAACGTTTGCGCCCCATCGCCCTTCCCGTTCAAGGCATAGTGACGAGCGAATTTGGAGTTCGGCGTTTTTTTAACGGTCAATCGCGGAATCCACACTCCGGCATCGATATAGCAGCTCAGCACGGAACGCCCGTCAAAAGTCCTGCACCGGGTGTAATCGTGGTTACAGGGAACTTCTTTTTCAACGGAAATACCGTACTCATCGATCATGGCGGAGGATTCATCTCAATGCTTTGCCACCTAAGCCAAATCAACGTGCGCCGGCTCCAACCCGTCGAAAGGGGCTCGATAATAGGTGCAGTTGGTGCAACCGGTCGCGTCACTGCGCCCCACCTGCACTGGAGCGTCGGCCTGCAAGGAACTCGCGTCGACCCGCAGATCTTGATAGAAGTAATTAATGCTTCCGCGAATGGCGAATAAGTCTTTCTCGGTGCTTAAATTGCCGCGGGTTGAGTTCATTTCGACGACCCTTGAACGGATTATCCGATGTTCGGAAACGCAGCCTTACCGGTAAACCGGTGAGGTCAAACGCGCTTCGGAAACGATTTTCCAAATACCTGACATAGCTTGACTGCACTGCCTCGGTCCGATTCCCGTGAATCAATATTGACGGTGGGTGTCCACCAACCTTGTGAGCGTAGCGTAACTTAATCGCGCGACCCCTAATACTCGGCGGGGGATGTTCTAAAACTGCTTTTTCCAGAACTCGAGTAAGCTCCGGCGTTTTTACGTCGAAGGCGCCAGCTCGATTTACGCGTTGAATATCCTCGAAGAGTTCGCCGACGCCGCTACCATGCAAAGCAGAAATAAAGTGGACCGGAATCCACGGCGCGATCCGGAGACGCCGCTGTATCTCCGTCTTCGCCCGGAATCGATGTTCGGTACCCAGCCCATCCCACTTGTTAACTACTAAAATGACACCCGTACCAGCGTCCGCGGCGTACCCCAGCAAGTGCAAATCTTGATCGACAACCCCCTCCTGCGCGTCAACCATGAGTAGTGCTACATGGGACCGATCCATCGCAGACAACGTTTTGACAATAGAAAACTTTTCAATGACATCGGCCACTCGACCCTTACGACGAACTCCGGCGGTATCGGTGAAACTGTAGTCGACACCATCCCGGTGCACAGGAATGCTTATCGCGTCGCGCGTAGTGCCTGGTTCATCGGACACAATCTGTCTTTGCTCACCAACTATCCTGTTAACCAAAGTCGACTTACCGACGTTTGGACGTCCAATCACCGCGACGGGAATACCTTCGTCAGCAACAGCATCGTGATCTTCATAGCTGAATTCGCTGAGATAGGACTTTAGCTCCGCGATGCCTCGTCCGTGCGCGGCCGAAACAGCCATCACCCGTTCGAATCCAAACCCTAGGAAATCGATTATCGCGCTACTCGCCTCATGTCCATCCACTTTGTTTACGACAACGGCTAAATCGATGTCGCGACGCCGCAATTGTTCTGCAATTAATTCGTCCACCTGCGTTACGCCGCTCCGACCATCAACCAGGAACAGAACCAAGTTGGCTTCCTCAACCGCACGATAAACTTGTTCGGTCACGAGTTGCGACATGTCTGAGTGATCGTGCAAACCGCCCGTGTCAATCAGCGTAAGACGTTTCTCTCCTATGACCGCTTGGCCGTACTGTCGATCCCGGGTTAACCCGGGACGATCGTGAACCAATGCATCCCTGCTACCGCAAAGACGATTAAATAAGGTGGACTTGCCAACGTTCGGCCGACCAACCAGAGCGACAGTACAGCGCCCCTCTCGCGCGAGAACCATCAGCCCCGCCTTATCTCCAGGGCGACTAACTTGCCTTTGTTCGTATATACATAAACGATGCCATCGCGTTGGATCATCGCCGAACGAGCGCCCCCTCCGCCGATCTTACGTCGGGCCACGAACCGTCCATCACTCTGCGCAATGACGTGCACGTAACCTTGATCATCTGCGACAACAAGATAGTTTCCGAATGCCAGCGGGCTGCTTAATACTCGGTTTCGAAGCCCCTCTTGCTGCCAAACAATCTGGCCTTGTTGTTGATCTACGGCCATGATGATGTCTTTATCTGTTACTACGTAGACCTGGCCATACCCCTCGGCCGGGTCTAGAAAGGACGATGCTTCGATCTCCCATACAACAGCCCCATCGCTCGCACGAATGGCCTTGAGACGCCCCTGGTAACTGACGGCATATACCATGTTTCCGCTATAAAGAGGACTACCGTCAACATCCACCATACGGTCCAATTCAGACCGACCCTGGGGTAGCATGACGCGCTGTTCCCACACCGGCGCGCCAGTTTTCAAATCCACGGCAGCGATCATCCCTGTTGAAAAACCCGCGAACACGACGTCCCGCTCGAGCACCGGAGTCGCCGTGCCACGTAGCGTAAGAACCGGAACTTGCGTATCGAAGATCCAACGTTTTGCCCCGTTAGCGTGCTCCAGCGCAACAAGTTTGCCGTCTGACGTCTGAAGTACAACGCTATCCCGTTGCCCAATTGGAGGTGCCAATACTTCGCTCGATACATTGCTCCGCCATACCTCGGAACCGTCAGCACTATCGAGGGCAACAATCTCCCCAGCTGTCGTTCCCAGGAGTATCAGTCCATCTCCTATTCCAACCCCACCGGTAACGAAGGAGGGATCTTTTCTGTCCCAAAACTTGTATCGCGCAAGTCCTGCAACGGCCCCGATGCGGCTCGTCCAGACAATATCTCCATCGAATCGGTTACGAGCTTCGACAACCCCATACGCATCTGCTGCAAAAATGCGGTCTCCAGCTAGCGCCGGTGCCAATCGCAAATACTTACGTCCGAGTCCCTTACCAACGCTTGCCGACCAAACCCGGACGATGTCGGCTTCCTTCTCAAACGAAACAAGCGGCGAAATTTCATCTGCCTCTATTTCAGGTGGGTCTACGAAAGGCAGCCAAGCAAACATGGCGCAGCCGGCTAACACATATGTAACGCAACAAGTCGTAAGTAATGCGATCGATCTTGGCATCACGGTCCAACCCCCAAACTTGAGAGCTTCAACTTCAACATTACTGCCGCGGCTGAATCGCTTGCGTTGGCTATACCCGCTTGATACGCCTCCGCAGCGCGTACGGTGTCGTTGCGTGAACGATGAATGTCGCCGGTCAATTCGGATACTCCAACTTTGAGTCCAACACCCTTTATTTGCGCGAGTGTTGCCAAGCTCTCATCGAAACTCTCAAGTTGGAATTGGATCCTGGCCTTTCGCATCCGAACCAAATCGAGGAGCCGCTGGTCGTTCGTCAGCAATAACGCTGTATCAAGACACTCGAGCGCGGTATCCCAGTCGCTTTCGGTGACAGCGTCTTTCGCACGATATAGAAGCGAGAATATCTGGTACGACGTCTTGGCATGTTCATCATCGATCTGGGCCAACAAGTCTGCGACCGGTTGACCTTCGATCCGCGCTTTGGTGTACAACTGATATGCATTAGCCGCGGATTCGGATCGGGCGATAGCGTAAGACTGGTACCAATTCCAACCAACGACAGCAACGATCGCCAGTAACCCACCACCGACCAGGGATTTCCAGTTTTCGCTCCACCATTTCTTGAGTTGCTCGGATTGTTCTTCGTCAGAAAGATAATCAGACACTACTGCGATCCTACGGACCTGTTTAGGCAGGCCGCTAGCTGTTCAAAATCCAAAGATTCTTGCTCCGTTTCTTCCCGTAACCACTTCAGCGAAATGCGATTTTCTGCTACTTCATCGTCGCCGACAATGACCGCCCAGCGGGCACCGCTACGATCGGCCTGGCGCATTTGTACCGTGGGTTTGTCGCCGCCGAGATGCTGTCGAACGCGTAGCGTTGTTTCCCTCCTTAAAAACTGGGCGACTCGACGCGCATACGCATCGTGTTTACTTTTCATCACTACGACATAGACGTCGGCCGCCGACGCGTCGACGTTCATCCCCAACGTTTCGTGCAACAAAACTACTCGGTCGAGCCCAGCCGCAAAACCAGCCGCTGGAACGCTAGGACCACCGAGACGCTCAACAAGTCCATCGTAACGACCGCCAGCACAAATCGTGCCCTGGGCACCAAGTTTATCCGTGACCCACTCAAAGACTGTGTGAGTGTAATAGTCCAACCCCCTAACTAGTCGTCGATTTATACGAAAGCTAATTCCTTCGCGGTCAAGATATTCGCATACGCCTTCGAAGTGAGTACGAGATTCCGAGTCGACAAAATCATGCAGGTCTGGTGCGGATTCAAGAAGTTCCTGGGTCATCGAGTTCTTTGAATCAAGGATCCGCATAGGATTAGTCACGAGTCGCCTCACGCTATCATCATCCAGCTCTTTCTTCCGAGGATTCAAGTATTCCACTAATGCCTCGCAATAAGCTTGACGTGAATCGCCCGAACCAATGGTATTCATCTCCAATTCGACCGCTGATTCCAGCCCGAGCGACTGCCACATGTCACGTCCCATCAAAATGAGCTCAGCATCCAGATCTGGCCCCGGCAGCCCAAATGCCTCTGCACCTATTTGATAAAACTGGCGATACCTACCTTTTTGAGGACGCTCGTATCTAAACATCGGGCCGGCATACCAGAGTCGCGGCTTTCCTCCTCGGGTAAGGTTGCGATCAATCACGGCACGCGCACAAGATGCTGTACCTTCAGGCCGTAATGCCAGGATGTCGTGGTCGCGATCTTCGAGTGTGTACATCTCCTTTTCGACCGTGTCCGTAGCCTCACCCAACCCCCGGCTGAACAAGTTGACGGACTCCAGCATCGGCAAACGAATTTCCTCGTAACCGTACTTTCGGATGAGTCCGATCATTGATCGTTCAACCACGAAGAAGCGTTCTGATTCGCCCGGGAAGATGTCACGTAGGCCGCGGACCACCGAGATTTTCTCGCTCATTGACCAACCCCCGTTTTTGCGGCGTTGTCACGCGTACGCAAAGAGAAAGCCGCTCGTTTTCCGTTGTACCGCAGTTCAACGCGCGACGCATTACCAAGTACAATGAAAAAATGGGTCTTTCTGCCCAATTCGAGTGCATTGGCATGAACGAGACCACAGTAGAGGACAACTCCTTTTGCCGCCGTGATACGCCCCCCGCAATCAGCTCCACAATCAATCCAGAGCCTGTCCTCAATCGGCTCGATTATGGGCAACGCGGGGTTCTCTTTTGAATCGAACCGGATCAGATTCCTTTCATTGGGATTGGATGCACTCACCATCGACTCGATAGTCCGTGACACCGCTACGAAAGCGTCTATAGAAGCCCGTGATCGCATCGAGTCAAAAGCCATCTAGCTTGAGTGATTCAACGGCGGGATCGCTTTCACAGATGATGCGTACCGCTGGTAGCGGTGCGTACGATCCTGAACTTGGCCCACCAATTGTCCGCATGCAGCATCAATGTCGTCGCCGCGCGTCTTTCGCAACATCGTCGTATAGCCTGAATTGATAAGGTTGTTCTGGAAAGCCGCAATAACACTCGTGCTCGGGCGCGAATAACCGGAAGCCGGGAACGGATTAAATGGGATGAGGTTTATCTTGCATCTGAGACCTCGTAACAATTGAGCGAGATCCCTTGCGTCTTCCGTGGAATCGTTGACGCCTTTCAATAGTGTGTATTCCACCGTAATTGATCGGCGCTCACCCAACGTAGATAAGTACTCCTTGCATACTTCAATGAGCTTCCCAATCGGGTACTTTCGATTGATCGGAACCAATTCCGAGCGAACTAAATCCCGGGCTGCATGTAGAGAAATTGCCAGTGCGACGTCAGTTCTGCCGCACATTTTCCTTATACCTGGAACGACCCCAGCCGTACTCACCGTGATGCGGCGCTTTGATAAACCAAATCCGAAGTCGTCCTCTAACACATTCACCGAATCCATTACTGCCTCAAAGTTGAGCAGAGGTTCGCCCATTCCCATGAAGACAACATTGGTGATACCGCGCCTGTCCCAATTCTCTTTCAACATTCGATCAGCATGTAGGACCTGTCCAATAATCTCTGACGTAAGCAGGTTCCCGTTGAACCCCTGCTTACCTGTTGCACAGAAACTGCAATCGAGCATGCACCCGATTTGTGAAGAAATGCACAACGTATTGCGTCCATCATCGGGAATCCAAACCGTTTCGATGGCATTGCTGTTATGGGTCTGCATTACCCACCGAACCGTCCCATCCGCGGACTTATCCCGCGACAACTCTATCGGCATGTCCAAATTTGCAACTGCCGCTAACCGTGACCGCAGATCTTGCGAAAAATCAGTCATGGCTTGGAAGTCTCCAACACCCTTGTGGTAGATCCACTTCATGAGTTGAGTCGCCCGGTAAGTGCGTTCGCCTAGCTCGACAAAGAAGCGTTCAAGCGACGACCGGTCAAGACCAATCAGGTTGATCGATTTACTAGGCGTAGTTACCAGCACACGAATATCAGACGCGATCGAATAGCTCGGCTGGACCAAAAAAATACGCGATCTCCCGGGAAGCGGATTCCGGCGAATCCGAACCGTGGACAGCGTTTGCGTCTAAGGACGCCGCGAAATCAGCCCTTATGGTTCCCGGATCGGCACGTTTGGGATCCGTAGCACCCATAAGAACACGATTCATCTGAACGGCATTGTCTCCTTGAAGAACCTGAACGCATACGGGGCCAGAACTCATGTATTCGATCAGCGGGTCGTAAAAAGATTTTCCGGTATGTTCGGAATAAAAACCTCCGGCTGTATCTGTCGTCAGCCGGATCATTTTCGCCGCTACGATTTGGAGTCCGCTTTTTTCAAATCGAGCATAAATCTCACCAATAATATTTTTGGCTACCGCATCGGGTTTAATGATCGATAGTGTTCGTTCAATTGCCATCAAAACTCCACTAAACCACAATCGATAAAAAGGCACGTTACTCGACTGTGTGCGGCCACACGCCCAGGTCAGCTAGACCCTTCCTGTCGAAAATTTTCAGCGCAGTATTATACGCGGTCGGCTTGCAACACCTGAATGATTTCGCTCACTCGTCTCGCGGCATAATCCACGTCGTCCTCGGTGGTATAACGGCCTACAGTAAATCGTAACGAGCTCGCTGCTAATTGTTCGTCGACGCCGATCGACCTTAGGACATACGAGGGTTCGACCATTGCCGAAGTGCACGCGGAACCAGACGATACCGCGACGTCGTCCAAGGCCATCAATAGCGTTTCGCCGTCGATTCCGCCAAATCCAACGTTAAGGATGCCGGGGATACGGTTAACGGCATCTCCGTTGAGTGATGTTCCCGGCACCTGTTTCAAGTGCGACCACAAGCGTTCACGCAACTTACCTATGCGTTCAGACTCCACAACCATCTCTTCCCGACATATCCGGGCTGCCTCGCCAAATCCAACTATCTGATGCGTCGCCAGCGTCCCCGACCGCATACCGCGTTCATGGCCGCCTCCATGAATGCAAGGATCAAGAGGTACAGGCGGCTCTCGCCGAACATACAACGCGCCAATACCCTTGGGACCGTACATTTTATGCCCAGATATGCTCACCAGATCGAGACACTGCGCTTTGACATCCAAATTGATTTTTCCAGCACTCTGAGCTGCGTCGGTATGCATAAGAACACCGCGTTTACGACAGATCTGACCGATAGCGCCGACCTCATTGACAACCCCGATCTCATTGTTCGCATGCATAATTGAAACGAGCAGTGTGTCTTCACGGATTGCCGATGCGACAGTTTCTGGTCTAACTAAGCCGCCTCCGTTGGGCGCCAGATACGTGACTTCAAATCCTTTGGTTTCTAAGTACTTAAACGTATCAATTACCGCCTTATGCTCATACGAAGACGTGATCATATGGCGTCTATTGGCGTTCTCGGCGACCCCTTTAATCGCTAGGTTGTCTGATTCCGTAGCGCCCGAAGTCCAAACAATTTCGCGTGGATCCGCATTGATCAAACGCGCTAAGCGCGTTCTGGATTCTTCCACTAATTCTTCGGCTTCCCATCCGAAGGCGTGGGTACGCGAGGCCGGATTGCCAAAGGACCCATCGAACATCAGGCATCGGCTCATCTGATGGGCGACCCGCGGATCAACCGGAGTCGTCGCCGCATAGTCAAGATATACCGGCCGTTGCCGCGCCGAGGCATTCGTAGTCGACGACATTAGATCAAACGGGCTTCAATTAGGTCGGCATCTTCCAATCGGCGCGCGATCGACATGATGTCACCCCGCTCGATAAGAGATGCCAGCGTTATCCTTGAAAGAAATAGGTCGATCTGCATCGAAAGATCAGACCATAGTTCATGTGTTAAACACGTCTGTCCGTCCTGGCAGTCACTTGAACCTCCACACCGCGTCGCATCAATTCCTTCGCCAACCGCAGTCAGAATCTCGGAAACATTGGTTGTTTCGGCGTCGCCAACCAATTCATAACCGCCTCCTGGCCCCCGAATACTGCGCACTAAGCCCGATCGTTTGAGCCTACCAAAGAGTTGTTCAAGGTATGACTGGGAAATGTCTTGTCGCAAAGCGATGCCGGCAAGAGGCACAGGTCCGGCATTGCGATGAATCGCAAGGTCTAACAACGCCGTAACGGCGTATCGGCCCTTCGTGGTCAGCCGCATGACAAAATAGCTTTTCCCAAAGTCGCGCGAGTATGCTATACGCGACCAAATTGGTCTACTTTGACTGTAGCTGGGCGATCCGCTATCTAGAACGCCTGCCCGCGAAACCAATTTCGCCCATCGGGTTTCCAATCGTTCCTGACATCGTTTCGCCTTCTATCGAGCCCTTGTACACCATCTCGAAGTCTCCCATCGGCATCGACACTATGATGCGAAAGGAAAACTCGTTACCGTTCACCTGAATATCGTCGACACCCCGCTTACCTCGGCGACTCTCGTAGGTTCCATCATAGCCATCCGCCGATTTTCGTACGGTGAGGATGGGGTTTGAAATGCCCATTGGGGTCTCGATGGTGAGGGTCCACGTGCCCGCTAATCCAGCCACTTGCGGCTCGCGAGCATTTATTCCAACGCTACACAACGTACTCATAAATAACATGGACCCGATTAACATGCATTTAGTGACGGCGGTAATCATTCAATTCTCTCCACTAGTAAATAAATTCAAAGATCGTCCGTAGCGCTCTTTTTAGTTAATCGCTCAACATGCGTAAGAACGCCTCGTAGCATCGCGACCTCGGTTTCGTCCATTTGAATTCGCCCAAATAGACGTGTTAGTCGCGTCATCGCCTGCCTTGGTGCTTTAGGGTCATAGAAACCTATCTTCTCTAGGGTGCGTTGCAAGTGTTCGATAAACCCCCCTATTTCAGCAGCAGTCGCGGGTGCACGGTCCCAGTCCGGCGTGTCGGTGCCGCGACTTGAAATCTTGTACAGCTCATACGTCACGACTTGCACTGCCATCGCAAGATTTAGCGACGGGTATACGGGCGAAGCTGGAATCTGGAGGTGCAACTGGCATTTCGCTAGTTCTGCATTGGTAAGGCCACTTGATTCCCGACCGAACAAAATAGCGACTGGTTTTCCACCGGCCACGCCGTCAGCAAGATTCCTTGCGAGAGTTTCGGGACTGACTAGCGGCCACGGCACACGCCGAGCTCGCGTACTGGTGCCTACGACCAAACCGCACGAACCAATCGCTTCGCTTACATCGTTAACCACAACAGCAGCATCAAGCACGTCTATCGCGCCGGCCGCACGCCAATCCGCCTGTGCGTCAGGAAAACGTGTTGGGCGAACGAGTACCAACGATGACAAGCCCATGGTCTTCATTGCGCGTGCCGTTGCGCCGATATTCCCGGGGTGACTCGGCTCAACCAGCACGATATGAATTTCGGTGTTAATGCGATCAGACATTAAGGAAACTCAATTTCGTTCTCTGCTAGCATACCGCGCCCATCGGGGTGGCGAGGACCCAACCGTGCAGCCAATGGTCAACATCGCATTGCGGGCTGCCCGTCGTGCTGGGCAGATGATTTCCCGAACGGTCGATCGGGTTGACGAATTGTTGGTCGAAGAGAAAAGTCGTAACGATCTGGTCTCGGACGTCGATCGAAACGCAGAAGCGATCATCATAGAGACAATCCGAAACGCCTATCCCGACCACAGCATTCTTGCCGAAGAATCGGGAATTCTCGACGCTGACGGAGAATTTCGATGGGTCATCGATCCATTAGACGGTACGACAAATTTCTTGCACGGCATACCTCACCATTGCACATCAATCGCGATCATGCAGGGGAACGTAGTTCTTCACGGAGTCACCGTAGACCACCTGCGTAATGAAGAATTTACGGCGTCGCGGGGCGAAGGCGCTTACTTAAACGGTCGACGCATCCGCGTAACTGGCGCCACATCACTGAGCACGTCAATCATGGCCAGTGGGATTCCTTGGCATTCCCTTCAAAAACACGCGGCGGCGTATGAAGCGATTTACAGCGAATTCATCAAAAACACGCGCGGCGTTCGGCAAATGGGATCTGCAGCACTCGACTTAGCGTATATCGCTTCTGGCAGGATGGATGGCTATTTTGAAATAGGCATCAAGCAATGGGACATGGCAGCGGGCAGCGTGCTCGTGCGCGAAGCCGGCGGCTTCGTCGGCGATATCGCTGGAGGTGACCGTTTCTTGGAAACTGGCAATATCGTAGCAGCCAACCCAAGAATCTTCAGGGAAATACTACGGAGTATTCGTGCAGCCGTTAAAGCCTCAAATGACGTCGAGCTCGGCCTGGGCTAAATCGATTTAGGGCACGTTGTCGGCAGATTCTTTTTCAGGTACGGCGAGATCCTGACGGCTGATCTGAAGTATCAACAAAACGGTTGCCGCAACATAGATTGACGAATATGTACCTATGACCACGCCAATGGTCAGCGCGCGCGCGAAACCAGCAATTTGTTCGCCGCCCGCAAAGAGCAAGGCAGCCAGCACGAGCAGGGTGGTTAATGAGGTCACCAAGGTTCTGGCTAGGGTCTGATTTAGAGAATAATTAATAATTTCCGCGGGCGTACCACGACGAGTACTCCGAAAATTTTCGCGAATTCGATCGGAGACAACGATCGTGTCATTGAGTGAATAACCAATTACCGCCAACAACGCGGCAAGCTCAGGCAGGTTAAAGGTCCATTGAAACGCGGCAAACGCGCCAATCGTAATGACCACGTCATGTATTAACGCAGCTACCGCCCCAACCGCGAACTTTCCGGTGAAGCGGAACATGATGTACACCATGACCATAGCTAACGCCGCGAGCAACGCTAGACCGGCATCTTCTGTTAGCTCCTCACCTACCGTCGGCCCAACAAATTCCGATCGTCTGAGTTCCGCCGTCCCGATCTGGGACCTTAACTCCGCGCTAATTCGATCGCCGATTTTCGACTGGTCGGTGGTGCCAGCGGCATCATTGATCGGGGGCACGCGAATCAAAATGTCTGTCTCAGAACCGAAATTTTGAACGACGGCATTGGTGTAGCCGGCATCGCTCAAAACGTTGCGCACAGTTGCTGACTCTACCCTGTCACTGAACCCAATTTCGATCAACACGCCGCCAGTAAAATCGAGGCCCCGGTTTACCCCCATGATAGCTAGCGCAACGATAGACCCTGCCAAGAGCACGGCGGAAAGAATCACCGCCAGACGGCGTTTGCCCATAAAGTCGATGGTCATCAGATCCACACCTTCTGTACTTGGCGACGTCCGTATACCAGATGCACGATGCCCCGCGAGACAAAGATGGCGGTGAACATTGAAGTCAGAATGCCAATGGAAAGTGTCACAGCAAAACCAGCGACTGGACCACTCCCGATGCCAAGCAAAATAAGCGCAACTAACAGCGTCGTGATATTGGCATCCAAGATCGTCACAAATGCCCGCGCATAGCCTGCTTGTATCGCGACACTCGGGACGGATTTAGCGAGTTCCTCGCGTATACGCGAAAAAATAAGCACGTTCGCGTCCACCGCCATACCCACGGTCAATACGATTCCGGCAATGCCCGGTAAAGTCAGCGTCGCGCCCAGCAACGACATGACTGCAATGAGAACTATCAAGTTCATTGCAAGAGCAATATTGGCAACCAATCCAAAGACCTTGTAATAACCAAGCATGAACAACAACACCAGAACGAATCCGATAACCACCGCCTTGACGCCTCGATCAATATTTTCTTGACCCAGAGAAGCCCCTATTGTGCGTTCCTCAACGATATACATAGGCGCTGCTAAAGCGCCCGCTCTGAGCAGTAAAGCGAGGTCACGAGCCTCTGACATGGACAAACCCGTAATTCGAAATCGGTAGCCAAGTGCCGCTTGAATTGTTGCCACGCTGATTAATCGGCGTTCTTCACGAATACTGCGCTTTTCAACAATCTCACCATCAATGAGCTCCCGGGCGACCACCGGCTTTTGTTCTATAAAGATAATTGCCATCGAGTGTCCGATGTTTGGCCCCGTGGCGCGATTCATGCGCTCACCGCCCTGGCTATCGAGTTCGATGTTCACTTGAGGAAGTCCCGTCTCCGAATCGAGGCTCTGGCTCGCGTTTATTACACTGTCTCCAGTGACGATATTTGCCCGCTGTAATCGGCGGGTGCGACCCTCGTAGGGCATCACTTCCAGTGACGACGGACGATCCTCGGGTTTGGCAACCAAGCGAAACTCCAACGTTGCAAATTTATCTAATAGGCGCTTCGCTTCCGAGCTGTCTTGTATGCCCGGCAGGTCAATCACAATTCTTGATCGTCCGAGACGTTGTACTAAGGGTTCAGCGACACCGAGTTCGTTGATTCGACTGCGAAGTCCGGTCAGATTCTGTTCGATTGCAACATCCTCGATCATCTGCAGTCTATCGTCACCGATGCCGATCTCCACAACGGGACTGCCCCGGGACTCAGAGGCAAGAACCGAATCGTAGTCGTTAGTGCTTCGCAAACTTCGTAGTGCCTCATCACGTGTCGTGTCTGTTGCAAAAGCGATGCGCACCGTGTTCTCTTGGACCATGTCGTCAGAGGCGCGATAACGAATGTTTTCCTGTCGAAGGAAGTCAGTCGCTTTTTCGGCTTCATCATCGAGGGCTTTCGCGATCGCCGATTCCATATCGACCTCCAAGACGAAGTGAATGCCGCCCGACAAATCGAGCCCCAGCGTCATTGGCTGTGCTCCAAGATCCTGGAGCCAAGCCGGCGTCGTCTGCGCTAAATTGAGCGCGATCACAAACTGGCGATCCCGTCCCGCAGGATTAAGGCGCTCATCCAATATGGTCTGTGCCCGAAACTGGTCCACGTCGGACCGTAAGCGAATCAGTCCCCCTTTGCCGGTCGCGTCTGACGCTTTAACGCGGATACCTTGGTCGGCAAGAATCTTGGCCGCTTGCGTCATGAAACGCTCACCGATTCTCAAATCACTGTTATCGGCCTGGATCTGTAGCGCGTAGTCCGGCGGATAGATATTCGGCGCCGCGTATATGCAAGCTAGGATAAGAACGAGCAAAGCAACGAAGTAGCGCCACGCCGGATAATGGTGAGGATTCGCGCTGCTTTTTCTATTGCCGAAGAGATTCTGGCCGAATACGCCGTTATCTGCCATCTATCGACTTCAGCGTTCCCTTCGGCAACGTCGCACCCACCGAACTCTTTTGCATGCGAATCTCTACATCTCGGGCGATTTCGAGCATCACAAAATCGTCTTCTACCTTCGTAATCTGACCTACGATCCCGCCGCCCGCGACGACCTCGTCTCCCTTTGACAGGCCGCCAATTAACGCTGTGTGTTCTTTACGGCGCTTACTCTGGGGACGAATGAGAAGAAAATAAAAGATGGCAATCATGCCCACTATCAGGAGAATATCCATAGAGAAAAAGCTACCTACGGCTCCAGCGGCATATGCAGTAGAATCAAACGGGTTCATCCGCAGTATTCCAACCTTCGGTGAGGGACAAGACGAGGGCACGCAATTTACCGTTTTCGATAGCACCGCGCAAACGACTCATCAGGTCGTGATAATAGTGCAGATTGTGGATTGTCATCAAAGTTGGTCCGAGGATTTCCTGACACCGGTCTAAATGATGCAAATATGCTCTGGAAAAGCGCGTACACGTATAACACTCACAGGCAGAATCAACGGGCTCAGAGTCACCTCGGTAACGCGCGTTGCGGATTCTTACAACCCCCGAATCCGTAAAAAGATGTCCATTGCGCGCGTTTCGCGTCGGCATAACGCAATCGAACATATCCACACCGAGACTTACACCGAAAACGAGATCCGCCGGGGTACCCACGCCCATCAGATAGCGCGGAGATGCCGCTGGCATATTCGGTAGTATCCCCTCCAACACATCGCGCATATCGGTTTTCGGTTCCCCTACCGAGAGTCCGCCAATGGCGTATCCAGAAAAGTTCATATCCTGAAGCATTGCCACGCTTTGATGACGAAGGTCACTGTACATGCCGCCCTGGACAATACCGAACACAAGCCCAGGCCCCGAGTAGCTCGAAAGAGAGCGCTCCGCCCAGCGCATTGATCGAAGCATGGACTGTTCCGCTTCTCTCCTAGTCGCTGGATACGAAGTGCACTCGTCAAACACCATCACAACGTCGGAGCCAAGATTAGTCTGCACAGCCATTGCGCGTTCTGGTGTCAGCGTTATCAGGTCACCGTTAATGGGTGATTGAAAATTAACGCCGTCCTCCGAAACCTTACGTATTTCTCGCAACGAAAACACCTGGTATCCGCCCGAATCCGAAAGAATCGGCGACTTCCAATCCATGAACCCGTGCAATCCACCGAGCCGTGCGATCACCTCGTCGCCAGGCCTCAACATCAGATGAAACGTATTCCCGAGTAGCATTTGCGTGCCGACACGGGTCAGCATGTCGGGCGTCATACCTTTGACCGATCCATAGGTCCCACACGGCAAAAATACCGGGGTTTCGACCTTCCCGTGCGTTGTGGTCAGCCGCCCGCGGCGGGCCGAGCCATCGACACCAAGCACCTCAAACATCAGAATGTTCACAGAACATTGCGTCACCGTAACTGTAGAAACGGTAACCGCGTTCGATCGCTTCTGCATACACCTGCCGCATGCGAGAACTCCCGATAAATGCCGATACCAGCATCAGCAATGTCGATCGAGGCAGATGAAAGTTGGTAATCAAAGCGTCCACGCTGCCGAATCGAAATCCCGGGCGAATGAAAAGCCGCGTTTCTCCACAATCGTTACCGGTCCGAGCCGCTGATTCCAAGGCTCGTACCACCGTCGTACCGACAGCGATTAGGCGCCCTCGACAGTGATCGATAACGCGACGCGACGCAGGCGATATGCGATACCGCTCTGCATGGATGACATGTTGATTCATCTCCTCCACACGAACCGGCTGAAACGTGCCAGCTCCCACGTGAAGCGTCACAGGAACGATTTCCGTACCGCGCTCACGAATCGCGTCCAGAAGTGCATTGTCAAAGTGTAGGCCCGCGGTCGGAGCTGCGACGGCCCCAGGCACTGAACGATAGACCGTCTGATAACGTTCCTCGTCATCAGGATCATCAGCTCGACTAATGTATGGAGGCAACGGCACATGCCCATATCGTTCGAGGAAATCCAACACGTCGACTGGGAATTGGATCTTGTACAGGTCACCTCCGCGGCTCAGAACCTCGAGGTTTTGATCTTCAATATGAACACCGCGCCCCGCCTTTAACGGCTTGCTCGCTCGTACGTGACAGAGAGCAACGTTTGGTTCGTCGATCCGCTCTACCAGGACCTCAACGGCGCCACCGGTATCTTTAAAACCATTAAGTCGCGCCTTGACCACTTTCGTATTGTTGACGACCAGAACATCCGTCGGCTCGATGAGCTTAACGACGTCACGAAAAAACCAGTGCCTTTGCACCTCGCGGCCAACGACCATCAGGCGGCTATCCGTTCGCTCGGGAGCCGGCCTTTGCGCAATTAGTGACTGTGGAAGGTCGTAGTCAAAATCCGCCAAATTATTCTGAGCGTCAATCAAAAATAAAACAAATATCGGTTATGTCTGGCGCAAACCATAGCCTCGTATCAGCGTTCGGGGCAACGCGTATAACTTGGACATCTGCTAGCCGTTATGAGTAACGTAGAAAAATTCATCACGAGGTATATAAGGATGACGAATCGCCTGGAAAACAAAGTCGCCGTTGTTACCGGCGGCAACAGCGGTATCGGCGAAGACACCGCAACACTATTTGCCGAAGAAGGTGCCCACGTAATACTCATGGCACGTCGAGAGGCAGAAGGCCGCGAAGTCGAAGCTCGCATTAATGAGGCGGGCGGGGTCGCCAAATTTATTTCCTGCGACGTCGGCGACGTCCAATCAGTGTCAAGCGCTATCGAACTTGCGGCAGAGACCCACGGGCGGATCGACGTACTCTTCAACAACGCCGGGGGCGGGGGAGGAGGCAATTTTCCTAACGAATCCGATGACGAATGGAACCGCGTCGTCAACGTCAACCTTACAGGTACGTTTTATGTCAGCCGCGCCGCGTGGCCTCACTTGGTTGCCGCCGGCGGTGGCGTTGTCGTCAACATGTCGTCTTTGGCGGCTCAGCGTGGATTCAGTTCTCGGATGCAAGACGAATTCGGCGCCACGTCCGCTTCTTATTACGCAGCGAAAGCCGGCGTCGATGCTTTGACACGCTACATGGCTGGTGTAGGTGGTCGGCACAACATTCGAGTCAATTGCGTGCGCCCAGGACAGATTCTCACGCCAGGCGCAACAGGAGGCACGGTCAAGAATCCCGATGGCGGCCATCACGTCTTCGAAAAAATGTTCGATTACGCGCAGATTGTTCAGGGTCCAGGCTATCCGCGAGACGTAGCGCAACTTGTGCTGTTCTTAGCATGCGCGGAATCGCGTTTCATTACCGGCGAAATAATTAACGTCGATGGTGGCGTTGCCGCTAAGATTTAAACTATGCGAATTGTTCTGAACGGCCAACAAGCCTTTGGTCAAGCGGTCCTGGAAGCGTTGATCGATCGGGGAGACAACGTGGTCGCCGTGTATTGCGAGCCCGACGACAACCCGAGCCGACCCGATCCTCTCCATCAATCGGCTCAAGACCACGGAATTCAGGTGCTTCAGCCGAAAAGCTTCAAAGGCGAACACGTCCTATCTGAGTTCAAGAGCATGGAGCCCGATTTAAGTGTGATGGCGTATGTCACTAGCATCATACCCACCAGCTTCCTTAATGCTCCGGTAAACGGGACGATCCAATATCATCCGTCCCTACTCCCAGCCCACCGCGGTCCTAGTTCAATTAACTGGCCGATCATTCAGGGTGAAGAGGAAACCGGTTTAACCATCTTCTGGCCGGATGAGGGCCTGGATACCGGCCCAATTCTGATGCAAAAAAAAGTAGCGATCGAATCAGACGATACGCTCGGCAGCCTTTATTTCAACAAACTTTATCCACTCGGTGTCGAGGCGTTACTCGAGTCCATCGACCTGGTTGAAAAGGGGAATGCTCCGCACATAATCCAGGATGAATCTAAAGCGAGCTACGAAAGCTGGTGCAATGATGATGCGGCACTGATCGATTGGTCCCAAAGTACTATAAACATTTACAACCTGATTCGTGGTTGCAACCCTCAACCGGGGGCATGGACACATCACCAAGGGAGCGTTGTCCGCTTTTACGACGTTAAGATTGCGGCTATGAACGGGACGCCCGGATCCATCATTGCAACCACGAGCGACGGGCTGGTGGTCGCTACTGTTGATGGCGCCATTGAGCTACTGCGTCTACGCGAGAACGACGGGCCCAAAATTCGAGCCGTTGAAAGCACACTGGGCGTGGGCGCCAGTTTCGGCCCCAGCTAAACGCTCGACCGGCTTAGACATTGGCGTCGTCGTGGATAGAGAGGGCATGTCCACAGCCTAGACGATGGCCTTTGATACTCGTATCGTTGTCAACCGCCGGCGCACCCCATTTCATTCCTTCTGATCTCTATGCCAAGCGAATTTAGGCAATCGACAAAGTCATGGAATATCATAGCCACCAATTTTTAGTTGCAAGAACGCGATCGCGAAATGAAACATAGCGAACTTGGACTCGAGCGGATCGTACGCGTCGAACCTCCTAACCATCATTTCGCATTATTAAGAAACCCGGATGGCGACTATCTTGGTTCTGTAGATGGCGACCGGCTCGAGCTATACGACTACGTTGATGATAAAGCCGTCTGGAATCGGCTCGAACCAGGCAGTTTTTGTCACCCAGCAAGCGGGACGGTGCTTCATTCCGAAACATGTCGCGATGGTTTTCTACTAACGCATAAGGGCGCCAAGGTTGGCGCCGACGCTACTGCATCCGAAGGGGCGGTGACGTATACGGCACAACGTGGACCGGCGCGTATGCCGACGGACTACCTCGCCACGTTTAAAGAAAACGGTTGGGTTTGTTTAGCCTCGATCCTAAGTCCCGAAATTGTCGATGAACTGGAGAGAGTTTCTTGCTGCGGTCGATGGTCGGACGAACAGTACGATCGCGAGACACCCTTCTTGAACCAAACCGCCGCCGTCGCGCGGGCATCGGTGGAACCTGTTTCGCTGTGGTTGGTTCGACAATACCTGTCCACCGAAGAGATCCGCTTGGCCCACTCACCGGGACTCGCGGTACTTACGCCCGACGATGGCGAACGAGATGTCCAGGGCTGGCATTCTGATTTCCCCTATCTGTGGGGAATAACGCGAAAGCGGGGTAACGATCAACGCATTCCAACGGGCATGTCTGGCGAACTATCCATGGGGGTCCAGCGGAACATATGCATCTCAGAATTTACGCGTGAGAACGGAGCGACCTGCTTCAAACTCGGCACACATGTCCTAAATTCAGGGCCGCCCGAAGAGTGGGGAACCGGGTCGATATACGCCCAGAGAGGCCACCGCGCGGCTAAGGGACTGCCTTTTGGGCTGTAGGTCAGATATCCGCGGCCCTTATCGCCGTTGCCAACAATAATGCCATCTTTAACCGTCCAAGCCGGCGCTGTCTTGGCCGGCATCGCCTCCCAGCCTTTTAGAGTTTTACCATCGAAGATGGAAATAAACCCGTCCTTGTCCGCAGATTGCGCGGATGTGGTGCCTAGCACCATCAGTGTGACGAGTTGCGTGACCTTTTTAAGTATCGTTTTTTTCATTGGCGAAATGGGTTCCGGAGATTCAAAAGTCGCGTGATCGGTTATGCAATCAATTCCTTAATGACTTCGTCGTCGGTTTGGGGGAGTTGTTTAAAGCGGCTACCGTGGAAGTGGGTGAGGTTGTTGTCGTCGAGGCCGAGCATGAGCGTGGTTTTCAATGACTCATTCATCACAGTGGTCGGTGGGAATCTACCCGAAAAGCCAACAGAGGGTCTATGGCATATTTCAAGAGGTTGACCCCTATTTTGCCGGTACGGGTTTGGATGTCAGGTGCTGCAGGTTTTTTGAAAATTCCTCCCCGATAAAGAGGGCAAAGTTGGCTTTGTTCCCCGGCAATTCCATGGGCACATTG
>JAYGFA010000012.1:0-11139 GCA_046582115.1 Pseudomonadales bacterium | reverse complement strand
GCCAAACATGGCCGTCGGAGAATACGCTGTGCGTGTGAAGATCTACTGCCAGGGTCATGTATTGCTCGGTATCCGGGAATTCGATGGCGCGATCGCCAACGTTCTTCGGTGCGTTGGCACCACCGTGCGCGTAGAGCAGTGAGGATGCGAGTAGTACCACTACGAGAGCCAATAACTGAATACGCGGAGCGAGATTGACGTGTTTGCGATTAAAAGCTAAGTGACCAGACGCTTGTATCTCCCAAGCTTTTCTCCAGTCGTTGTGCTCAAGTCTCCCAAGGGAAGGGGCGGAGTCCATCATCCAATTCCTTTTATATGTGAAAGAAATATAGTCCTAATTTGTTTCCACAGTCACTGTAGGTCAAGTGAAGAATGGCATTCGTCGCCCAGCGCGTACCCAGGCTTATACGAGATGACAGAGATCAGCGGGTCCTATTAGCCGTTTCCTGTCATGGGTCTTGGGTTTGCTACGGGTTTATCGAATGGCATCCTTATTCGGCTATCGTTGGTACAGCCTGGTGGATGTGATGGTCTAGTCTGTCCTACCGGAGTTAATGCCGATGGTGTATGGCAAGACAGCAACGTAAGGGAAGCATGTTAGTAAAAGGTAAATGGGCGTTAAGAACCTCCGCAATCGTGATCGGAGTGCTCGGGTTATCCATGGTTTGGATGGGGGCGGAGCTGGCATTGATGAACGGCACGCCCTACTACTTCAGCGCAGGCATTCTGATGTCGCTCAGTGCGGTCGACTTGTGGCGGGCGGAGCGTCGTGGATTTTTCCTGTTTGCAGCGGTACTGTTTTTGACCCTCGCCTGGGCCGTTTACGAGGCAGGACCCGATTTCTGGTTGGTGGGATCACGCATCTGGTTGATCGGCATACTCGCGCTCAGCCTTTGCACACCTGGAATTCGGCGGCAGCTATGGGGCGGTGATATGCCGGCGCTCTTCAGTATACGCACGGTACAGGTTTGCTCGGCAGCGAGTTTCGCGGTGCTATTGGCCATGACCTTCAACCTGCTGAGTAGCGACGTTCGGTCCATTGCAGATACTCGCTACGGTCCCGTGCAGAACTCCTCAGACTGGGAAGCCTACGGCGCGAGCCATGCGGGCACACGCTACGTGCCCCACGCACAGATCAATACGGCGAACGTTGGCGGACTTACGCGGGTCTGGCAGGCCGATACCAACCGAGTCGGTCGCTTCAGCGGCACACCGATCCAGATCGACGACGGGCTATACCTGTGTACCGCCCAGAACGTCATGCTTGCGCTGGACGCCGACACCGGTGTTGAACGCTGGCGTTTCGATCCCGAAAACGACACACCGCCCTTCGGCATCCTCGGCAACTGCCGGGGCGTGACTTACTACCACATCCCAGAGCGCCCCAAGCATGAGCACTGTGCTGAACGGATCTATACCGCCACAACAGACGCACGCATGATCGCGGTGGACAAGACGACAGGGGGGCCTTGCCAGGAGTTCGGTGGCGCCGGACAGATCTCTCTGCTTGCTGGCATGGGCGAGGTCAAACCCCTCTACTATTTCGTTACTTCACCACCTACCGTTGCCAGTGGCGCCCTGGTGGTTGGCGGCTGGGTCTTGGACAATCAGGAAACAGAGGAACCGTCTGGTGTTGTTCGTGGTTATGATCCACGCACCGGTCAATTGTTGTGGGCTTGGGATATCGGCCGCGAGGGCAAAACGGTCATGCCGCCCGAAGGCAGTTTCTACACCCGAGGGACCCCCAATGTCTGGAGCCTGACGTCGGCCGATGACGAACTTGGCCTGGTTTATGTACCCACGGGGAATGCCACGCCCGACTACTTCGGCGGGCACCGTACGGAGGTCATGGACAAATATGCCAGCTCCATCGTTGCGATCGACGCGAAGACCGGGCTGACACGCTGGCACTTTCAGACCACCCACCACGACATCTGGGATTACGACGTCCCGTCGCAACCCACACTAGTTGACTTGAATCTTGATGGGGTTAAACGCAAAGCGGTGATCGTTCCTACAAAACGGGGTGAGCTCTTTGTGCTGGATCGAGCGACCGGTGAGCCGCTGACCGAAGTCACCGAGCGAGATGTAGCACAGACGGACTTGCCTAATGAAAGATCCAGCGCCACGCAGCCGTTCTCTACTGGTATGCCGTCCTTTGCGCACCCGGTCGTACGTGAACGGGATCTGTTTGGGATCTCCCCGTTCGATCAGATCGCCTGTCGTAAAGCGTTTTATGGCCTTCGCTATGATGGCCCAATGACCCCACCGTCCGTCCAGGGAACGCTGCATTATCCCGGACCGGCTGGTGGCATGAACTGGGGTAGCGTGGCTGTCGATGAAGAGCGTCAGCTAATGGTGGTGAACAACCTGCATCTCGCCTGGGTCATTCACATGATCCCACGAGAAGAAGGTCTTGAGGCTTCCAGGGAGGGCATTTCGCCTGCCTATGGCGTCGGTGGTCCACAGCGAGGTACACCGTTTGCAGCACGGGTGGCGATGTTTACTTCACCACTAGGCTTGCCCTGCCTCAAACCGCCCTACGGAGAAATTGCGGTGGTGGACCTCACCACGCAGCAGATTGTCTGGCGACGAGGCATGGGACCGCTCAATCTAGGCTTTCCTTATGCGGCGGGCTCTTTCATCACGGCTGGTGGTTTGATCTTTAATGGTGGCGTGATAGATGGACGGTTGCGCGCGATTAATGCGCTGACCGGCGAAGTGATCTGGCAGGGGGAGCTGCGTGGAGCGTCGGAAGCCACACCCATGAGCTATGTGAGTCCGAAGACCGGCCGCCAATATGTTGTGGTGACCGTGCCGGGCACTTCGGATACAGGAGGGCGAGTGATTGCTTATGCCCTGCCAGAAGGATCCGATTCCTAGCAGACTAGTTCGCTTTGGGGGCTGCCTGTTCAACTTGCCGGTGATCTATGTGCTGGTCGACTAATTTTCGACGAAGACGGAAAATCTATTTAATGAAACCCCTCCCGCTCTTCCTCAGTGTCTTCCTTCTGGGTTCGTGTTCTCCGAGCAGTGATTCCACGCCTCCTGATGGTCCTTACAAGACTTTCTACGACAATGGTCAGTTAAGAGAGGCAGGAACATATGAAGACGGGCATCGAGATGGCCCCTGGGAGCATTTTTACGATGATGGTCAGTTAGAGTCGAAGGGAACCTTCACAAACGGAAATGGTCTTGTGGAGTACTTCGATAAAGACGGTCAATGGTTGTCCACGGAGAAATGGACAGAGGGGGAAGACGGGCAACAACGGCTCGATGAGTTCGACGAAAACGATCAACTGATACATAGAACGTACTTGAGGGACGGTCAACCACTTCGAACGGAGTGGTTCGACGAAGACGGCAACTTGACTGAGACGGAGTTCTATTAGGACGGGGAATTGGTGGAGTGAAATTACCCCGGCAGTTCGGCAATCTTACGTTAGGAAGCTAAATACGAGATGAGAAATTCGTGAATGGTAACGATCAGACGATTGATGTACCGAATTACGTTAGACGGTGAATCGCGATGAGTATTGATCCTGAAATTCCCGCCGGGTTTATTAAAAACGTTATAGGGTATTGCGACCGGATATCTGTGCGACCGAGGGAGTCAATAGCGTTAAAGCTAAGTAGTTACACGCCGGGAAAGGCTCAAGTATCAATAGTGGAACTGATCAGCGGCGACGATAGGCCTCACGGGACTGGACTTATCGAAAATATTATCGAGCCGAGTTTGGGTGACGCGATCGAAGTTCCGTTTCAACCGCTGGAGCTAGGTTCGTACGGATCGGTGGCCTCCATGCCTGAATTGAGTGAAGGACGGTTGAACCTTCTTGTTTATCCAACACTCCTTCGACAGGAACCGCAAACACTCGTCAATATGGCAGGAGTCAGGCTCTATATCACGCAGCATGGTTTTGGCGTTTCGTCGTCGGATAGGGAGATATTTTTGGAAATACCCGTTCAACGACATCGATGGTATGGAGTTTCCCTTGAGTTTGGGCGGCCTGTCACACTCACTATAAAAAAACTCCCGTTGGGGTCCGCTGAAAAACTTCTTGTTTGGACTGCTACCGAAGATATTGATATTCCTGTTGGGGCCGGTGACTGGTTCTTCGCGGCTAGGGAAACTGCTAGAGAGTGTTTTAACGGCCGTTTGGAGGCTCCTTCGATTTTCTCGGACAGTGAAAGTATCGCCAGTTGGGACTTCTCACTAGGCATCGATACGCAAGTGATAAAGGATTCTTCGGGAAATGGCAGGGACGGTGTTTTGTTTCAGACTCCGACACGGGCTGTTCGGGGATCGTCCTGGGATGGTGCTCACCAAAGTCATTTGGAGGCGCCAGAGCAATACGCTGCTATTCACTTTCACGAGGATGATTTGACCGACGCGGGTTGGAGAGACGTAGTAAGTTGGTCGGTCCCGGAGAGCCTCAAAAGCGGACAATACGCATTCAAAATCACCCAAGAAGATTCCGAGGAATATGTTCCTTTTTTTGTGCGTGCACCCAAGGGTCGGCGCGGATCGGACGTTGTCTATTTGGTTCCGTCGGCCACCTATTTAGCGTACGCGAATGCACGACTTGGATTTTCCGAGGGTCTCTTAGGAAAGCCAGGGATCTTCAACGCTAACCAGGCGTTTCTGTTCGCGCATAAAGACGTCGGACTGTCGCTTTACGAACATCACGCTGATGGGAGCGGTGTTCATTTTTCGTCGAGGCTTAGACCCATACTCAATTTCAGACCTAAGACAACAACGTGGGCATTCAATGCCGACACTCATATAACCGCTTGGTTGGACGCCATTGGGAAAGAATTTGACGTGGTCACGGATGAGGACTTACACCTGGAGGGTCATGATGCGATCGAAGGTTATCGCGTCCTCATAACCGGCAGTCACCCTGAGTATTATTCAACGGCTATGCGACGCGCACTTTCGGATTGGCTCGCTCAGTCTGGCCGACTCATGTACTTGGGCGGTAATGGTTTTTATTGGCGTATCGCTTTTTGTTCGCAAAACCCGGCGATTATTGAGGTCAGGCGTGCCGAGGACGGTACCAGGGCTTGGATCGCTAACCCGGGAGAATACTACCAACAATTTGATGGGCAATACGGAGGATTGTGGAGGCGATTGGGAGGCACGCCCAACGAATTGGTGGGCATAGGGTTTGCCGCACAGGGATTTGACGGAGGCACCTATTACAGAGTTCGCGAAGGATCGTCTGATCCACGCGCGGCGTTTATTTTAGACGGTGTCGATCAAACAGACGTTTGGGGTGATTTTGGTATACAGGGAGGAGGGGCGGCTGGGGAGGAAATTGACCGGTGGGACGAGTCTCTCGGATCCCCCCTTCACGCGTTGATCCTGGCCACATCGGAAAACCACAAAGTAGGCATGCTGCGGGTCAAGGAAGAGTTTCACATGACTCATCCTTTAACCGATGATTCAAAGGTAAGAGCAGACATGATTTTCTTTGAAACACCGTCCGGTGGCGCTGTGTTCAGCGTTGGGTCAATCTCTTACACGGGATCGCTATCCCATAACGGCTACGACAATGAAATTGAGAGATTAACGAGAAACGTACTGAACCGGTTTAATGATTCGAAGCCTTTCGATTATCCGGTAGGCGAATAAGGGAGGAGTCATTATTAGCCAAGAACCGCAGACGACCGTCGTCGAGTTTCAGATCCGGCCCGATAGAAATTCTATGGCGGAGTGGCTGGCTGAATGGAACATGCGTGCGCTGGATGCACGCGACGGTGAGCCTGAAACCACCGCCTACGCGGCGGCTGTGAACGTTGAGGATGAGAACGGAGTGCTGATCTTCGAACGTTACTCCCGTGGCGAGCGTAGCTTGAAGGCACATTCGGAGCGCCCTGCACACAAGGCGTTGATGGACGCGATGGCGGAGCGCAACATGACCAAGCGGATGGTCTACGCCAGCAGCTTCACCGACGCCCCGAACTACGGTTGGTGGTCATGCCCCGAGCGTAGGGATGCTCCGACGTCCGAAGGCGTCATTCTGGTGGTGCTTGGTATGCGTTTCACGAACGAAGCAACTCGCGATAAGTTCATCGAGCTATCAAGCGGACACGCTGATTATTGCGCCGTGAACGAGCCGGATACGCTCATTTACAGTGGCGGCTTCGCCATTGCCGATAGCGATCGTGCCGACATCAAGTCCGGCGACCTGTTGTTCGTGATGGCGTGTGCCGACATGGCGGCGATGGAAAAACATAGCAACGACCCGCGCCATATCGCGTTAGGTTTGAAGTTCCAGGAAGCTGGAATCACGCTCCAGCCGACGTTCATGAAGAGATATCGGACGACGGGCCTTGGATTCCTCTGGCGGTAAGCCGGACGCCGACGAGGATCCGGTTGCGGAAGATCTAAATGCCATCGACGGCGGGCTGAACGTGGCTTTATAGATCTGTGGGAGAGTCTGGTGGTGCGACACGAGTACCACCCATAGGTGGGTTTAGTTACGCGATCCCAGTCATGAAAGTGTGGTATTCGAAAACGTCGTGGGTTTCGATGCTGCGGAAGCCAGCATCCTGCATCTCGGTGCGCATACGGGCGACAGGCACACGCCGTCCTACAGGAGGACTTTTCCCGTTTTCTTCGTCAGCCCAATCGACGATCGCGATTGTGCCGTGCCACTTCAATAAGCGCTTACACTCGGCCAGAAGGGGCTCTGGTGCATCGAGTTCATGGTGGACTTGACCCATCACAATAAGGTCAGCAACGTCATCATCTAGGTCGACGAGGTTTGGTGACATGAGCAGTACTTCGAGATTATCAAGGCCGCGTTGGTTGGCGTCCTCGTGCAATAACCGGACCATACCTTCGAGTATGTCGCATCCAAAAACCTTGGCGTGAGGGAATTTTTCAGCAAAGGGTATGGTGAGGAAACCAACGCCGGCCCCAATATCTATCAAAGTGCAATCAGGGGCGGGTTGGAGGACCTCCCAGATTCGCTCGGGGTGAAAATACTTGAGGCGTTCGGGGCTACGCAGTCGTTCGATGCGTACCGGATCAAAACCCAATGTGTCTGCCATGACTAACTCTCACTAGGTTGATTAAGTTGGGTTATCCCTTATTTCCAGTATGCTTCGGGCATGCGCCGACTACTATTAGCGTGTCTTTCTTGTTGCTTCATGGGCTCAGGGTCGTTAACCGCAGAAGAAGTGGCGGAACGAGGGGGCCCGCCATGGTTGCAACCCCAAGTTCTGGAAGCGTCCATGGCCATCAAGATGACAGTGACCCAGCAGGGTGTTTTCCGGGAGGCGGTTGGAGGGTTTCTCGATGGTCTGACCACCGAGTACGTTTCCATGATGAAGCAGCAGAAAGACGACATTCCGCGTCGGATTAAGCAGGCTCGAAGTCGACATGCGCGAAAAATGGACACGAAGATGCATGCCGTTCTGGATGACCAACAATACGAGCGCTACCTCTCGTACCGGAAACTGTTACTGACTTCGACAGACGTCATGGTGAATCCGCCGAGTAGACGTGGAACTCGAGGTGGATTCGCATCCAATTGCAGAAAGAGGGTGTGGCGACCCATGACGTGGTGCCCCAGTTACAATGCTTCCTGACGAACTTCACGAGGTTATTAGCGGTACGATACGACCGCACTTCTGTTCTCGAAGGGCTAAATATTCTGGCGAATACCGGAGTGCTCCCAGTCGATACGTGCAAGATTGATCGGGTCCGGTGACTCATAATAGTCCGCGAAAATGTAGCTCGAGTGTTCCGCAGGATCTGTGGATATTTGGGACGGTCGGACGTGGCACGGCAATTGGCCGCGCCGTACAGAAGGCGAAAGGGTGGTGCTGCACATCTCGTACACCCGGCTGATGGCGAGGCAGATGGAAACATATGACGATGCGACTGGCGATCGCTTAGTCGAAGAGTACGGCGACGATATGGCACAGCTATTGGGGCGTTAGGACTTTCTCGCAAAGGACGCGGGCAAATACGACATCGTCGGATTTTGGCGTGCCTGTAAAAGATCCAGGCGCTGATCTTAGCTCGCTCGATTATCCCGAAATTGCGATGTCAGAGAACCGAATGGATGGCATGAATGCATGTCGGTTCATGTCCCAACGTCGGTCTTTGCCGATAAGACCGATCTTTTTCAGCATCTCGTAGAAATTGCCGGCGACGGTGACATTGCGTACGGGCTGGATGCGCTCCCCGTCTCGGCACAAGAAACCAGACGCGCCAAAACTAAAATCACCCGCCACGGCGTTGGCACCTGAGTGGGTACCCGTGAGATCGGTCAGCTCCAGGTATTCGCCGGCGGTTAGTGCGTCATCGTCCGCGTCTCCTGGGCCTATTTCGAGTTGATGCAGCTGCACCTCAAGCGTCGATCGCGGTGAACGTGCGCCGTTGCCCGTCGTTTGGAGCCCGAAGTGAGCGGCCGTCGCACTGTTATGGATGAGTGTTTCGAGATTTCCGCTGGCAATGAGCGGTGTGCGTGCCGTCGGACTGCCTTCATCGTCGAACAGTGCGTAGCCGAATCCGTCGTCCATCAGCGGAGAATCAAAGAGGTTGAGCCTTTGGTCAGCAACGGCCTGGCCGACTTTGTCGCGCATTGGGTTAATTCCGTCCTTCGCCGCCTTACCGGAGAACATCATCGAAAACGTCGAGAACATGGTCGGTTGGCACTGCGCATCGAAGATCACGTCGTAGTGCCCCGTTGGGACCGCTTCACCGTGGAGTAATGCAAGGCAGTTGGCGTGGGCAGTCTCGACGATGTTGTCGATATCGAGTTCGTCGAAACGCCGTGCGCCTTGCCCCCAGCCCTCCATGACGTTCTTATCGCCGTCTTCGACCAGTGCCGCTGCCTGCGAGAAACACGCGCGGACTCGGGATACCGCTTTTAGTCCTGCGGTAGAAAAGATATGTAGCGCGGACGTCACGTCCGACACGCCGTTATAGGGAACGTTCTTGACCTTGTCGCGACCCGCGAGTTCCCGTTCTAGCCGAAGCACAGCATCGATCTTCTCTTCCACCGAGACGTCGTCGGTCGGCGCCAACAAGGCGTCGTCTGTGGTAAGCGTGATCGCCGTGTCCGGAATCTGCTCATTTGAATCCGTGCGCGCATAACTCGCGTTGACCAGCGCCTGATCCACCATCAATCGCAGGGCAGCGTTATCAGCCGCCTCGCTGTACGCAACACCGGCTTTGTCGTCCTTGATGACACGTACACCGAATACCTGGCTCGAGCTGACCTTGTGCTCTTCGAGCTCACCGTCGCGCGCTTTCAACGATAGAGACCTGCCTTGGGCTACCATGAGGTCACCCTTGGCACCGGCATCCGTGACCCATTTCAATACTCGGTCGGCTACTTCCATCAGGCGTTGCCTCCGACCAGGATGTCATCGACTTTGAGTGAGGGTTGTCCGACCGTCGTGGGCACGGCTCCTGACACAGACCCGCACATACCACACGCCAGTGCGAAGTCCTTACCCACCATGGAGATTTCATTGAGCACGGCAGGCCCCGTACTGATTAGCGTGGCGGCCTTCACGGGGTACTGCACCTTGCCCTTCTCAACGTAGTAACCCTCAGTGACGGCAAAGTTGAACTCACCGGTACCCGGTTGCACTGAGCCACCACCCATGTGCGACGCGTAAATACCGCGATCGATCGAGGCAATCATCTCGTCCAGTTCGGCGTCTCCTGGCTCTATGAACGTGTTGCGCATGCGCGACGCCGGTGCAAATTTATAGGACTGGCGCCTTCCGGAGCCGGTTCGGTCGTAGCCCGTCTGCTGCGCACCGACCCGATCAGCGAGGAAGTTCGTCAGCCGCCCGTCCTTGATGAGCTGGGTACGCTGTGTTGGCAGGCCTTCGTCATCAATGTTGATCGAGCCCCACTCCTTCGCGATGGTACCGTCGTCCACGGCGTTGACGACGGAGTTTGCGATCAGCTCACCCATCTTGTCGTGGAAAACTGAGGCTTTTTTCGCGACTGATGTCGTCTCCAAGAGATGCCCGCACGCTTCATGAAAAATGACGCCGCCGAAACCAGGGCCGATCACGACGGGCATTCGACCGGACGGACAGGCTTTCGCCGATAGATTGACTAATGCCTGACGCGCCGCCTCACCGCCCGTCCTCTCTGCATCGATGGCTTCCTGAATTTCCCAACCGACCAAACCACCATCGTTGAATGAACCGGTCGCTTGCTCCGATCCGTTGGAGGCGATGGCACTCAGACTGGCACGGATGTAGTTCCGGATATCGGACGTATGAAGGCCTTCGCTGGTGAAGATCTCGACTGTCTGCTCCCGTTGTAAACAGCCACCACGCGTCTGCGAAATCATATTGCTGGCTGCACGCGCGACCCGATCCGCTTTTAACAGGTATGCAACTTTGCTCTCGACTTCAGATCCCTCACTGAGTGTTCGCTCGGCATGGTGAATGTCGCGCGGCGTGGAGAAATCGAAGCTGGCGGCCGTGATCCCTGGATCCCGAAGATCCTTCGCACTCAGCTCAGTGACAATTCGGCGAAGCTCGTCACTTTCAGTCCTATTCGTGAAGCCGTATAGCACCTTTGTGCCGTAGACGACACGAATACCGATACCGAAGTCGATACCGGATTGTACGGCCTGCACCTCGCTGCTGAGCGTACTGATATTGTTCACCTGATTTCTCTCGATGAAGAGCTCGGCGAAATCCGCACCCAGCGAGATGGCGTGATCGATGACCGACCGTGCGATGGAAGTGTCGAGCATGGTTTTGCCTGAAAGTGTCCTGACCAAGTAGCTTACACTAGACATCGCTACCTCTAATTGCCTTATCGAGCGTTAGTGCGCACTTCGCGAGTTAGCCATGCTGCTTCGTCGGTACGGATCCAATCAGGACTTGGCGGTGCTACGATCTCACATCCGAACCGGACATCGAGGATTGAATGAGCGAGGTACAGAGCCAGGATTCACTACACTCGGTTCACGTAGCTGACCCCAAGCTGTTTTTCAACGGCGACATCCTCGAGTTGCTCGAGATGTTGCGTACCCGCGATCCCGTTCACTACTGCGACGACAGTCCGTACGGACCTTATTGGTCGATTACGCGCTATAGCGACATCATGCAAGTAGACAAGGACTACGAAACATTTTCTTC
>JAYGFA010000074.1:0-4014 GCA_046582115.1 Pseudomonadales bacterium | reverse complement strand
TGTGATGGTCTTGTCGTCGAAACTAGGCAATACGTTTGGAGTCTGGAGGCAGACTAGGATGAAGAGGTATCCGAGTCCAGCGAACTTATCCACCAAAGCGAGCTGTGAGGCACTTCGTAAAGAGACACGTGCTCGACCTATGGTTCTCGCGACAATTCCTACCCCCAATAGGTTAGTTGTTCACCAGATAACGCGGTGCGTAAGATTAGGTTGGGGGCTAAACGGATCGATCCAATAGCAGCTGAACGCGCCCTCTGGCGACCGACTACGTTCGACCAGTACTGGTCAATGGTCGTCGGACTAAAGATCACAGTACCGTCGATGAGACTCGCTATGGAAAGGTATTATGTCAAGTTACGCTCGCATCCGTCCGTCGGATTGAGTCCATCGCATTAGCCGCCATGCCAATCAAAGCTTTCTCCTTAATACTTTGCTTATCCTTATTTCTTGACGCTTGCCACAATGGGGATAGCAATCCCACGAATCACCGATTCGACGACATCACGCTGGAGACAAGGCTAAATTTTCGACACACATCGGGCGTCGAAGGCCGCTATCTCTTGCCTGAAATCATGGGTTCTGGTGGCGCACTATTTGATTACGACAATGACGGCGATCTTGATATCTATCTTGTCAATGGTGGGAACCTAACGAGTGACCTAAGCAATTCAAGAAATCGGATGTTCGAACGAAATGCCGACGGCTCGTACGAGGATGTCAGTGAAACAACCGGACTTGACGACGCGGGTTTTGGGATGGGTAGTGCTTTGGGCGACATCGATAACGACGGTGACCTCGACATTTACGTGTCGAACTTCGACAGCGACCGGCTCTACCTTGATAACGGCGATAAGACATTTACCGATGTAACAACCGACGCCGGAATCCGAGGGGATCGATGGTCCAGCTCGGCGACCTTCTGTGACATCGATGAGGACGGTTACTTAGATCTGTACGTCGCGACATATGTTACTCAACGACCACTACAAGCCTGCGCCGACGCATCGGGCGCTATCGACTATTGCGCCCCTAACGCCTACCGAGGCGAAGCCGATCAGCTCTACCGAAACAACGGCGACGGTACCTTCACTTCCATCGGTGAGGATTCTGGGATTTCCGTAAAAATCAACAATGCACTCGGTGTCGTTTGTTTTGACTTCAATGGCGATCACCATGACGACTTTTTCGTCGCCAACGATGGGGAACCAAATCATCTTTGGATTAACCGAGGGAACGGGACCTTTGACGAACACGGCATTGCGTTAGGCGTTGCCGTCAACCTCTTTGGCGACACGGAAGCGAGCATGGGCATCGCACTTGGCGACGTAAACGCCGATCACCGATTGGACTTGTTACTGACACACCTTGACGGGGAAACGAATACTCTCTATTTGAGCACCCACGATCACGTATTCGTGGATGGCACCACCCAGTCGGGTCTTGGCAGACCCAGTATTCCCTACACCGGTTTTGGCGTTTCGTTGTTTGATGCCGATCAGGATGGAACGCTCGACATCGCAATCGCCAACGGAAGAGTACGCAAAGAACCTGGGAATGCGACCAGTTCGGGCGCTAAATTATTAGATAAATTCCATCATGACTATTCAGAACTGAATCACCTCATGATCAATTTGGGGAGCGGTAAGTTTGCCGACTTTTGCACCGTGTCGAACCCTTTCTGCAACGATCTTGCCGTCAGCCGCGGTTTACTAACGGGCGATATCGATGGGGACGGCGATCTCGATATCCTGATTACGAACTCAAACGGACCAGCTCGACTGTATCGAAACTCAATCCCCGACCAAGGGGGTTGGCTAAAGCTACGATTACTGGATCCGACATTGAATCGAGACGCTATCGGTGCGCGCGTTCAGATCAAGGTCGGAGGAATATGGCAGATTCGGCCCGTGATCCACTCGGACAGCTACCTATCAAGCCACGATGCAACCGTACACTTCGGTCTTGGAGACGCGACAGCCGTCGACGAAATTATCGTCACCTGGCCTGACGGCTATGACGAGCGATTTCCGGGCGTGACCCGCGACCAATTCGTCGTCTTGTCGAAAAACCACGGATCGCCCATCGAGGTATCCAATTGAGAAGTCCACTTCATCACAGGCGCTATATCTACCCCATCGTTTCTCTGCTGTTTCTAACCGTGCCAATCAGGGGTTCCGAAGTACCCCAGATTGAGACCACGCACATGGAAGCCGCCGTCGCGAACCTCATCCAAGTAACTCTGGAATTTCTCGAGGAGAATCTCGATTCGGCGGAAGCCTGGGGCCGCCTCGGCATGGTGTCCCATGCACATGGCCTAAGAGCCGCGGCCGTCCCATGTTACGAGCAAGCAGCAATGCGCGACCCCGATAATTATCGATGGCCCTACCTCGCCGCCGACGCACTTAAAAATTCCGATCGGGTCAAAGCGGCGCGTCATTACCAAGCGGCATTCACCCTGAACACCACCGACTATGCTCTTTCGATTGCGTACGCTGACCTGATGGCCCGGCGTGGCGAATACGAGCAAGCGAACGGTCTCTATAACGAGGCTATCGCGATGGACAGGCAACAAGGATTCGCTTACATCGGACGCGCTCGGATCGCTTTCATCAACAATCAACTTCTTGACGCTGCGAAAGACCTCGAGACCACTCGACAATTCGACCCACAACATCGCGAGATTTACACCCTTCTCGCCCAGGTTCACATGCGGCAAGGCAACGTCGAGGCCGCGAGGCTATCGGAATTGTTGGCACGCATGTACCCGCAGGCGACATATCCCGCCGCACCAGTCGTTGAAGCAATGCTTAACCTTGCGGTAAACGCCGGCTCGTACGTTGCGCGGGGAAAACGCTTGACCGAGTTGGGAGACTACGCCGGTGCCGAGTCGGCATTTCGACTGGTCCTCGTTCGCCGACCCGGCCTGGCTTTTGATTACGGCAACCTGGCAAATGTTCTCGCACGGCAAGGGAAATACGATGAGGCTTTAGATTATTTCGACCAAGGTCTCAAACTAAATCCTAATAATGTCGAAATGTTGAGTAATCAAAGCCTTGCGTTGATGGAGACGGGCCGGTTCGACATCGCGCAAAACGCACTGACTCGTGCCATCGAACTCGATCCCTACTACGGCCACGCGCACTTTAACTTTGGTGTTCTTCGATATCGCCAACGTAAATACTCGGAAGCCACACGGCATTTTAGTGATGCACTTTCATCGGATCCGGCGTTAACCCAGGCCTACATGAATCTCGGCACCACCTATGCAGCGATGGGAAAATTCCAAGACGCTATCGACGTCTGGCAACGGCTTGAGCGTACCCAGCCCGACAACGCGCCTCTGCTTTTCAACATTGCTCTTGGCTGGCTCCGCCTAGGCCGGGATGCCAACGCGTCCCAAGTGTTACAGCAGGCAATGGATTTGGAACCCAACAATAAACCGACCGCGACCACGTTGATCAGATTACTGGCTACCTCTCAACAACCTTCCGTGCGCGATGCACACAGGGCAATTGCTGTAGCGAAACGTTTATATGGTTCCCGCCCGACCGACCCTATCGTTGCAGACTTGTTGGCAATCGCGTTTGCAGCAAATAACGACTTCGAGCAAGCGCTACGCTATGGCGAAATCGCACTGAAACTGGGCGCCGATGATCGAAAATTTACGAACCAAGTGCAATCCCGTCTCAGCCGATACCGCAAACAAGAGCGCTAATCGAAGTCGTGGATTGTGACCGTAGAGGGTGGCCGTTGCTTCGCGATGCGTTCGGCTGCTAACTCGACGTCTCGCATTACGCGCAAAATATTTCCGCCAGCAATCTTTGCGATATCGTTATCGCTGTAGCTGCGCTTGAGCAACTCGACGAGAAGTGCCGGATAGGTCGAGACATCCTCGAGACCGACAGGGCCCGGCGGCATACCATCGTAATCGGCACCGATTCCGATGTGGTCGATCCCCGCGACATCGCGAATGTAATCGATGTGATCGGCAACTTGAGCCAGTGTTGGTCTCGG
>JAYGFA010000041.1:0-5736 GCA_046582115.1 Pseudomonadales bacterium | reverse complement strand
CTGTTTCGACCCGACACGAAAGTGGCTCTTGGTCGCGAACCAACAATCAGACAACGTCGCAGTTTATCCCGTTGTTGACCGTCGCCCCACGGAAGTTGCACGGATAGCAGGCGTCCCCACTCCGACTTGTCTACTATTTATCTAATGTGCTCAGCTTCTAAGACGTCTCCCACACGACTCATACAGTAACCGTATAGATCCGCGCCGCGGTGTCGTGAAATAGATCCGACTTTTCTTCGGCCGAAAAACCCGCCGCAATACGTTTGAACGAGTTCCACAACACGTTGTACGAGCAACTCGCTTTGTCCACCGGAAAATTACTTTCGAACATGCACCGTTCCACACCAAACTGTTCAATCATGTGGAAATAGTAATCTCGCGTGATTGACTCTAACGCTTCCGACGTTGCCGGTTCAGCTGCCTTATGGAACCCAAATCCATTGATCGGCATCACCAATCCGCCCAACTTGGCAACAACGTTTTCGCATCGTGCGAGCTCAGTCACCGCCCCTTTCCATGATGAAATGATTTCATCGCGCTTGCCCTGATAGGGACCGATGCCCAATGGACCGCCAAAATGATCAAAAACGATCGGTTGTTCCGGGAACGCGTGAGCGAGTTCGGTAAGTTCGTCAATCTGCGAATGATATAACCAGGCGTCAAAGGTGAGGCCGCGCTTTCCCAATTCGGCAAAACCCTCGCGAAACACTTCGTCTCCAAGAAGCTTCTCTGATGGGGACGTGTGAGAATTGCGGACATCGTCGCTGGCATCCCAACCCGTTGCATGCCGAATGCCACGAAACCGCCCGCTTGCGGCCATATGCGCGTCCAAAACATCGCCAACGGCGGACCCTAACGAAAGATCCGCAAACCCGATGATCGATGCGCACGCGCTCGTTTCACCATACAGCCCGCTAGCGCTCATCGCCGCGACGCCGTTAACAAACTCGGTCTCGCCGACCGGCTTAAAAGCTTCTGGCCCTTCAGCCCTATACATCGCGCCGCATTCCATAAAAACCGTTGAAACCACGTTGTGTCCGCTGTTGGTGTCTTCGAGTAAGTCATCAAGTAGATAACGACTTTCGGGATAGTCCCAAAGATGGTGGTGGGGATCGCAAATAGGAAGATCCGGCTCGAGCGTCTCCTCAATAATCTGATCTAACCATTCTTTTCGTTCCACAAATTCCTCCTCCAAATAATCTCGAAAAATCGATTAAGGGAAAGTGACCACCGATCGAATTGATTTGCCTTCGTGCATTAATTCGAAGGCTTGATTGATGTCGTCCAAAGCCATCGTGTGAGTAATCAAATCGTCAATATTGATCTTGCCGTCCATGTACCAATCAACGATACCTGGCACGTCAGTCCTTCCCCGTGCACCACCAAATGCCGTGCCGCGCCAGACACGACCCGTAACCAGCTGAAAAGGTCGCGTTGATATCTCCTCACCTGAAGCCGCAACACCAATGATGACGCTTTCACCCCATCCCTTGTGGCAACACTCAAGGGCCTGGCGCATGACTTCAACCTTACCAATACACTCAAAAGAATAATCAACACCGCCGTTCGTGAGGTCGACGATGGACGCGACCACATCATCCACGTCCATCGGATTTATGAAATCGGTCATGCCAAATTTTTCTGCAAGAAGTCGCTTACCGGCGTTGACATCAATCCCGATAATGCGATCCGCGCCAACAATGCGTGCGCCTTGAATAACATTAAGACCAATACCCCCAAGCCCGAATACGGCAACACTCGACCCTGGTTCTACTTTCGCCGTATTCATAACGGCCCCGAGCCCGGTGGTGACTCCACATCCGATGTAGCAAACCTTATCGAAGGGTGCGTCTTCGCGGATTCGAGCAACCGCGATTTCGGGTAGCACCGTGTAATTCGAAAAAGTCGACGTACCCATGTAATGGAACAGCGTTTCACCATTACGGGAAAAACGCGACGTTCCATCGGGCATCAGTCCCCGTCCTTGCGTCTCTCGAATGGCTCCGCACAGATTTGTTTTCCCGGATCGACAAAATTCACACTCCCTACATTCGGGGGTGTACAGCGGAATCACATGGTCGCCGTTGGCCACGCTGGTAACACCTGCTCCGATGTCGACCACCACACCAGCGCCCTCGTGCCCCATGATGGAGGGGAATAACCCTTCGGGATCGGCTCCTGACAACGTATAGGCGTCGGTGTGACAGATTCCAGTCGCCCTAATTTCAACAAGGACCTCGCCGGGCCCTGGCCCGTCGAGGCGCACTGTCTCAACCGACAAGGGTTTCCCGGCCTCATTGGCCACCGCCGCTCGTACTTCCATAGCTTTCACTCCCACACCTAGCGCCCCCGAGGCTACAATGCCGGCCCGCCATCGAGCAAGAACGGATGCCAGAGCAACCAACAGGATGGTCACGCTACGTACCTTTCCTTAGCGTGATCGGCAGTTACCGTCGAGAAGACTTGAACTACGATCTCATCGCGGGACTCGTCGTCGGGATTGTCACCGTCCCGCAGGCGATCGCATACGCATTTCTAGCCGGACTCCCGCCGGAGGCTGGGCTTTACGCCTGCCTGCTCCCGATGGTTCTGTACGCGCTTCTTGGGTCCTCGCGACAGCTCGTGGTCGGACCGGTGGCAGTTGCCGCGCTCATGGTCGCAGACGCGATTAATGATCATGCGGACCAGTACGGCAACGATCCCGTTGGAATAGCCACCGTTCTATGTTTGCAAGCCGGCCTCTTACTCTGGCTTCTACGGATCTTTCGAATCGGCGGGATCGTCAACATCTTAAGTCGTCCAGTGATAGGCGGATTTATCAACGGAGCGGTTATTCTCATTATCATTAGTCAAATTCCTGCGCTTACGGGAATTCCAGCTATTAGCACAGCGGGACCGCTAACCAACTTTGCGTCGATGGCAGGAAGGATTACCCATGCTCACGCTTTCACATTCGGGATCGGTTTAGCGTCACTGCTAGTTCTCTGGTTATTTCCCGCGCTCGTCAAACGCCTATTACCACTGCGGAAAGGGCTACGTGAGGCTAGCGCCCTCTCGCGCACGGGGCCTATATTCGTTGCTTTGGGCTGTATTCTGCTTGTATGGGTTGCAGGATTTGAGACGCCGTCGGTCGGCCATATTCCCGCAGGCTTACCGTCAATCAAGGCGCCGCCATTTCGCTTGGATCTATGGATCGATCTGGCCCCATCCGCGGCATTGATCGCCATCGTCGCATACGTCGAGAGCTTTTCGGTCGGCTCAACGTTAGCGAGTCGTCAACGCAAACGAGTCAACAGTCATCAGGAACTCATCGCGCTTGGCGCCGCCAACTTGGGCGCGGCATTCACGGGCGCCTATCCGGTAGCCGGGAGTTTTTCGCGCTCCAGTGTCAACTACGCCGCCGGGGGTCGCACCCCCGTATCGAGCATAGCTTCTGCCGTGGTTATCCTGGTTGCTCTGCTGTGGCTTACACCACTGTTTCAAGTACTTCCCCTTGCCGCTCTGGCAGCAATCATCATTGTCTCCGTGGTGGGACTATTAGATTTTAAAGACCTCAAACTTCACTGGCATTTCTACCGGCTGGACGTTATGACCCATATCGTCACACTCGCCAGTGTCCTTGCGTTCGGCGTCGAAACCGGCCTTTTGACTGGCGTCTGTGTCTCGATACTTCTTTTCATACGCCGTTCGAGCCGTCCCCAAATCACGATCGTTGGGCGTCTCGGCAACTCTACCCACTTTCGAAATATCGAACGCCACGACGTAGAAACCTGGCCCGAGGTCATTGCGGTACGGGTAGACGAAAGTCTTTATTTCGCGAACGTCAATCGCGTCGAAGACCGCGTCCTAAAAATCGTCGAAACCCACCACGAAGCACGGCACATCCTTCTTGTTTGCAGCTCCATTAATTTCATCGATACCTCGGGCCTCGAGATGCTGCGCCGAATCAATGAAAGTCTGCGCTCGGTATCGATCAAACTGCACCTCGCCGAAGTAAAAGGCCCGGTAATGGATCGGCTCGTCGACGCCGAGTTTGCAGAAGAATTGAGCGGTCAACTGTTCTTCACCACAGACGAAGCAATGCAAGAACTCGACCAGGACACTGCTGGAACGATTGCGAACCCTTAACTGTGGACGCGCGGCACGACAGGTTGGTAGCCTCCAAAAACGGGGCGGAGGACTGATTATGTATCCGGGGCACTGGGCGCAGATATTTCCCGATAAACCGGCGGCCATCGATACCGCAAACGGCGCAACCATAACGTACGGTGAGCTGAACGATCGTTCCAACCGTTTGGCTCAACTGATGTGGGACCGCGGTCTGAGACACGGTGATCACGTGTCTGTCTTTATGGAAAACAATCTGGCTTATTTCGAGGCGTTGTGGGCAGCACTTCGATCCGGGCTCTACTTCACCTCGGTGAACCGTTACTTAACGACCGAGGAAGCCGGGTACATTGTCGATAACTCTGAATCACAAGTGTTAATTACCTCGACCGGAGTCGCGGAAGTCGCCGCAGATCTGCAGGCGTACGCCCCAAACTGTCATACCTGGCTGTGCGCAGGTGGATCCTTGGCGGGCTACGAGGATTATGAAGACGCCATCAACGCGCATCCCGCTCAACCCTTGGAGCAAGAACCAGCGGGAACATTCATGCTGTACAGTTCTGGCACCACCGGGAGACCAAAAGGAATCCTTCGTCCACTACCCGAGGGCTTGATTTCCAGCGCTGACAATTTGGTCGGGGGCCTTCTCGGCGGCTTGTGGCAGTTCGACGAAAACGTCGTTTACCTCTCACCTGCCCCGCTCTACCACTCTGCTCCACTTAGCTTTTCATCGGGCACGCAAGCCTTGGGGGGCACCGTCGTAATGATGCACCGCTTTGATCCGATCCAAGCGCTACAAGCTATTGAGGATTACAAAGTTACCCACAGCCAATGGGTACCAACAATGTTTACCCGAATGCTCAAACTTCCCGAGGGCGATCGCTCGGGCTTTGACCTGTCGTCTCACAAAGTTGCCATCCACGCGGCTGCGCCGTGCCCGCTCGAGGTCAAACGGCAAATGTTCGATTGGTGGGGGTCCATTATTTATGAGTACTACGGCGGCACCGAATTAAATGGGTTTACGCATTGCGGCCCAGAAGAATGGCTCGCCCATCCAGGAACAGTGGGGCGTTCGCTCTTGGGCATCATTCATATATGTAACGAAGAAGGAACCGAACTCTCCGTTGGCGAGTCAGGCATCGTTTATTTCGAAATGGAGAGGATGCCGTTTGAATATCTCAAAGACCCCGACAAGACTCGAGAAGCGCAACACCCCGAACACGCAAACTGGAGCGCCCTTGGCGACGTTGGTTATGTCGACGAAGAGGGCTACCTCTACCTCACCGACCGCGTGACTTTTATGATTATTTCCGGCGGAGTCAACATTTATCCTCAAGAAATCGAAGACGCCATGATCATGCACGACAAAGTCGCCGACGTGGCGGTGATCGGCGTTCCCAACACCGAAATGGGCGAGGAAGTTAAGGCCATCGTCCAGCCAGCAGCAGGCGTAGACCCCGACGAAGATCTAGCGGAAGAATTACTCGGGTACGTTAGAAAAAGAATTGCACACTACAAGTGTCCGAAAAGCGTCGACTTTCGCGTAGAGTTGCCAAGGTTACCGACGGGCAAGCTGTACAAGCGACTGCTTAAAGACGAATACTGGGGAAAAACAGGTTCACGAATTGT
>JAYGFA010000037.1:0-36025 GCA_046582115.1 Pseudomonadales bacterium | reverse complement strand
TGCTCGCTGTGACGAGCCGAAGCGGAGGACGCCTTTAAGTTCTTGATCCCAGATCTGGAGGTTGTCGACACGACCAATAGCCGGTTCACCCGATTGGTGTCCGACTAATAATGGAAGGGTAGAGCCACCACCACGAAAACTGACTGCATCAGGTTCGTGCAATAACACCTCCTGATAACCATCTCGAGCAACGGGATGTTGCGTTGAGAGCGTGGCTGGAATGCCGTCTTCGTTGGCGCGTTCCAGATCCAGAACAATGGTTCTGGTTTCCATAAATCTCTCCTTCTGTGGAGAGCGCGCATAAACAAAACCCGCGCGCCTAGGTTAGCCGCACGGGTCCGTTTCGGAGGATCGAAGAAACAGAACCATTGCCCCACTTATCAGCCCGGCAGGCCTACCCCGCGTCGTAGATAAGTGGCTCGTTCGGTCTGCGTTGGATTATATCAATGATGAGTTATCTATGTGATGTTTATTGTTACATTACTAAAAATACGTAATGGTATAAATATAACTAAGTCATTGTATTAAAAAGGATTAACGATAGTTAATTTGGCGGAGAGGGAGGGATTCGAACCCTCGATACGTTGCCGTATACACACTTTCCAGGCGTGCTCCTTCGACCGCTCGGACACCTCTCCGGATGGGATGAGTATATGGGTGGCGACCCAACCAGCCTCACCCCGGCACCCGATTCCGCTGCTGCCGCTGCTCCCTTCCAGGCCTGACGGGGTTCACAACATCTCGTCGCGAGGGGACCGGCGTGGGTCACCATAGACTCGACAAACCATTGAGTGTCGAATGGCCGGCTATCGTAGCGGTTTTATATACCCGATAGTAGGACGTGATCGTGATACATTTTTCCCCGTTTCTTTAGACGGGCAAAGCGTCATGTCGTTTCACCATCTAGCGATTACTACGAAGGATATGCCGGCGACGCACGCGTTCTATACCGAAGCCATGAGTTTTCGTCTTGCGAAGGTGGTCAAGCAGACTATGCCGCGTAGTTGGGCTAAATACTTCGTTTACGACACGGGAAATGGTGAGTTGATGCCCTTTTTGGGAACCCCACGACGAGCGCCTTGACGATAACGATCAGTCTCGATTTCAAAGCGTCTGGGCTTGCCGTCATGGTCGAACCACATCTCGTTCGGTGCCGAGACCGTGGATGACCTGCATGAAAAACGGGACAGGCTATTGTCATGCGGCCACGAGGTAACGGAGATTGATCATGGCTGGTGTCACTCAATTTACGTGACCGATCCTAACGATATTCTCGTCGAGTTCTGTGTTACCACGCACGGTTTTTGAGACGGCGATGATCAAATTGCTCTTCGTGCGGTCACTGAAGACGACGTACCAGAAGGTACGCCAACAGAGGTGATTCAGCACACGCCTGCCGGGTGATATCGGCTCGCGCTCCACAATAGAGGCCCTCGACTGTCGGGCAATTCGCCCGTCAGCGCGTAGTTGCTTATTCGACTCGAGTAAATTCAGCGAAGAGGTCGGGACGGTCGGTAAAGACCCCGGACGCGCCCATTTCTTTAAGAGCGCGTGCGCGTTGGACGTCATTAACGGTAAACACGTAACACGCGAATCCCGCGTCAACGATAGCGGTGACGCGTTCGGGAATCGCAATGCGGTCCGCGAGATTAATAGCACTGGCCCTTAGAGAACGCGCTACTTCGAGCCCATTTTCTCGCCAACGTCCGAACAAGGGTGCCACGGGGATACCGGAACGACCCGCCACGAAGCGCCGTAATTCCTCGTGATCGAACGATGACACCAATTGGGGGTGGTTGTACTGGCGGAGCACCTCGGTCGTGGCAGTTGCTGTGCCAGGACCTTTCAGCTCAACGTTGACGCCGACAGAAGTAGGAACGAAATCCAGAACTTCGATTAGGGTTGGGACACGTTCGCCCATGCCAGCGTCAAGGCGACGCAGTTTTTCGAATGACAAATCTGCGAGTTCACCGGTGCCGTTGGTGGTTCGGTCTACGGTATCGTCGTGGATGACAACGAGCTGACTATCGATCGTGTAGATGTCGAGTTCGACTGCATGCACGTGCAGTTGCAGTGCACGCTTAAACCCTCGCAAGGTGTTTTCGGGTTCGATACCGGCTGCACCCCGATGACCGATAATGGAAAAATCAACGGGTAATCTCATTCGTTGCGTGTTGACTCGCGAAGATCTGACTTAGAATGGATGATCATGAGCTATCAGGTCCTTGCTCGAAAGTACCGACCACGTTCCTTTGATGACGTTTTGGGTCAGGAACATGCCGTTCGCGCGTTGGTCAATGCGCTCGACAAAGACCGTCTACACCACGCGTACTTGTTTGCGGGTACCCGAGGCACCGGCAAAACCACGATTGCCCGTATTCTGGCTAATTGTCTGAATTGCGAACGGGGCGTTTCGTCTTCTCCTTGTGGTGAATGTGGACCGTGCACGGAGATTATCGAAGGACGGTTTATCGATCTGATCGAGGTCGATGCAGCATCGCGCACCGGCGTGGATGACACACGGGACTTGCTCAATAACGTTCAGTATTTGCCGACCCGCGGACGCTTTAAGGTGTACCTCATCGATGAGGTACACATGCTCTCGACCTCGAGCTTTAATGCGCTATTAAGGACGCTTGAAGAGCCACCGCCCCACGTAAAATTTTTGTTAGCCACCACCGAACCGCGAAAAGTTCCGATGACGGTTCTTTCAAGGTGTCTGCAATTTAACTTAAAGAACATCCTCCCCGACGTTATTAGCGAACACCTCCGGAGCGTACTCACCCACGAGTCGTTCGAGTCTGATGACGTATCCCTCAACGTGATTGCACGTGCTGCGGATGGCAGCCTACGTGATGCGTTGTCGATTGCCGACCAAGCGGTCTCGTACTGCGGTGGTTCGCTGGTGGGGGATCGAGTCGCCGAAATGTTGGGCACTGTGCGCGCGGATGAGGTGACCCGTTTGCTCGAGGCGCTCGCCGACGGGGATCGCGTAGCGTTGTTTAAGTGTTCCAATGAACTCGCGTCACGTGCGGCTGATCTTGCCGACGTACTAGATAATCTTCAACGAGCGTTCCACGAGCTGGCCATGGCACACGCGACCGGTACGAAACCGGAAGGCGATCTCGATAAATTTGCGGAACGCTTCTCCTCGCAGTGGATTCAATTAGCGTATCAGACGTGTCTGATGGGTGGGCGAGATATGCAGTACGCGCCGGATCCTAAAGTCGGGTTTGAAATGACAATGATTCGATTGCTCGACTTCGAGCCCGCGTCTGAACGCATCGATCCGACGCCGCAGGAGTCTGGTGGGAATCGCTCAGTAACGAAAAAAAACGATAACGCCGTCAAACCCCAACGAACGAAGAAGCAACCGAAAACGAAAGCCGCTGATGTGAAGTCAGTGGCGTCGGCGACGAGTGAGAGTGGTCGATCGGTGTCGAACGGTACGCCTTGGCATGAGCGGATTGAAGAGTTTCCCGCGACGGGGGTAACTGCCATGATTCTAGAACATAGCAACCTCGTTACGTTGAACGAGGAACGGGTTGAGCTGCTGCTAGATGAAAGTCACGACACTCTCTACAACGATACCCAGCAAGGCTATCTAGAAGAAATCTTTGCAAAACGGATCGGCAAACCCGTCGAGGTTGTCGTAAGTACGGGGACGGTGATCGAGGAAACGCCCGCGGCGCGTAAACAGCGGTTGGCGCAAGAACGACTCGACGTCGCCGAATCCGCGTTGCGTAAGGATGAGAACGTACAATCATTGATGAACGAATTTGACGGTCGATTAGACGCGGTGGAGCCGCTGTCAGACTGAGGTTCTATGAAAAACATGCAAGATCTGATGAAGCAGGCGCAGGAAATGCAGTCGCGTATGCAAGAAGCCCAAGACAAGATGGGAGAATTGGAGGTCACGGGTGAGAGCGGTGGCGGTATGGTCAAGGTGGTGCTTTCGGGACGCTATCAGGCGCACAAAGTCGAAATTGACCCGAGTCTTTTAGATGAGGACCGCGATATGTTAGAGGACTTGATCGCCGCGGCGATCAACGACGCTGTTCGACGTGTTGAAGCAACCCAAAAACAAAAAATGTCGGAGATGGCGCAGGGACTTGGGCTGCCTCCAGGTGTAAAGCTACCGTTTTGAGTCGAATAAGCCCACTGATCGATCGACTGATCGACGCGTTGCAGGTACTTCCCGGAATCGGCATCAAGTCAGCGACGCGAATGGCATTTCATCTATTGCAACGAAATCGCGAGGGTGCTGGCGCATTGGCCGGCGCGATTGTCGATGCGGTACGGAATGTAGGTCAGTGTCGGGTATGTCGAAATCTTTCAGAAACAGAGTCCTGCGGGATTTGTAGCAACCTGAAACGCGATGCCACGGTGCTTTGCGTCGTTGAATCACCGTCGGACGTCGTGGCGATTGAGTCGGCCGCCAGTTACGAAGGTAAGTACTTCGTTTTGCATGGACGTCTATCGCCGATCGATGGTGTCGGTCCAGCTGAACTCGGGCTCGACCGGCTACGAGAGCGAGTGCTGGAAACCGAAATACGCGAAGTGATTCTTGCGACAAACCCAACGGTTGAGGGAGAAGCGACTGCACATTACATTAGTGAAGCCTTGTCCGGCACGGGCGTATCCGTTACCCGTATTGCACACGGGGTGCCGGTAGGCGGAGAGCTCGAGTATGTCGATGGCGGGACGATTACGCATGCGTTACGCGGGCGTACACGCATTGACTGAACATCTGGTTAATACCCAAGCAGCGTTTGATCAGGCACTTGGAGCGCGTTGTGACGTACTCGGCATTGATACTGAATTCATACGCGTCAACACGTTTTACCCGATCCCCGCGTTGTACCAGCTGGCTCAAGGAGCCCAAATAACGCTAGTGGATGCGCAGGCGCGGCTGGACTATTCGAGCCTACGAACCACGTTACTTGATCCACGGGTAACCAAGATCATGCACGCCTGTTCCGAAGATCTGGAAGTGCTCCAACACCACCTTGACGTCCGCCCGCTTGGTTTGGTGGATACGCAATTAGCACATGCATTTCTAGAACCCGAATTCAGCATGAGTTACGCAGGTTTGGTGGAACGTTACTTGGGCGTTGAATTGGCAAAGCAATCGACCCGATCGAATTGGCTTAAACGTCCGCTGAGTGCGGCGCAACTTAAATACGCGGTCGACGACGTTTTACACCTACCAGAACTATGGCGAATGATTCGGGCGCGTCTTGAAGAACAGGACCGGTACCCTTGGTTTGTTGAGGAGATGCTGCGGACGTTGGGTCAACCAATCGTTCCTCCGGAAGAGTATTACCGTACCCTGAAAGGTGCTTGGCGCCTGCACCCACAACAACTCAGCGTCTTGCGTATCCTCGTCACATGGCGAGAACGCGAAGCGCGCGATCGAGACGTGCCGCGTTCAAAAACGGTCTGGGATACACATTTGATGCGTTTGGCGCAGAGTGAACGTATCAGTGCGCGTATCTTGGAAGGGATCTTGCCGCCTGGAATCGTCCGAGAATATGGAGAGGCAGTCGTTAACGCGTTCGACGAGGGAAAATCAGCGACACAATCACCTGAACCGCTGCCCCGACCGTTTTCCTCGCACCAGGGAAAAATCATCAAGATGTTGCGGGACATCGCGTCAGAAGCCGCAAATCGATTGGGAATGGCAGTTGAGCTACTGGCACGCAAACGCGACGTGGAAGCGTGCGTACGTCATTATGAGGACCGGCGAGTTTTGCCCGTTTGGTTCGCCGGTTGGCGCGACGAACTAGTTGGAGACTCGTTTCTTCAAGTCCTTTCAGGACATCTTGGTTAATGACGGTTCGTGACGTTGCGGTATACCGCAGTAAGCGCATCGTTGATATGTATTTGTATGTCGACCAAGCGCTCGATCCGATGTCGTTACCGCAGGACCTTTTGAACCGATTCGGGACGCCGGTTGAGGCCATGCGTTTTAAGCTTGCGGCAAACCGGTCGTTGGCGCGAGTCGATGCCAAGAAAGTTCTCGCGGCAATTGCGAATCACGGCTATTACCTGCAGCTTCCGCCAGTCCACGGGGAGCGTGCACGTGGAGAACGATGAGCCGTTCTGGGAAACCAAAAAACTTGGGGAGCTGAATCGAACGGAATGGGAATCGTTGTGTGACGGATGCGGTCAATGTTGTTTGATTCGCTTCGAGGATTCGGACACCGGAGCCATTGGTACGACGTCGGTAGTTTGCCACTTATTTGAAATGGAGAGTTGCCGTTGCAGTCGTTACCCGGACCGCCACGACCTGGTTCAAGATTGCGTACACCTCGACGCGGATTCGGTTGGTGATCTCTCCTGGTTGCCCGCCACGTGTGCGTATCGATTGATAGATGAGGGTCGTCCACTCTACGACTGGCACCCGCTCATTGCCGGGAATCGGGACGAAATTCGTCGTGCGGGTGTCAGCGTATACGGAAATGTCGTGTCCGAGAAGAACGTTCACCCGAACGATCTTGCCTGGCAGGTCGTCAAATGGGTTTGAGATGATGTCGTATGTCGTCGCGTGGTTCATCTTAGCGTCGGCGAGCATGGTCCTTGCATGGTTGGTGTGGCGGTCGTTGCGTCGTTTTGGGTTGCTCGCGGGCTTGGTCGCCAGTCTTATCGTAGTTTGGTCTTTGACGCCTATTGAGTTGAATGGAGGCGAATATGCGCCAGCGTTCATTGCGCTCCTTTTCCGCCTACTCTTGGAACAGGAAGCGGATGCAACCACTCCAGTGACAGTTCTATTCTTTCCTACGCTGATCGCCTTCGTTGTTTTTTTCGGTCTCTATGTACGACGCCAAATGCGCAGCGGATCGAGTCGCGCCAGGCCGTCAAAATCGAACAAAGAGAAGGTGTGAAGCGCTCTCTTCGGTTGCGTCGCCTTGGGCGCGTGGCTAAAGTACGCGCTGCCTCAGCATTCAACCACTGACGTTAAGTCTTGGGACGCTGCATGATCTTTGATAGTACGGATACTTATATTTCAACCGATGAGCTCTCCATGGCAGTCGATGCAGCCGTAAAACTCGAGCGGCCGTTACTCGTGAAGGGCGAACCGGGAACGGGCAAGACCTTGCTGGCTGAAGAGATTGCCAACACTCTTGAACTGCCACTGATTGAGTGGCATATCAAATCGCAGACCAAAGCGAGTCAGGGTCTCTACGAGTACGATGCCGTAAACCGACTTCGGGATTCGCAACTCGGCGACGACCGTGTTCAGGACATTCGTAACTACATCAAGCGCGGTAAATTGTGGGACGCATTTGCCTCAGAGGAGAAGGTGGTACTGCTGATCGATGAGATTGATAAGGCGGACATCGAATTTCCAAACGATTTATTGCAGGAACTCGATCGTATGGAGTTCTACGTGTACGAGACGAAGGAAACCATTTCTGCCTTAATCCGCCCAATCGTTGTCATCACGTCGAACAACGAGAAAGAATTGCCGGACGCTTTTCTTAGGCGATGTTTCTTCCACTACATTAATTTTCCGGATCGAGAGACGATGCAGCAGATTGTTGAGGTGCATTTTCCGGAGATCAAGCATGACCTAGTGAAGGAAGCGATGGATATCTTTTTCGACGTTCGGAAGGTTCCCGGGCTCAAGAAAAGACCGTCAACTTCCGAACTGATTGATTGGCTGAAGCTGCTCATGGCCGATGATATTCCTGATGAGATTCTCACCAACAGAGATCCGAGCAAAGCTATACCACCACTGTACGGAGCGTTGGTGAAGAATGAGCAGGATGTGCATTTGCTGGAGCGGTTGGCGTTTATGAATCGACGCGATAGTCGCGGGTGACCAGAGGCTGAAGCAGCAGCTGCAGGGGGTATGAGACACAATGCTGATCAATTTTTTCCTCACGCTGCGTAAATACAAACTACCCGTAACCATTCGCGAGCTTATGGATCTCCTGCGGGCTATGGAGTTTCGCGTGGTCTACGCGAGTATTGACGACTTTTACCTTCTTTCTCGGACATGCCTGGTCAAAGACGAAAAGAACTACGACAAGTTCGACCGGGCGTTTAGTGCGTATTTCAAAGGTCTTGAAGACCTACACGGAATGCTTGAGTCACTGATACCCGACGAGTGGCTGCGTCGTGAATTTGAAAAATCTCTCACGCCTGAAGAATTGAAACAGCTTGAATCGCTGGGCGGCCTAGAAAAACTGATTGAAGCGTTTCAGAAGGCAAAGGAAGAAGAAGCCAAGAAGGCGGAGGAAGAAGCCCAAAAAGGAAGAGATGGTGAGGAGGGTGACGCGGAACGCGAGGGGCGGAACGGTCCCGGAGGTCTCGGTAAAGGCAAGAGAAAGAAAGCGAAGAAGGTTTGGGACCAACGACAGTACAAGAACCTGGACGACTCGGTGGAACTGGGTACGCGAAATATCAAGATGGCATTGCGTCGATTGCGGAAGTTTGCCCGGACGGGGCGCGAGGAAGAGCTCGATATCGACACGACGATTCATAAGACCGCACACAACGGCGGCGTGTTGGATATTCGGTTTCGTCCGGAGCGGCGTAACGCCATTAAGGTACTGACATTTTTTGACATCGGCGGTTCGATGGACGCCCACGTGAAAGTCTGTGAGGAGCTCTTTTCCGCGACACGTACCGAGTTTAAGCACCTCGATAGTTATTACTTCCATAACTTTATTTACGAGTCCATGTGGAAGGACAACCGTCGACGGATGAGTGAACGGATTCCCACCTGGGAAATTCTCAACAAATACGCTGGTGACTACAAAATTGTGTTTGTGGGAGATGCAACGATGGCACCCTACGAAATAACCCATGCAGGCGGCAGCGTCGAGCATTGGAACGAAGAAGCGGGCGCCATTTGGCTGTCGCGTTTTATGGGGTCGTACGACAAGATCGTGTGGATTAATCCTACGCCCCAAGAGACCTGGGAGTACTCGACGTCTGTTGCTATGACTCAAGAATTGGTTGATGGGCGCATGTTTCCACTGACGATTCGTGGCCTCGAAGAAGGCATGAATCTTCTCTCCAAATAACAAGGCGGTGTCGATCTTCTGACGAGAGGATTGCTTGTGCGCCATGGTCAAAGCCCGCGCATTCGATCCCGATTCCGTGATGGCACGAGATGTGCAGGTCATTGCTCGTGCCATTCAAGCCGGAAAACTTAGTGACCGTCTAAACACCCGCTGGGCCGCGTCCGGTGACCGAGTCGCACGCCGCGAATCGACGGTGCCGTTGGTTTCATATCCCGCGGACCTACCCATCAGCGAACATTGCGATTCGATTGCTGAGCTAATCCGTGCCCATCGCGTGGTCATTGTCGCTGGAGAGACGGGTTCGGGTAAAACCACACAACTCCCCAAAGCTTGCCTTGCGGCAGGCCTAGGTAGGCGCGGCATGATCGGTCATACCCAGCCGAGACGTCTCGCTGCTAGGACAGTGGCGCAACGCATTGCCACCGAACTCTCCGTTTCCTTAGGCGACGAAGTTGGTTATGCCGTTCGTTTCGACGATAAGTGGAACGAAAACACCTTAATTAAGGTCATGACCGACGGGCTGTTGTTGAACGAAATACGATCCGATCGCCACCTTAACGCCTACGACGCAATCATCATTGATGAGGCTCATGAGCGTAGTCTGAACGTCGATTTTTTGCTGGGGTATCTAAAGCGATTACTTGAGCATCGTAGCGACCTGAAGGTGTTGATTACCAGTGCGACCATCGACGTTGACGCCTTTTCCCACCATTTCTCCGATGCGCCCATCGTGAGTGTGAGAGGTCGGGGATACCCAGTGGAGACTAGATACCGGCCGGCGACCGAAAGTCTTGAAGCGACATTGCAAACCTGTTTGGCGGAAATTCGGGTCGAAAAAACGAAGGGGTCGCGGGACGTCTTGATGTTCCTCCCGGGTGAACGAGACATTTTCGATTGGTCGAGATGGATTAACCGGCAATTTCGTGACCAATTCGAGGTCTTGCCACTATACGCTCGGTTGCCGCCGCGCGAGCAGCGACGAATTTTCGAGCCGGGAAGACAACAACGGATCGTTTTAGCGACAAATATCGCCGAAACCAGTATTACCGTCCCGAACATCGGCTATGTCGTCGATTTGGGTGAAGCTCGGTTGAGCCGATACAGCTTCCGTTCCAAACTTCAACGATTGCCCATCGAGCCGATTTCCCAGGCGAGTGCTGACCAACGTCAGGGTCGTTGTGGTCGGGTTGCGCCCGGCGTCTGTTACCGACTATATGAGGAAGCCGACTATGACAGTCGCCCGTCTTACACCGACCCGGAAATTAGGCGCACAAATCTAGCGGCCGTGGTCCTGCAGATGCGCGCATTTCGGTTGGGAGATGTCGGGACGTTCCCATTCATGGACCCACCCGATCCTCGAGCCATCAATGACGCGGTGCGTTTGTTGCACGAGTTACAAGCGCTCGACAAGGATGCACTGACCGACAAAGGAAAAATGATGGCACGGTTGCCCGTTGATCCCCGATTGGCCCGTATGGTGATCGAAGCGCATTACCGCCGGAGTTTGACGGAAGTGTTGATCATCGTTGCGGCGCTCGCCATCCAAGACCCGCGTCTACGACCCATGGATAGGCAAGCGGCGGCCGACAAAGCGCATGAACGGTTTGTTGATGAAGCATCCGATTTTCTCGGTTTTGTGAATCTATGGTCGTGGGCGAACGCGGTGCGCGAGGACGCGACCCGAAACGGATACCGTCGAGCGTTGGAACAAAATTTTTTGTCACCTAACCGGATGGGCGAATGGCGTGCGGTGCACCGTCAGTTGTTGTTGGCGTGTCGGGACCTCGGATTGCATTTAAACAAAAAAGCGGCTAACTACGCGAGCGTGCACAGAGCCCTGTTGGCCGGATCGCTTAGTTTTATCGGTTTGAAGACCGAAAAAGGAAACTATGTAGGTCCGCGTAACCTAACGTTTCGCGTGTTCCCAGGTTCGGTGCTAGCTTCGAAACGTCCGAAGTGGCTCGTAGCGGCGGAAATTTTGGAGACTCAGCAGACCTATGCGCGATGTAATGCCCAGGTGGAGGCCAGATGGATTGAGCAAGCGTCACCGCACTTGATCCGCCGAACGTATAGTGAGCCGACGTGGGATGAAAAACGCGGCGAGGTGATTGCCCGCGAACGTGCCGTGGTCTATGGCGTGTCGGTGGTCGAAAATCGCCGGGTTCCGTACGGTCGCATCGATCCTGCCATCTGCAGGCAACTCTTTATCCGCAATGCACTGGTCGCGCCGAGCCCCCAGGTTGACACGCCATTTCTTGATCACAATCGAGAACTGGTGGCTGAGATTATGGAGCTACAGGCAAAGGGCCGGCGTACCGATTTGCTCGCGAGCGACGACGCGCAATGCGCGTTTTATGCGCAACGCTTGCCACCGGAAGCCCTCAGTATCCGGTCCTTCGAGGACTGGTATAGCAACATCGATTCCGCCCATCGCGATCGTCTAATGATGACGCGAGACGATCTATTACAGCGAGTCGATTTTTTTCCCGCAGACGACGAATTCCCCACAGAAATTGAAATTGATGGCATAGCGGTCAACGTCCGGTATCGCTTCGCGCCGGGGGCCGATGACGACGGCGTTTCGATCGAAGTTCCATTGGGATTACTCGCCAAAGTACAACAAGATACCCTCGATTGGCTGGTGCCGGGTTTTTTCGAAGAAAAGTGCATTGAACTCATCAAGGCTTTGCCAAAACGTACGCGTAAGCAACTTGCACCCGTTCCGGATCGCGTGGCGACCATCTTGCCATCGTTGGTTCGCGCTGATCGGTACCGTCGCGGACGCTTCCTCATGGCGTTCGCGCAAACATTGCGAGACCGTTTTGATGTCGTGATTCCTGCATCCGAATGGAATATTGATCGACTGGCGCCGTTTCTGTGCATGAACGTTAAAGTGCTTGATAACAAGCGCCGACTGATTGACCAAGACAGAGACGTGGAATCGCTAAAGTCTCGAGTCCTCGCGCGTCTTGAGGAACGCATGGACGGCGGTTTGCGGGAAAAGTTTGAAATGTCGAGCCTCACGGTGTTTCCAGATATGGGGCTGCCGGAGTCAACGGTCTTAGACGAATCCGGGGAGCAGCTGTTGGTGTATCCGATACTTGTTGATAAGAAGGACAGCGTAGATTTTCGTCTGGCATCCGATCAGAAACAGCAACAACGCTCTAATCGGCAGGGTCTTTCTCGACTCGCTCTGCTCGGCGAGCGCCAGTCCGTCCGCTACATCCGCAAGGAGATTGGTAAAGAAAGTACGGTGCTCCTGCAATACGCGACCCTTGGCATGCAAGATCAACTCGTCGATGAAATTCTGCTATCTACAGCCTGGGTCGCTTACTTCGACGGCCGTGATGTCCCTCGAACCCGAGACGCGTTTGAGGAACGCCTTAGAGAACGGCGAGGACGATTGGTCGAAACTTATTTCCAATTAATTGTACGGGTACGAGCCGTTTTGGCCCGGCGTTTTGATACAGCACGCGAAGTCGGTGAACTGTCCTCCAGAACCTTTGCCCGCGCCCGTCGCGATCTGGAAGAGCAGTTGTTACGGCTGGTCCCGGACGATTTTCTCTCGACGACACCCTATGACAGACTTCCCGATCTCATCCGATACCTCGACGGCATGCGTTACCGCATCGATCACCTGCAAGGAAAAGTCGGAAAGGACGAAGCCAACATTAAAATCATAGACTCGTGGCAAATTCGTTACGCGCGTTTGGCCGAGGTGGGCGGGAGTGATGAGGCGATCGTCCGTCTTCGATTTCTATTGGAGGAATATAGGATCGCGTTATTCAGTCAGACCGTTGGTGCACGGGAAAAAGTTTCAGAGAAACGGCTGGAAGGAGAATTTGAACCGTTGGAAATGGAAGCTGGATTGCGTTAGTGCATCTTCCCCCAAGGCAGTTGGATAAACTGCTAACCTCAGTTTTTGTTTTGAACTTCTCGTTTTGCGGCAATGAAGTCGGAGTGGTTTAGATAGAGCAAGTCAGTGATTTTTCGGATTACGTGTTCTTCATAATGCTCTTTGTCGCCCTCGAAATTGGCGACCTTCCACAGATGGACCAGCAGTGCTTTGCGTTCAGAACGATCGAGTCGTTCATTGAGTAATCGAGTGAAAGGAAAAACACCGGTGCTTTTTTGGTGATCGGCGCGGGCGCGGTCAATGATCTCCGTGACCTGGTCTTGATCAATTTCGTACATGGATTCGAGTGCGACTTTGACCTGTGCTAGCTCCCTGTCCTCGAGTTCGTGATCGGCCCAGGCGACTTCAAGCAGGAGCATTGCGGCCGCGAGTGGCACGGTGGTGCTGACGGTCTCGACGTCGGATATCGGTTCCCGGGCAAACACGCCTTTGAGGCGTTCGAACATTATGCGGCCTTGAGCTCTACTTCGGCGCACGCGCGAACGAACGTATCTACGCTTGCATCCTTTAGGCGCGCGTGTACCGACAAATAACGCCGATACTTGCGCGCGCCTGGCAATCCGTTGAAGAGACCAAGTAGATGTCGGGTCATATCATGGAGCCGGGTGCCTTGGCTTAGTTCGCGTTCCATGTATGCCGTGTACTGGTTGAGAAGGGATTGGAAATTATCGAGCTGTTTCCTCGGGTAGAGCTCGGCGTCGAGTTCACGAAGGAAAGCCGGGCGTCGATAGGCGGCGCGGCCTATCATCACACCGTCCGCCCAACCGAGGACCTCCTTCACCGTTGCCTTGTCGTTTAGGCCACCATTCAGAACGATCGAAAGGGAGGGGAAGTCGGCGTTCAGTTGTCTGACCTGACCGTAGTCAAGCGGCGGAACCTCTCGGTTTTGTGCTGGACTTAAACCCGTCAAAATCGCTTTACGGGCATGCACGACAAATAGTTGAGCGCCGGCCTCACTCACGTATCCGACGAATTCAGCCAACTTTCCGTAGCTCGCGTGATCGTCGATGCCGAGACGGCATTTCACGGTCACCGGAATCGAGACCGCGTCGCACATGTGGTTGATGCACTCGGCGACCAGTTTGGGTTGCAGCATTAAGCAGGCGCCGAAAGCGCCTCGGTGAACTCGGTCGGACGGGCAACCAACATTGAGATTGACCGCGTCAAATCCATTTATTTCAGCTATGACGGCGGCTTGGGACAATACGTGCGGATCGTTCCCACCGAGTTGCAGTACTACCGGATGCTCGTGATCGCCGTGCTCGAGTAATCGAGACGCCCGACCAAAACAGATCGCGTCGGCGACAACCATCTCGGTATAGAGCCACGCGTGCGGCGCGATGAGACGATGAAATGTCCGGCAATGTCGATCCGTCCAAGCCATCATGGGCGCGACACACAAAAGTTTGTAGCTGAATTCTTGCTGGTTCCCCATGTTTTTTGTCATAGAAACAATTAGTTATAGTTTAAAACGCTCCATCGTCTGCAAATGCTTGCTAAGTTTCGCAAGTGATGGCGCCACCTCAGATTTAGCCCTCGGCGAGCTATTCTGATCGAAATGTGCGCGGGTTACATCCGAATTTCTCCGATGACGGAAGGGTGCAAGTTCGTGGGTTTACTCAGCGAATTCAACGAAAAGTTTCCATCATTCCTCCATTTTTCTTTCATTTTATATGATTTTCGTTGTATATTGCGTTGCGACTAGTTGATTGGGTGACCCAATGCAGCGTCAGAGAACGCTCAGGAAGTCGGCGCACGCCATCGGAATCGGCGTGCACTCCGGCAGCAAAGTGCGTATGACGCTACGTCCTGCCGAGGCGAACACGGGCATTCGGTTCATTCGAGCCGATTGCCCTGACGTCGCCGTCGCCGCGTTAGCTCAGAATGTCTCTGGTACCCAGCTATCGACTAGCATTAGCGAGGAAGGGAGCGATATCTCGACGGTAGAACACTTGATGTCCGCGTTCTGGGGTCTTGCGATTGATAATGCGGTGATCGAGTTGTCGGGTGATGAAGTTCCGATAATGGACGGCAGTGCTGGACCATTTGTCAAACTTATAGAGGGTGTTGGTGCGCGAGCCCAATCGGCTCCACGGAAGTTCATCCGCATAACCCAGGAACTCACCGTCTCTCAAGGCGAGGCGATAGCAACGCTTTCTCCGTACGATGGATTTAAGGGCGTGTATACGTTCGTTGCGGATCACCCGGTCTACAACAGGTACCCGAAGCGCGTTGAACTTGACTTTACTCGTGAGTCGTACTGCGACGAATTGAGTCAAGCGCGGTCGTTCGGCCTCATCGATGAATTACCTCGAGCCCACGCGATTGATCGTTGTTTGGGATCAAGCCTGGAGAACGCGGTGGGCATCAGTGATGACTGCGTCTTGAATGAAGGAGGCCTGCGGTATGTCGACGAGTTTGCCAAACACAAGTTGCTGGATGCTATTGGCGACTTGTATCTTCTGGGCTTGCCTCTGATGGGGGCATTTGACGGCTATATGTCGGGTCATGCGCTAAACAATGAACTCGCACGCGCGGTATTAATGCGTCCGGATTCGTGGGAATTAGTTACAGCAGATAACGATCGCGTTTCTGCCGATCACAGCGCTCACAGCCGGCGCACGGTGGGAATGGCCTGAGCAAGATTTTCCGTGCTCGATATCGAGTACGTAAATCTCAAACGCCTTCTTTAGCGGTTGTATAATCCCCGAACGTAGAGTGAGTGCTCCATGACCGTTCGTACGCGCGTTGCTCCATCTCCTACAGGTGATCCGCACCTTGGTACAGCCTATATGGCGCTATTCAATTGTGCCTTCGCAAAAAAGCATGGGGGGCAGTTTGTTTTACGCATCGAGGATACGGATCAAGCCCGAAGTACGCCTGAATCGGAGTTGGAGATTTTCAACGCGCTTCGTTGGATCGGTCTTGAGTGGGACGAAGGGCCGGATATCGGCGGCTCTTGTGGGCCGTATCGTCAAAGCGAACGGCTGGACCATTACGCTAAACATGCGCGCGAGTTGGTCGAGCGCGGACACGCGTTCCACTGCTTTTGTAGTACGGATCGCTTAGCCGAACTTCGCCGAAAACAGCAGGCGGCGGGTGAGACCCCCCGTTACGACGGTTATTGCATCGGTATGGATGAGGCTGACAGGGTTCGTCGCCTCGAAAATGGTGAAGGTCACGTCATCCGGTTACGCGTTCCTGATGAAGGTGAGTGCACCTTCGAGGATGGACTCCGGGGTGCAATCACGATCCCATGGCAGCAAGTAGACATGCAGGTGCTCGTTAAGTCGGATGGTTTCCCAACCTACCACTTGGCGGTTGTCGTGGATGATCATGAGATGGACATCACGCACGTGTTACGTGGCGAAGAATGGATTAGTTCGGTACCAAAACACGTTCTCCTATACCAGTACTTTGGCTGGGAAATGCCCAGTCATTACCACCTCCCGCTGTTGAGGAATCTAGATCAGACGAAGATGTCAAAACGTCGCAATCCGACCAGCATCAATTACTACCGTCGGTGCGGATACCTTCCCGAGGCCATACTTAACTACCTTGCGTTGATGGGCTGGTCGATGCCTGACGAACGTGAGATCTTTAGTTTCGATGAGATGGTCGAGGTCTTTGATGTCGATCGAATGTCCGCGGGTTCACCCGTTTTTGATACGGAGAAATTGAACTGGTTGAATGGCCAGTACATAAGAGACATGTCGTCGTCGGCTTTCATGGATCGGGTCGCTGACTGGGCGGTCAATCGGGAGAGGCTCATGGAGCTTGTGCCGTTAATTCAGGAACGCACGGAACGGTTCATCGATCTACTTCCGCAGGTCGACTATCTTCTTGGTGAACGAACGGAGATTAGTCAAGCGAGTTTTGCGCATAAGGGTTTGGACGGGGCGGCCTGTTTAACGATCCTTGATCATGTCTTGCGTACACTTGACGGGGTGCGTGTTTGGCAAAAGGACGACCTTTATGCTGAGTTAAAATCCTTGGCGGAAGCCATGGACGTCAAATTTCGAGATTTCTTGTTTCCGCTGTTTATCGCTATATCCGGCCGTGAGGTTTCGCTACCTCTGTTCGATTCCATGGTGTTCCTCGGATCGGATCTAACGCGTACGCGTATTCGGACAGCAATTGATGCGTTGGGCGGGCTTTCAAAAAAGGAAACGCGACGATTAGAACTCGCATTTCAGGAACTGGTTAGGTGACGCCGGCCCGCCCATCGGCCTGGTTACAGTTGGCGCTCTTTACTACGCTGGGAGTATCCGCGGCTAGCGAGGAAAACGAGCCGGTACACACGGCCATAACGTCGGCAAAGGAAACAGCTTCTGAACGACGCGAACGTATTGACGTCGAAGTCCAGGAAATACTTAACACAGCCTTGGACGACGACGACTACGGCGAGAAAAAACGTTGCATTTGGTCGCATCGCTACGACAAGATCGAGATGATCGATAAGCACCGGGTCATTTTTTATGGAGGTAGAACACGCGCGTGGTTGAACCACTGGAAATATGGAGATCAATGCGCTGGAAAGCTATATCGACAATATCTGATCGGTGTTGAACAGCGCTCACGACAGGTGTGTGAACACGACCGTATTTTTTTTATTGATATGAACATGGGTATGCGTCGCGTGGGACCGAAATGCGTTCTTGGGAAGTTCGAACCCATCACACGAGAACAGGCCGATTACATCAAGGATATCGCGGGTGTGAAGTGAGGGTCGGGGATTGCGTTGACACTCGAATCGGCCCGCACGTAAGATCCGCGATCGTTCTCTGGGGCCATAGCTCAGCTGGGAGAGCGCTACAATGGCATTGTAGAGGTCGGCGGTTCGATCCCGCCTGGCTCCACCACTGAAACCAATGTAGTACACCCTTTTGGGGAGGCTTGGCCGGACCGTCACCGGCTTTCCTCAGCGCGCTGCTCCGTGTGTTTTGGAAGACCATCTGCATTAAGTGAAACGTTCTTGTATCTTTCTTATAGCAATCTTCCGGACAAATTCGATACGTTTGCCAGACTGTATGGTACCTAGGAGAAAAGCAATTATGAAACCCGTCTGTTTGGTCATAGGCGCTGGCGCGGGCATTGGCGGCACGGTGGCTCGACGCTTTGCTAACGAGGGTTACCACGCATGCCTTTGTCGTCGAACCGATCAGGGCGGGCTCGACAGAATGGTCGATGAGATAGAGTCGGATGGCGGATCGGCCTCGGGATTTCTACTTAATGCCGTTGACGATGGTGCCATCGAAGAACGTGTTGCCGCCATCGAGTCCGATATCGGCGGTATCGAAGTTGCCGTGTATAACCTGGGGGCGCAAATTGGCGACAGAACGTTGTCGGGAACTAGTTATAAGGCGTTCGAGATGGGTTGGCGTATGGGGACCTTTGGGCTGTTCCGGCTCGCGTCTGCCGTGAGCCCATTTATGGAAGATCGTGGTAAGGGTGTGCTCTTGGTGACCTCAGCGACCGCTGCGATGCGCGGCAACGCGGGGCAGCACTCCCATGCGGCTGCGATGGGAGGCCGCCGTATGCTTTGCCAGACGCTCAACGCAGAGCTCGCGTCTAAAGGTATTCATGTTGCACATATCATCATCGATGGCGCCGTCGACGCGCCGGACACGCTGGGGAAAATGTTAGGCCCTGAGAGGTTCCAGCAATTGCGAGAAACCCGAGGTATGGAACACGATGGGCTCATCCTTCCAACGGAGATTGCCGATACCTATTTACATCTTGCGCGGCAACATCGCTCAGCGTGGACCCACGAGATCGATATGCGTGCTTTTTCAGACCGGCCCTGGTGGAACCATTAATCTCGAGTTCATTGGGTCCGTTATTTCGTGGCAGTTTCCCCTTGGAGATAAGTATAAAATATAATAGAATCAATAAGTTATGTTATACGTAGTCATGAATAACTTGTGAAGCGATGTCGCTCTATGCTCATGATTACCGCAAAATATCGCGTTGTGAACGCGGGTATCTGCCGATTTCTGTAAGATGTAGCGCCTCTAAGGGACGTGCTAGCCCCGATGAACCCCGATTCAATTCGGTAAAGTCGCTGTGCTTTTCGCGCGACGGAGCATGACTTAAACAAATTTGTGGGACGAGGAAGATCTGACAGGGGAGAAATTGAGTAATGACGCATGAAGTAATTATTTCCGGCGGTACGTTGATCGATGGCACGGGTGCAGAAGCCAGGCGTGCAGACGTAGCGATCGACGACGGCCGTATAACCCATGTAGGTGATCTGGCAAGCGAAGAAGCAGCACAGACCATCGACGCGACCGACAAAATTGTCACGCCGGGATTCGTCGACTTGCATACCCATCTGGATGCCCAAATTGCCTGGGATCCAGAAATGCGTCCGAGCTCATACCATGGCGTAACGACGGCGTTGATCGGCAATTGTGGCGTCAGTTTCGCGCCAGTGAGCGCGGGCAAGGGCGAGTATCTCGCTAAATTAATGGAGGCGGTCGAAGATATCGCGGCAGACGCTATCATCGATGGCTTGCCCTGGAACTGGGAGAGTTACGGTGAATATTTGGATACCGTTCAGTCGTTAAAGCCAACACTCAATGTCGTGGGCCTTGCGGGTCACTCGGCGATACGATTTGAGGCTATGGGCGATAAGGCGTGTGATAAAGATGTACAAGCTGACGATAAAGAGCTTCAACGCATTGTCGAGCTTGTCAAAGAGTCGGTGGCTGAAGGCGCCGTTGGCTTTTCGACATCGCGTTTCCTGGGACACCGAGTTCCCGATGGACGTTTAACACCGGGTACGTGGGCGAATCCCCGCGAAACAGAAGCTATTCAGCAAGCGGTCGTTGACGCTGGCGGCCGGGGTGGACTGTTCCAAGTTGCTCCGGATATGCAGACTCGGTTTCAGGTCGAGCAAGAGATGTTCGAGCGCGGTGCGGAAATTGGCTGCCAAGTACTGTTTTCGGGTGGTACGGGTGGCGAAGGCGATGGAGGGGTTTCTAGATGGCAAGAATTCCTGCAGCGTAACAATGAGGCGGGGAATCGGATTACCGGGATTTGCCACACGCGTCCGAGTGGTTCGTTTTTTGGGTTGGCTCAGCAGGCATTTCTGCGTACACCGGCGTGGATTGAACTGATGAAACTACCAACGATCGCTGATCGGGTTGATGCGATGCGTGACCCAACCACCAGAGAGACGCTTATTTCTGAGGCTAAAGAGGCAGGTGGATTCGGGCCCACGGCGCGAATTCTCCATCCAATGGGTATGGGCGAATATCCTGATTACGATCTCGATCGCAAGGGGAGTTTGCAGCAATTGGCGGATAACAGCGGTAAAGACCCAGTCGATATTTATGTCGAACGCTTGCTTGAATCCGAAGGGCGAGAACTGTGGAACTTGTGGGCCTTTGGTGGCGCTCTTGAAAACCAGTGGAAATACATGCAGCTGCCCTATGTGATCCCTATGCTAGGGGATGCCGGTGCGCACGTCGGTCAGTTTACGGACGCTGATTCGCCGACGTTCTTACTGAGTGAATTGACGCGAGATCGCGGCGTGTACAGCCTTCCCGAAGCTGTCTATCGGATCACAGGAAAATCGGCCGAGGTGCTTGGCCTCAAAGAACGCGGGTGCATCCGCGAAGGTTGGCACGCTGATGTCAATATCATCGACTATGACGCTTTGGGTTCCTGCCATCCCGAATACGTCAATGACTTTCCGCATAATGGCGGTCGTTTAGTCGTCAAAAGTCGGGGCTACGACGCGACTTTAGTAGCGGGTCAAGTCGTGATCCAGGGTGGCGAATATACGGGGAATCGTCCCGGACAGGTCATTCGTGAGTTTTTGCGGGGATAAAAGCGAAAACCTAGCGGTGGGCGGAACATGTTTTGGACGGCCTGAAAACTTTTCGCCCAGGCTGCCCACCATTGATTGCCAACTCCCGAGTTATACCAAGGTCCATCTGATCTAAGGGCGGGTAGTTATGTCCGCAGACGCCAAAACAGTCACGCCATCGACGTTCGGCAGCGATTTCAGGATTTCTTGGTACCGATCGCCCATCGATCCTACGTTGTTGACGAAACTGATGCACCGGAATGACTTCCGTGGCTGGCTGCAAACGTTGGGCCACCTGGGCTATTTCTTCCTCACCGGTGCGGTCGCTTATGTTGCCTTCCTCAATATTGAAACAACCAATTGGTATTGGTCGGTACCGTTGTTGCTGCTTGCTTTGTTCGTCCACGGCACCATGGGACCGTTTATGGGCCTCATTGCCGTCCACGAATTAATGCACTGCACAGTATTCAAGTCGAAACGACTTAACGCATTTTTTGAGCGGGTCTATTCGTTCATCAGTTGGGCGGACTACTTGTGGTACCAGGGGAGCCATCCGCCTCACCATGGTGCGACTTGTCACGAGGCATACGATGGTGAGGTTCCGTTGGCCCTCATCGCCAAAGCTAGGATCGAACGGAAGAAAAATTGGTTTCGTTTGTTAGTCTTTAATCCCACCGCAACGTGGCAGAAGTTGAAACTTGTTTGGCGCCATGCCAACGGCCGTATTCATGGCGAGTGGTACAACCACGTGCTTCCGGAAACCGATCCTGGTGTGCGCCGCCGACACTGTAACTGGGCTCGGATCTTACTTATTGGACACTCGCTTTTGGCAGCGACATTCGTCGTTACCGGTCACTGGTTCCTGATCATCGTTTTTACTTTCGGAACTTTTTACTGCGGTTGGCTCGGTTTTCTATGTGGATTCCCGCAGCATTTTGGTCTGAATCCCAATGTGCCAGATTTTCGATTCAATACTCGGACGTTCACGTGTTCGTGGCTGCCCGCGTTTTATTACTGGAATATGCAGTACCACTTAGAGCACCACATGTTCCCGGCCGTACCTTTCTACAACCTGCCGAAATTACGAAAAGCGATCGAAAACGATTTGCCGCCGGCGACCCACGGCCTCGTCGCTACCTGGCGAGAGCTATTTGAGATTCGTCGGCGAATTCGCGAGAACCCGGAATATCGGTTCGTTCCCGACGTTCCTTTACACGCCGATAGAAACGTCTTGGCGACGCCGAATCAACCAGCGTCGGCGACCTATTCTGCGTGAAAAGTATAATTAAAATGGGTTTGTAACTCCGTTGTAAGCGATTGAATTTAAAAATAAAATAGAAACGTATTTCCTTGGATTTAATCGCGATAACTCGACCAAGTTGGATGCGTGAGACGAGGGATCGTCCGAAGATGGGACCGCTGGGTCGACGTGTGTTTTTTTCAGACGGTTGCGCGTTCTTTCTTTCTAACGTGTACGGGACAACAATTCACGGTTCGCTCCAAGAAGTGCACGCGAATGACAACATCGAGGGGAGGAAAATGGCATGAGTGTAATGATCACGCTTGAGATGCCCATCAAAAGCGAGAAGCTAGAGGAGTACTTGGGGATTATGAAACAGGCGCTCGTTGATACGCGTAATTATAAAGGTTGTGAAAGTGTCGAGACGTACGTCGAGAAAGAAAAATCGGTGGTGTGTCTGGTTGAACGCTGGAATAGCGTTGAGGATCAGCAAGCGTATATGGCGTGGCGTATGGAAACCGGGTTGCTCGAAGCGATTGGGCCCTACCTTGACGGTGATCTCGTGAATCGGTTTTTCGATATCCACGCGGACGTGTAATCAACACGCGTATGTGTATGCAGCACAGACAGCGGCCGAACCGGTCGTGAAGTACCTTACCGACGATGTTCGTATCACCGGGATGGAAGAGGTGATTGCGCCCGAGGCCTTGATCGCTGAGCAACCCATCATGAGCGCTGCTTCGCGTACGGTTTACGAAACGCGGGGGGAAATCAGTCAGATACTTAAAGGCGAGAATCAACGTCTGCTCGTGGTCGTGGGTCCATGTTCTATCCACGACCCGGATGCCGCTCGGGAATACGCGAGTCGGCTTCTCGAAGAATCTCACGCTCACGTCGATGACCTTCTCCTCATCATGCGCGTGTACTTCGAAAAGCCCCGTACCACGGTGGGATGGAAGGGGTTGATCAACGATCCTCACTTGAATGGCTCGTTCGATATCAACAGTGGCCTAAAAACGGCGCGCGGGTTGTTGAGAGATGTTGCAGAAATGGGACTCGGGACTGGGACTGAATACCTTGACCCCATTACGCCGCAATATTTGGGCGACCTTGTGAGTTGGGGTGCGATCGGTGCCCGAACGGCTGAAAGTCAGGTTCATCGCCAACTCGCATCGGGTCTATCGTGTCCTGTGGGATTCAAGAACAGCACTGATGGATCGATTCAAGTTGCCGTGGATGCTATTAAGTCGGCAAACCATGAACATATCTTTTTATCGGTGACCAAGCGTGGACATTCGGCTATTTTCTCGACGTCAGGAAATGGGGATTGTCACCTGATCCTCCGCGGCGGCGGCGGAAAAACGAACTTCGATAATGCTTCCGTGCATTATGCGAGCCGGCTACTCGATCAGGCAGGGCTCGAAGCCAAGCTCATGATCGACATGAGTCACGCCAACAGCAATAAAGATCATCGTCAACAACTAACTGTCTGCGAGGATGTATGTACACAGGTCGAACATGGCGAGTCCCGCATTTTCGGAGTCATGTTTGAAAGCAATCTTGTCGAAGGCAATCAAGCCATTGGTACGGGCCAACACCTTGTGTATGGGTGCAGCGTGACCGATGCCTGCATTGGCTGGAACGACACGGTCTCATGTCTAAACCAGCTCGCGAGAGCGAGTCGAGCGAGGGGCTCCGCCAAGTGAACGCCTTTGTTCGAGTGGCAGAAACAGGTCAGTCGAGGATGGTCCTGCGACCAGTTCGATCAAAGAAGCGGTGGTGGTATTCGGTTTGGCTGATGGTCTTTGGCGGTTTCGCTGCTCACGGCGGGTTGTGTTCTACGACCGAACCGGGGCTCAAAGATTTTTATTCATCGGGTTGGGGGATCGACAGCGCGAACCGGCGCTATCAGAGCCCCGATCGCACCTCGATAGCGGCGGGCAACGTCGATCAACTTGAACTCAAGTGGGTCTATCAACTGGCGAACAATACACCGCGTTCGTACCCGTTGGTTTCGGAAGATACGATTTTTTTTGGTGATAGCGGACGAGGCTTGGTGGCGCTTGATCGCGATACTGGGTGTACCCGTTGGACGAGCCCGATCGATGGCGATATCTCGACCGCTATTTCGCCGGCACGAATGCCGGATGGTCGGGATGTACTGATCTTTGCAGTACGCCAGAACGGGGTGTTCGCAGTGGACGCGACGGATGGTGCTCACATTTGGCGTTACCACTTTGCTGAGGATCATCCGATTCCCATGTATTCGGGCTCACCCCTTGTGGACGGAAACAACGTCTTTGTACCCATTTCGTCGACGGAAATGGGCCTCACGATTCTCCCATGGTACGGCTGTTGCACAACGACCGGTGCCATCGGAGCCCTCGATTTATCCACGGGAGCAAAAAAATGGTACACGCCAACCATCAGCGATCCACCGAAACAAACTGGACGTCATTGGCTCTTTGTCGAACGCTACGGCCCAAGTGGCGCTCCGGTTTGGGGGGCCCCGACGCTTGATTCAAAACGTGGCTTAGTATTTTTTGGGACAGGTCAAAATTACAGCCACCCGACCAGCGGGACAAGCGACTCGATCATTGCGGTCGACATTGATGACGGCAACGTTCGGTGGGTGATGCAAGCAACGGCCAACGATGCGTACAGCATGGGTTGTAGTATTCCGGGGCACCCGTTGTGTCCGGATCCAGTAGGACCTGATCACGATTTTGGTGCGCCGCCCATCTTGGCGACTTTGCGCGATGGTCGAGAACTCCTATTCGCAGGCCAAAAATCCGGTGAAGTGCATGCACTGGATCCCGAGACCGGAGCTCGAGTATGGCGAAAACGGATAGGACGCGGCGGCTTATTGGGCGGCGTCCACTTTGGGATGGCGGTACATCCCGAACTTGAGCTCGTTTTTGTACCGATCAGCGATCGTGAAACCGGACAGGAGAAGCGCAAGCCGGCTCCCGGACTGCACGCGCTGGAGATGGCTACCGGTGAAACGCGCTGGAGCCGAGTCCTAAAAAGCAGGGGCTGTGCGGAATGCATGGCCGGAGTCTCGAGCGGCATTATCGCGAGCCGAGATTTGGTGTTTTTCGGCGATCTGGACGGGCGCCTTTGGGCGCTTGACGCAAATTCCGGTGAAACGCGCTGGCAACATGACAGTTGGCAACAATACGAGGTTGTGAATGGCAACGAGCCGCAGAATGACGATGAAAGTGAACGAACGACGACGGCGACAGGTGGAGCCTTTGACGCGCACGGCCCGATGCTTGCCGATAATCTTTTGATCGTCGCATCGGGGTATGGCAGCTTCGGGCAACGTGGGGGTAACGCGCTTCTGGTCTTTCAACTCAAATCGGACGACCAACCGTGAACGACTCGGTTTCAGGTGAACTGCGGATGCAGAGATTGGTTGCGACCGGATTGGATTGGCTTTTTGTTGCGGTCGTGACGTCACTTGTGATTCTGGTGACGGGGGTTCTAGAGCACGCTGAGGATTACGCGAACCTCGGTCAGTCGATGGTCAATGCGGTGCTCTGCGGACTGCTGGCTTACCTGATATTGAATGGTTGGTTGTTGTGGACCCGAGGCCAGACCGCCGGCAAAGCCGCTATGAGTCTCATGATCGTGGATCACCACACGGGCAACCGCGCGAGCTTTTGGAAACTGTTATTGGTGCGGGCGCTAATACCGGTTGTGGTAATTGCGGTGGGATCGATTTTTGGGCCGGTGTTGCTGCTGCTGGTGCTTGTCGACTTCTTATTTATATTTCGGAAAGATCAACGATGCTTGCACGACTGGATTGCCGGCATGCGCGTCGTTAAACGCGCCACGGAACAGTAGGCGGAACAGGACTCGCTAGTCGTCGGCGAGTGACGCCTTCAGAGCGGCGATTTCATCCTCGACTGGTGCAGCACCCGCAAGTTCGCGCCCGGCTCGACCGTACCAATATCCTGCATTCTTCAAATCGCCTTCAAGCACGTGCACGATACCGTGTGCCCACGCGCCGGTGGCCGAATCGTCGGTCTGAACAATCTTATGAGCAGCTTCCCAATCGCCGTTTTCCAACAACGCGATTGCGTCACGTAATGTATTCATGCAACGGACCGTAACAGCGAGCGGTTTAAATTTCCACGCGCACTAGGATCCTCTGTGGCGCAAGAAACGGGATACCAGGATCCAAAAGCAGCCGACGAAGATGAGTCCGATCAACCCCAATATTCCCGCGTATCTTTCGCCAAGAGCCCTGTAGCCTCGTAACGCCACCTCTTGGCGTTGGTCATACTCCCTGGGAACCGGTAGCACGCCGTTATCCTCTACGTAGCGGTCGTAGGCGTCGAGCATCTGTTGAAAACGCCCTGGCAGATCGAGCGCAAGGTCGTGGTGTTCGCCGGGATCTTTCGCGATGTTGTAAAGGTGCCATTGGCCGTCACCCACGACCGGTCGGTTCATGACGATCTTATAATCGCCTTGAAAGAGTGCGGCATTGCCGCCGACCTCGTAACCGACTACCTCAGAGTTGTCGCGTATTTGCTCGGTCCGGGCTTGAAGAATGGGGAGGAGCGATTTTCCGGTTATGGGCTCAATGCTCTGTCCCTGATACATCGATCCGGGGTGCGCAACGCTCGCGATATCGAGAACCGTAGCGGCAATGTCTTTGACGTAGGCGAACCCGTTCGTAAGCCTGGATGGAGATACCACCGGCGGCCCCGAAATCACAAGCGGAACGCGCATGCCGCCTTCGCCAGCATAAAATTTGTAGAACGCGAGCGGCGAGGCGGCCGCCGATGCATTGTCGGTACCGAGAATGTTGAAACTTCCGCGTTCGCCGAGGCGTTCAACGTCGGTGTGGTAGCCGTTCAGCCGCAGCCACCATCGAAACCCCGGCCCGGCGAATGCGACGGGATCGGAAGCTTCGGGACCATTGTCCGAGGTAACGATGAACACTGTGTTTTTATATTGTCCGGTCTCCTCGAGGTGTTCGATCAAGCGAGCAAGGTGATAGTCCATGGCTTCCACCATGCCGGCATAGACCGCCATTTGCTTTGACTCGCGCTCCTTTTCGACCGCGGACAACTGGGTCCAGTCTCGGGTCGTTGGCATGTCGATCAGTCGGGTCGTCGGTGGGACGATTCCTCGTTCGAGGGCTTCCTTAAATCTTGCAGTTCGAACGGCGTCCCAGCCATCGCGATAATGTTCGCTGTATCTGGCGGTGAATTCCGCAGGTGCTTGGACGGGAATGTGTACGGCTTGAAAAGATAGGTAACCGAAAAAGGGTCGATCGCGCGGCGTGTTACCGATGAACTCGATGAGACGATCGACGAGGTACTCGGACGAATAAAAATTGTCGGGTAGCCGCAGCGGTTCGTCGTCTTCGAACCATCGCGCCTCGTCGTAGAGTGGCAGGTAGGGTTTTTGCTCCCAATTATCGGCACCGGTATCGGCGAGTGACACCGACCGCTCGAATCCGCGGGCATTGGGCATTTGATCTAGACCCAGGTGCCATTTACCGGCCATATAGGTCCGATAGCCTCCATCGGAAAGTAGCTGAGCGATGGTGACCACGTTGGGGCTGAGGGATCCTCGATAGTTAGGGCTGTGCGCCTGCTCGGGCGGTATGGCCTCCGGGATATTGGCAACGCCGGCACGATGCGAATCAACGCCCGTGAGGAGCATCGCCCTGCTCGGGGCGCAACTGGCGGCCGTGTGGAAGTTTGTAAATGTGATACCTCGTTCGGCCAATGCATCGATGGTGGGGGTAGCAATTTCGCTACCGTAGACACCGAGATCGGAAAATCCCAAGTCGTCCGCGAGAATCAAGACAATATTGGGTCGGTTGTCCGTCTGGGCAACAGCGGCAGCACATACGAGGCCGAAAAATAGCAAATACCATTGCTTGTGCATTTATTCACCATAAGCGTTGTTGTTATCTGAGAGAAGTGCGTGCACCGGTCCGTGGGGAAGACCTTTGCGAACGACGCCACTGCAGGTATCGTCTTGTGCTGGATTGGAATTGGTGCAGGAGAGGCAGTGTCCGTGAGTAATCAGGTGTTGGGTTCTCATGAGTGATCACCTACTCGAGACCATCGATCGGGGCGTAGCGACGTTAACGATGAACCGACCAGAGGCGCGCAACGCGCTTTCGCCCAGCATGATGGCTGGACTCGAGGAAGCCATTCCTCGACTCGCGTCAGATCCCGAGGTGCGCGTCGTCGTTCTGACGGGAGCCGGTAGGGCGTTTTGTGCCGGTGGAGATGTTAAAGGGTTTGCTGAGGCGCCCGCTTCGTCGAGTCGACGACCGAGTTTTGATGATCGGGTCAAAGGTCTTCGCTCGAGTACTGAATTGGTTCGGCATTTACACGAGATGCCAAAACCGACACTTGCGGTGATTCCCGGCCCTGCGGCGGGTGGCGGACTGTCATTTGCACTTGCATGTGACATTCGTATCGCGGTGGAGACCGCGAAATTCACGACCGCATTTTCAAAAATTGCGGTGTCTGGCGATTACGGCGGATCGTATTTTCTTACGCAACTCGTGGGTACGGCGAAAGCACGCGAACTTTACTTTTCGGCTGACGTAATTTTCGCCCCCGAGGCGTTGCGACTTGGCATGGTCAATCAGGTGTATGCCGAGGAGGCGTTCAATGAACAAGCCAGGGAGTACGCTGAGCGCCTTGCGGCGTTGCCCCCGATGGCAATCGCGTACATGAAAAAGAACCTCAATAAGGCATTGCACGGCACGTTGGGCGACGTCCTCGACCTTGAAGCGGATCATATGACTCGGACGTTTGATACCGATGACCATCGCAACGCCGCGCGGGCGTTCGTTGAGAAACGATCGCCCGAGTTCAATGGCCGCTAAAGGGTGTTCTTGCTCCTACAACTGACTGATTAATTTCGACCACGCGATCGCGTCAATGCCGATCAAGATGCGTATTCGGATATCGTATCGATCGTTTCTTGTATACGCTCGACGGAACGTTGCGATACCAGCGAAATCAGACGATCGACGCCGATATCGCCGAATGCTTTGACGGTGTCGTCGTTGATGGGCATGGACGGTGTCACGCTGATTTCGATATCGGTTGCGCCCGCGTCGTGGAGTCGTCGCAGGACGTCGCGTGTCTGGTCGACATTGAGTGCGAACCCGTACCATCCTTGGGCGTATTCCACCGTGCGGCGAACCGCGGCGTCGCTTGATCCGCCGACGATGATCGGAGGACCGCCGGCCTGGATCGGGCGGGGCTCAGCTCGAACGTTCTCGAACTGTACAAACTTACCGTTGAATGACGGACGATCATCGTTCCAAAGAGATCGCATGGCATGCACGTACTCGTCGGTGCGAGCGCCTCGCTCATTAAACGGGATGCCCAAGGCGTCGAATTCCTGATGCAGATAACCGGCACCGATACCGAGCAATAAACGACCACCCGAAACGACGTCAAGACTCGCCATTTCCTTTGCGAGCACCACAGGGTTTCGTTGAGCGATTAGCACGATGCCAGTTCCCAACCGAATGGAGTGCGTAACCCCGGCCACGTAGGCGAGGATCGTCGACGGGTGCAGCATCGCAAATTCCGGGTCTGCCGGAGACGGAGCTTGCCTCGGTTCCGGAAGGACCACGTGTTCGCCGGTCCAAAGCGAGTCAAGACCGCTGGCCTCCGCGTATTGGGCGACCTCGGTGGCGACTTTAGGATCGGCGCAGATGCCCGATCCGATGCCAAATAATCCAATTTTCATGCCGTATCCTTGAGTTCAGAATGTTTGTGCTTAATCGCGTAAAGCATCCAGGCGACTGGACTAACTATACGTTCGGAGTGTGGTTTCACGTCACTCGGCCCATTCGTTTTCTGGCGCGTCGCCTGCAACCGTCGTCCTCACCATTACGCGAGCTTGTTGCGGATCGAACGCGTGTCCACGGTGCAATACGCATCGATTGTCCCAGATCACAAGGTCTCCTGGACTCCAACCGTGTTTCCAGGTCCTAGGTGGCTGCGCTGACTGGTCGGTTAAGCGCCGCAGAAGTTTCCGGCTTTCCTCGATGGGTTGACCGACCACGTGGCTTGCGTGTCGACCGATGAAAAGTATCTTGCGACCGCTGTCGGGATGCACTTGGGTGATCGGATGTTCCACCGGGGGCAAGTTTGCTAAATCCGCATCGTTTAAGAGCTCCAAACCGCCATGCCACGCATGACTGAAGCGGAAGCTATGAATCGCAAATTTGTCGGCTAACCACGCCTTCATCGAGACGTCCAGGACGCCGTACCCGGCACGCATATCGGCCCACTCGGTTTCACCACCCGACTCCGGAACCGCGTGGGCCGCCAAAAGCGACGCTTTTGCCGCGGTGCTTTTGTAGGAGCTGTCTGTGTGCCACACCGAGTTTCCGACATTAAATCTGGACGGCAAACTTGACGACCTCAGCACGTGGTTGTTGGCGTCGACGTTCGCGATGCGGGAAGCACTTGGGCGGCTACCCCGCCGAAGTCCGCGCTCGAGACGTCCAAAGCGTCGAGAAAACGCAAAGTGCTCAAATTCGGTGAGGTGCTGGGCTGGAAATAACAGCACTGCGTACCGGTGCCACGCGGTTTCAATCGCTTGGAATTCGTATTCGGACAGTGTGGCCAGAGAAACGGCGGTAACTACGGCCCCGAATTCGTTGGTCACAGGATCTATCTTCATCGCTATATTATGCCCCATGCCCCAATCACGGGGTGGCGACTTGGTGCCAATACACGTGCTCACCCATAGCCCTTTCGTTTCACGATTTTGTCACCACATCTATACTTCCAGATACTCATCCAACGCGTAAGGAAAGCATTGGGGATATTTAGACAACTCGTTGAAAAACCCTGGGAGGTGCAGCCCGCTGAAGGTCCCTTGTCTAACCAGAGTTCTTCTTTCCCTATTCATCGTCGCACGCTCGCTTTGTACGTTTTCCTAGCGATTGTGGGGGTGCTATTTTTTCTGATCTTTGCTGCCTACCACATGCGTATCCTGCTGAGTACCGATTGGGTCGCGTTACCAGAGCCGCCGTTGCTCTGGGTCAATACCGGTGTCCTGATGTTATGCAGCCTCGCGTTTCAACGAGCGCGCAACGCGATTCGTCGTGACCTGATCGATCGTGCGCGGTTTGCTTTTTTGCTCGCGGGTATACTGACGTTGGTATTCTTGACAGGGCAGTTGATCGTATGGAAGCAGCTTGCCGGGATAGGTTATTTTGTATCTGCGAGTCCTGCAAACTCCTTTTTCTATCTCATTACGGCGGTACACGGATGTCATCTGATCGGTGGGTTAGTGGCGTGGGTCCGGGTCGCCGTGCGTCTGTCGCGCGATACAGATGCTTTGAACGCGGTGCTCAATTTTGACTTGTGTGCTATGTACTGGCATTTCTTGCTCCTTGTGTGGCTAGGCATGCTGGCGCTTTTCCTGACGACCTGATGGCGTATCTACGATGAACAACCCGAGCGCGACGTCGCAAGAATTAACATTAGCGATCGAGGGTATGACGTGCAGCGGGTGCGTGGTCAGGCTTGAGGAGTCATTGCGGGATACAGACGGTGTGCTCGATGTCGCGGTCAACCTCTCACTCGAGCGTGCGGCGGTCGTTATCGATGAGGAAACGACAGATTTTGATCGCGTGACGCAGGCAATTCGACATGCCGGATTTGAGGTGGGTCGAGAAGTACGGCAATTCGTTGTCACGGGGATGACCTGCAGTGCGTGTGCTCAGCGCGTTGAAGAGACCTTGTTGAACACGGTCGGTGTGATGCGGGCCGATGTGAATCTAGTCCTTGAACGCGCAAGCGTCACGGTCGCCTCACACGTAACCGATGACGCGCAACTCGTTAATGCCGTCACACGTGCCGGGTACGGACTGGTTCCAATCACGGAAGAAAACGTCGCCCAGAGCGAGGTGAAGTTGCGTCGGGATCGACGCGCAGTGATGGCCGCCTCGTTGTTAACGTTGCCCTTGGTCGTCCAGATGCTGCTGCAATTATTGGGATACGACGAATTGCATCTCATGCCTGCAATCGAAGTTCTACTTGCGACACCGATCCAGTTTGTACTCGGGCTACGTTTTTATCGTGCCGCGTTGAATGCCGTGAGGAGTGGTGGCACCAACATGGACGTACTCGTGGTTCTAGGAACTACGGCCGCGTATCTCTACAGCTGGTACCTATTAGTCACGTTGGGAGATGCGGCGGAGGGGCAACTTTATTTTGAGGCGTCCGCGGTGGTGATTACCTTGGTGCTGCTCGGCAAGTACCTCGAAGCGAAGGCCAAGCGAGCGACGAGCGAAGCGGTACGAGCACTGATGTCGTTGCGTCCCGAGACTGCGTTGGTGAAAACGGCGGTCGGCGATTTGGAGGAGCGACCCATCGCCGAGGTAAGCATTGGCGATGTCGTGGTGTGTCGCCCCGGAGACCGTGTGGCCGTCGATGGCACTGTCATTAAAGGTGAGGCGGAAGTGGATGAGTCGCTGATCACCGGCGAAAGTGTGCCGCTGTTGAAGTCACAAGGCGATTCCGTGACCGGAGGTTCAATTAACGTCAATGGATTGTTAGAGATAGAAACGCAGGCCGTGGGCGAAGATTCCACGCTGCAGACGATCGTGCGATTGGTGGAAAGTGCGCAGCTTGGCAAAGCGCGGGTACAGAGCTTGGTCGATCGAATTACTGTGTGGTTTGTACCGTTTGTTCTAATCCTGGCGTGCATCACATTTGCGAGTTGGTTCTTGCTGAACGGCGATCTCGAAGCCGCGTTGCTGGCCGCGGTCGCGGTATTGGTTATTGCCTGCCCGTGTGCGTTGGGGTTGGCCACTCCAACGGCGATTATGACGGGAACAGGAGCCGCAGCGCGCGCCGGGATTTTGATCCGAGACGTATCGACACTTGAAGAAGCTCAACTGCTCAAGCGGATCGTCTTCGATAAGACGGGGACACTCACCGTAGGACACCCAAGGGTTCGACAAATCACAACGTTAGCGGATACCGATGAGCTCGGCGTGCTTGAGATCGCCGCTTCAATACAACAAAACAGCGAACATCCGATTGCAAAGGCACTATGCACGGCGGCCGATGAGCACGGTATTTCGAGAGGACAAAGCGACGGGTTCGTCAATCGCGTTGGCCAGGGCGTAGAGGGCCGTGTGGCGGGGACTCACTACATCTGTGGCAACGACGCAATGGTCCGGAAAGCCGGCCTCGTTGTTCCGTTGATTCAGGATTTGAACGAAACCGATACAAAGGTCTGGCTTGCCAACTCAGAGCACGTGCTCGCCGTATTTTCTATCCACGATGCGCTAAGAGCCGAGGCTGCAGAGGCAGTGCGTCAGTTGAATAAAATGCAGATTGAACCGGTCATGGTCTCTGGCGATGCCCCTGCCGTTGTTCGCTCGGTCGCCGACGCTGCCGGCATTGTTGAAGCGCATGGAGGCGTGTCGCCCGAAGGAAAGGCGCAAATGATTGCTGACTGGATTGCGGAAGGAATTCCCGTCGGCATGGTAGGTGATGGTATTAACGACGGCCCCGCGTTGGCGGTCGCGAACGTTGGCTTTGCGATGGGTTCGGGAACTGACGTCGCGATGGAGACGGCGGCAATCACGCTGATGCGTGCCGACCCGCGTTTGGTTCCAGGTGCGATTGACGCGAGTCGAAGGACGTTTCGTAAAATCAAACAAAATCTTTTCTGGGCATTTATCTACAATATCGTGGCGATGCCACTCGCGATGCTTGGGGCACTGACCCCCACAGTCGCTGGTGCCGCCATGGCACTGTCAAGCGTCAGTGTGGTCGCGAACTCCCTTCTGCTGCGATCGTGGCAACCAAAGGTATGACGTGAGGACGGTTCAGTAATCGAGACGGACGTAATTCCATATCAACTGGGAAGAACGCGTCGTCGACCACGACACACCGTAACATCGTGAATATCCGAGGATTGGGCGTTGATTAAACTCACACGCGCCGCCAACATGGGCTAGATCGACTCGAACTTGGTTGCTAATGCCGCCGACATGATTGGACTTGGATTCCGGTAATTTCGTAGACTCCAGAGCCCGCTTCGAAGGATGGACGCGTGTCTGTTCAACAACGTGATGCTGCCATTGTCGGTATCCATGAATTCGCATCTCGTGACGTTGAGGGGGAGCTTTCTCCACTCCAGATTAAAGCTGAGTGTGCGATAAAAGCGCTTGCCGATGCCGGTCTTACCTGGTCCGACGTAGATGGTATCTATGATGCGGGCGAGGGCGGTGCGAGTGGCCTAACCATTGCTGAATATTTCGGATTAAGTCCAACCGTGATCGACACCACCAACGTGGGTGGGAGCTCGTATCAATTTCATGCGGCACACGCACGCCGAGCCATTTCCGCTGGTAAAGCCCGGGTTGCCTTATTGACCTACGGTTCGACTGCGCACAGCAACCTCTCTCGTATTGGCACCGGGGGTCGCGGGATGGGCGGATACCCCGCCGATAATCTCGAATCGTTCGCTGGATTGACGCTGATTGCCAACTACGCCATGTGTGCGCATCGACACATGTTTGAATTTGGCACGACCAGCGAGCAATTGGCTGAAATTTCAGTGGCCACTCGGTATCACGCGATGCGAAACCCGGACGCGGTGCGGGCGATGGAAGACTTGGAGTTCCTGGATATCCGCGAAACGACCGTTGACGATGTGATCAATTCGCGAATGATTGCCGACCCCTTGCACCTTCTTGAGTGCTGCATGATTTCGGATGGGGGTGGAGCAGTGGTCATTGCCGCGCCCGACGTAGCACGGGATTGCCGTCATAAACCGGTCTGGATCTTGGGGACGGGGGAGGCCACGAAGTACCCGGCAGGAGGCGCGGACATTACGTCGAGCGCCGCGGTCCAATCGGGTCCAATTGGTTTCGATGAAGCCGGTGTGTGTCCTGACGAAATGGATATCGCAATGATCTACGACTCGTTCAGTATCACGGTTCTTACCATCCTCGAGGATTTGGGGTTCTGTCCAAAAGGCGAGGGTGGGCGTTGGGTGGAAGGCGGACGACTCCGTTTCGATCGGCTGGGCGAAGGCCCCGCCCTAAATACCGATGGTGGTGGGCTGTCCTCAAATCACCCTGGCATGCGGGGTATTTTTTTACTCATCGAGGCAGCGCGGCAATTACGTGGCGAGAGCACGGCCCAAGTTGACGGAGCGAAACTTGCGGTGGCGCATGGTAATGGCGGCATGCTCGGTAGTCGACATAGCGCTGGAACCGTTGTTTTAGGAGGCGATTAACATGGCTGAGCCGACACGACCCTTGCCCAACTTCGAAGAGGCCGATACGGCGCCCTTCTGGGAGGGAACCAAGGACCGTAAACTTCGTTTCCAACGGTGTAACGACTGCGGCACAGTTATTTTTCACCCACGTCGACATTGCGTTGGTTGCTTGGGTCAAGACCTCGGATGGCATGACGCCAGCGGTCGAGGGACGGTATACAGCTACAGCATCGTGCGACAAAGCTATCACCCATTCTTTCGGCAACACGTGCCCTATGTGGTTGCCTGGGTCGATCTAGATGAGGGGCCGCGTTTGCTTTCCAACCTGGTGGGTATCGAGGACCCTGCGAGCGACATGAAGTGTGGTATGGCGGTTCGTGTCGACTGGGAGCCCCACGGAGACTACGCGATCCCGCTCTTTCGACCGCTATAGAAACACAGGCAATGAACCCCTAGCGCTGCTGCCAGACCTCGGGGTCGGCATCGGCAAGGCCGAATACTTGCCAGCGTGGCATTCGGGTCCCGGTGGTATCTAGGGTGAGTCCGCTGCCCGGCGTGGTCAGGATTGCCTGTTCAATCCCCCACCGAGAAATGTTCTGGACCCCGCGCATGGTTGCCATTTCATCGAGTGAGTAAAAGCCCGCGTCGGCGGTCTCGGCGCCATCGTAGCGCGGTTCTCCAGCAACGTAATCGAGGCGGAAAATCATGTAGATGTTGGAACTCGGTCCGCCCAGCATGTGACGGAAGGCGACGACGTC
>JAYGFA010000082.1:0-8056 GCA_046582115.1 Pseudomonadales bacterium | reverse complement strand
CGCTTTTCGGCGAACGCGCGCGGGCCTTCCACCAGATCCTCGGATTTACTCATGGTCTCCTGCGCGGGGAACCGCGTCGACATCACCTCTTCCATCGACATGTGGAATCCCACCATCGCGGCTTCCTTAGAAGCTCTGATCGACAGCGGTGAGCACTCCATAATCTCGCGCGCCCAACGTTCCGCAGTTTCCATGAGTTGGGCCATGGGCACGACTTCGTTCACCAGGCCCCACTCGAGTGCCGTTTGTGCATCGATGGGTTTGCCAGTAAGGATCATGCCCATCGCCCGTTTCATGCCGAGCTGCCGCGGCAGGCGGTGGATGCCACCTGCCCCCGCCAGCAAACCGACGCGCGGTTCCGGCAAGCCTAGCTGTGCATGCTCGGCCGCGATGACGATGTCGGAGGCCAGCACGATCTCGAAGCCCCCGCCCATGGCCCAGCCGTTTACAGCGGCGATGATTGGCTTCACGAAGTTCCACCGCGTGGTGTTGCCTCCGAACCCTCCGATGGCACGCGGCGACCGTGAGGACCTATCCTCGCGCGGGTGTCTACTCGCTTCGGCCGTTGCCTTGAGGTCGTTACCCGCCGAAAAAGCGCGTTCGCCGGCGCCTGTCACGATCACGACCCAAACGTCCGGATCTTCCGCAATCGTGTCGTAGATCTCCGCCAGCTCCACGTGGCATGGCGGATGGAGCGCGTTCATCACCTCGGGCCGATTCAGTGTGATGTAACCGATACGCTCCTGCTTCTCGTATTTAACAAACTCGTATGCCACAGCCTTCGCCCCTCGTCGTTTCGTGCTTTCGAATCGAACGAGTTTACGCCAGCGATCAGAGCGTGCACCTATATATCGATATGTTGGAACGTGTCGAGGCCATACCGACCATCCGGAGCTCGAATGTAGTTGATCAGCCGTCTCTCGGGAATCCTGATATCTAGATCTTTCTGACGGATCTGGCGGACCAGGGCTCCGATGCCGCCCGCCTCATCGACGACAGCCCAGTTACTCCCTCCGCTCAAAGCAACACACTGTTACTCGTGAACTACCTTGATCAGGTAGCTCTAGTTACGCATTTCCGATCCCGTAAACTCAAATCCAATGCGTTGATTACTCTGAGGTTGCGGTAATGCTGACTTCAAAGTCAAAGGGCAGTTCACGCAGCCCACTCTGGAGCGCCTTCTCAATCTTTTCAGCAATTTCTACAGGGTCGAGATCGGCATCATCAAGACGAAGTTGAACCCGCACTTCTTTACGATTCTTGAGCGCTTGCCGTTTGGGCTGTTCGCCATATTCGTCTTCGACACTGCTTAGTTGCTTTCTGATGACTATGTGGGCAGCATTTTCTTTGTCAATAGCTTCCTCAATGTGCAAATACTTATCTCGATCCTCCACAACCATCCGATGTTTTATCGTCGATCCGGAGCCCGTAAGCAGAATGGCCCCTCCGACCAACACGCCGATGATCAACGCACCTAATATCGTTTCGTTAAAAGCCATTGCTTAATCCTCGAATCACGAATGTATATGTTGGACACTACGATACTCCCCAGAGTTCCCGCGACACGTAGCAGACGAAGTTACCAGCCGCGCGGTCCAGTTACATAATTTAGCGTCGGCAATAAAATGCTCGTCGATTCCGGAAACTAGACGCCTGGGGACTGGAGCAGGTGTGCCCGTCGCGTTAGATACGACGTTCTATCTGTCAATCCGGCTTTTAAGTATCTCAACGGTTCGGTTGGCACCGCTAAATTCGGCCCAGCCGAGAGCATCCCCGCCGTGAGCACCGTCAACGATGTGAGGATCGGCGCCGCGATCCAGTAGCAACTTGACGCAATCGACCGAGTCGAACTGCGCTGCTAGGTGAAGCTCGACGGCTCGCACTCCATGATTATTACCACCAAAATCGTGCCGTAGATTGGGGTTTGCGCCGTGGTCCAATAACCAGGTTGCAGCGTTAACATCGCCGCTATAGATCGCCCACAACAGCGGCGTGCCTCGGTACGCATTCGAATTTACTTTCGCTCCGGACTCGACAAGCCGAGACATGCTCTCGCACTGACCATTTCGAGCGGCCCACGTGAGGGCCTCGTCCATCACTTCCTGACGCGAAAATTCGCGTTTCCATTCGGGAAAGATCAAGAGCGGTCGGTAGAAGTCCAAACCTTCTTTGGCCGAAGTCGTTAATTCATCACCCGCAAAAAAATGATTGAGATCGCGTCCGAGTGCTGCCGCGTGCCGCAAGTTATCGGGTATGGCGGGTTGCGCAAGCAGCCGACCCACCTCCGTTTTCGCGTAAAAAAGAGCCAACGCGAGTGGCGAACCACCTTTGCACGCATACAGAGAACCTTTCCTGGATGCGCCTGCTTCCAGCAGCCGTCTCGCAAGATCCAAATGTCCCGCCATTGCTGCAGTATGTAAGGACGTCCATCCTTCCGTTGTCGCCGCATTGGCGTCGGTCCCGGCTTTCAAGATTGAGTCAACGGCTTGATGTTGCGCCGTGGTTCCGAAGACCGGTGGTATAGCGATGTCCCCCGTCGCCGATCTACAAGCCAGCCCAAGTAACGTATCACCATCTTCGGTTCGCGCGCTGACCACTTCGGGCGACGTTCTTAGAATTTCGAGCAAACGGTCGTTGTCGCCCGCTCGTGCGGCTTCGGCCGCCATCGTTAACGTCGACGGTTCGTTAATCGACAGGGTCAACGTGCCTCAACGAACGTCAGCAGATTCCCGTCAGGATCTTTAATACCGAAACTTCGCGCACCTGAGGGGATCTCACCAAGCTCCACATGAAAAGTGGCGTTGGCGTCCATGGCCCTCCTATATAACTCATCGAACTGTCGAGTGACGAAATTACACCCGCCGTTACCCGCCGGAATTCCCATATCGCGTTCTAACCCGAGGTGGATGCCGGCGTTGCCGTTTCGCAACACCGCGTAATTTAAAGAGTCTGCCTCATCCGGTTCCTCATTTAGGTAATCGGCCGCGAACCCAAGAAAGTCGCTGTACCAATCGACCGATAGAAGTACAGATTTCACGATAAGGACTGGCTCGACGCTTTCCATGAATCAACCTCCGATTACCTGAGTGCCCCGAGACCTGAGAACCTACGCCTCTCCCCCGAACCTGTCATGCATCGTTGGGTTGGCGCATTACCTGAGACAAGCAAATTCGAGACTTGACCGCATGTACGGTAACAGCCCATGCGCGCTTCGTCGCAAAGCAAGGAGAGTTCAGTCCTTTTCGACGTCCGACTGCGTGAACGAAAAGCAACGGCGTCCAGCCCCGTGAATCCAAAAGTCCTCAATTAGCTGCGATACGGATGGACGGTCGAAGGTGGCGCAAAGTTGATAACTGATCTGATCTAACTGCTCGTACTCATAGGCCAAACCGGTCTCAGGATCAGAAGGCATGCGGGAAAGTCGGCGACCGTCCAACAGTTCACCCATCTTTACCGGCAGTTCGTCTCGCTCCTTCCAGTAATCGTCAAAAGCCCTAGTGAGTTGGACTAGGTTCGCCACGCGACGGTCGTCGAGACGCATCAAGCGTTGCTCGCTGGGTGAACCGGAGATCACGAAGGCGGTGATCAGCACTGCAACAACTGCGCAAGAAGTCATCCAAAACGCGACACCGTTAACGTTCATCGAGCGAGCGCCTTGTCGTCGGTCCTAATGGCCCACAGGTAGTACCCAAAGATCGCGCCCGCGATGAGTCCGACCACCAATGTTTTTAACAGGAACCGGATCGAAAGACCTCCCGACAATAACGTATATACCACCGTTACAAAGTCTCCAGTGATCACACAGGCAGCGATGAACAAGGTGAGATACGTCAGCCACCGTCGTACTGCCGATGTCCGTCGTGCAGGGTCTAAGACGAGACCCCGATTAGTGTAGTAACTAACTGAAATAAACATTGGGTAAGCGACGATGAGCGCAGCGGTTGCCACGCGCATGAAATCCAGCGTGGCCATTTCCTCTTGTCCAAGCCGATCGGGGAATGCCAGGTTGATAAACTGGAATAGCAGAGCTCCTAAGTGAAATCCACTCACGTATAACGTGCCAAACATAACGAGGTAGAGAAATGCGTCGCGGGCCAACAGTTGTGGTTTTGGAGTTGGTACGGGGACTACAAAGTCGACGTCGGCAAACGATCTTAGTCCATCAGCGATCTGCTCCTTCGACCACCCTGCTTCGACCAGAGCCTGTTCCACTTCAGCTTTGTTTACCCCCGCAAGTAACGCGGCTTCAACAAACGTCTCTAGCTTAACGTCTACCAATTGTTTCCTCGTACAAGCCAGTTTCGCTCGCGGATTGTACTGCTAGGCAAAGCCGTTCGAGTCCAGACAATAGGGATTGATTCAAACCGCGTAGCTTGAAATTCCACGTGTCGTCCCGCGTTCGCGGCGGTCCAGCGCGTCTGAAGCTCTCCGTTTCTTCCCCAACGAGTCATGCCGCCTGGATTGGTTCAAGGCGGAGCGCGGCTCAGGAGTACTAATAGTACCCAGCGTACGTGGTCAAAATTACCTCACTTTTTTTTCGCTTTCTTTTGCTTTCTTTTCTCCTTGAGAGTCAGTTGTGCTGGTCTTTTGGTGTCTCGACGCTGCTTATTTTTTCCCTTACTCATGCGATTTCCTCAGTAAAACGGTGAAATTCGAACACCGCCTTTTGAAACTTGCTTGAACAGGTAAGACTTTTAACCGCCCCAAACCTACGCCTATCGACGAAACCTGTCACGGCTCTTGGATTTCGTTCACTTACTAAGACGAGTGGGATCGATCATGCTCGGTTTTGTCTCGTTGGGCACGTGGAGCCATTTAGAGAAGGCCGGAGCTGCTTTTTTCGGCTTTCGCACCGATAGAAGAACTCAAATATCCGCCCGCCTAAGTCGCGTGAGCTCGTAATTTCACATCCCTCATATTTGGACTTTAAATATTCCTTTGTACCGTCCCTATAGGTTTCTGATGTTCTTTCAGAAGAATGCAACAAACCCAGAGTGATCGTGGACACCAGGACATTAACGTATCCACCGCAATCAGTAGTTAATAATCGTTCTCCAGGTTGATCTTCAATCCCGAAACATCTCCCGTTAATTTCGTATTCACCATGCTCAGGAACGTAGAAGGAGTAGTCGATAGCTTTAGCAAGACCACAGGAACATAGAAACAAGGTCGCAGTTGCAACCGCAAAAACGTTTTTCACCGTCTAACACTAGCAAAACACACAGCTGAAGATCATTCCTAAGTTGACTATTGGGGGAGCTATGCGGGAATAACCGAACCCGCCACTTCTCCCAATTAGTCGAGCAAAGGTATCTGCTCTTCTTCCGGATAAAGACCGTTATGAAGTCTAATGGTCAAATTAATCCGCCATCTAATGATCTTTGTTACGGGATAACCCCAACGATAAAACCTAATACTTATCTTTATTCTCCACTTGAGATATCTCTTCATTTCTCATTTATAACAAGCTGTCGGATCATTTCAACTCGTGCTGTTCGGTGGTGCTGCGCGCGCCATTTGGAACCGTCCCCGGCAACTCCCGTTTTGACCCGTAGACGCCCGCGGTGTCTACCTTCGTTGCTCTATTGGGGGGGTAGGAACTTGGTCTTTCGCCGAGACGATTTCTTCCATTCCACTCCACTCGCTCCAGTGATCACACATCTTATCGACTGACGTCTGATAGGGGTCGTAACTGGCAGGATACTCAAGGAAATCACCATTCAACGCGCGGTCCGGGTGATCGGATACTCCCCAACCAACACGCGGGTCACCTTCATACGGATTTTCGGGACGCAGACGGCGGATTCGAAAAAAGACGTTCATTCGTGGGTGTTCACTGAGATTTGGCGTCGCCGTGTGCGGTAAGGCGTGCAGTGCGATAACAGCATCGCCTTCGGCCATGAGTGTCGGAGTCAATTCCGGCCATGGCCAGTCGACGTCCTCAAAACCCGTATCTGGATACGCGTCAACCATGGCGCGGGGCATCATGCCGGCCATTGCGCGATCACCATCGGCTGGGATCAATCGTGGCCAGAGCGGACCGCCGCCACCAAGAGGACCTCCTTGGTCGCGCTGCTTACGAAAAAAAGCTCCTACCGCTTCGTGCGCACCCCGACGAACAGAGAACTGACCCTTGCCGGGCTGGATCTGATCGCTCAGACAGACAACGACAAGCGCCGTGTAGCTACCGATCGCGACAGTACGTTCACGGTCCTGCCAAAGCGGCGCGTGGCCTGCGGGGCCCATTGACTGCGGGTCGCCGTCAGAGCCCCACGAGTGCAGGGACTGTCCCGATGCAAGAATCTCACTGCGTTTCACCGGGCAGACGCCCGCCCAGCCGCCATCAACATGGGCAGCAGGCGCGTAGACATTGTTGACGTCGATTTGTGTTCGCACCACGGCATCCGCGTAATGCGGCATCGTCACGGCAACTTGAGCGTTGATCGGCCGCGTGTGCGGCCCCATTGCTTCGTCGAGTACCGCGGCGAGAACCGAGTCGTTGTAGAGACCGTTGATCGCATTGTTATCGCCGTGAACGATCACTTGGGGATTTTCGTCGATGATACGCCTAGCGCGCAGCCTGATGTCTCGGGGGACAACGTTTTTCAGGATCACGAACCCGTCACGAACGAGCTGACGTTTCTCTTCATCGGATAGATGGTCAGGGTGCCCCATGTCATTCAGTGTGTTGGTTCGGTATTCGCATGAAATAATATGTCGCCCGAGGACAAACGTTAAGTCAACACCTGCTAATAATAAGGGAACGTCACCATCACGGCATTTGATCAAACCGCGTTCGACGCGACATTTGAAGAGTCGATCTCCAAATTCCACGAACTTTCCCGCTGCGAGGCGGAGCATTTCGTTGACAAAGGTTACGTCGTCGTTAAGGCCGCGTTTTCGATCGATATTGCAGAATGTGTTCGCAAGCAGGCGTGGTTGGATCTCAAGACACGTTACAAAATAGCAAAAGACGACCCAACCAGTTGGAATAGATCTTTTGCCGGCCCACACGGTATGCACGGATACGTTCGCACCACGGGAAGCGATGCTCGTTTTCTACTTGAAACCCAAGCTCCTCGAGCGTTCCAGGCCCAGGCAGATATCATTGGTGGCCGCGGGCGGCTACCAAACGCTGACGTCGATTTGGCGTGGAGCGACGCAGCCATAGGAAATCTCGGCACGACTACCGGCTGGCATCGCCCGAATCCCCAACAGCAAGACTGGCACAAAGATGGCTGGCACTTCCGCCATTTCTTGAACTCGCCTGAACAGGGCCTTCTTATTTGGCCCGTCTACTCGAACATACTTCCCGAAAGCGGCGGCACATTCATTGCGACCGATTCTATTGGCCCCGTTGCTCGCCTCTTAGCCGAGCATCCCGAGGGTCTACATCCTGACGGTGTCCAGGGCAGCGGCTACGTTATTCCAAATCTCATCGAACAGTGCGCTCACTTCGAAGAGCTAACTGGGGAAGCCGGGGACATGGTCCTGGTGCACCCATACATCCTCCATCGGGTGAGTGAGAACCCTTCTGACCGCCCACGTTTTATTGCCAATTCAGCGTTAGAGTTGAACGACCCAATGCGATTCAATCGTCCAGTAGGTGAACCCCATTCGCTGGTCGAACTCGCCGTACTTAGAGCACTACAAACCAACAGGTTGGAATTCAATACAACCCGACCTATGCAGGCTGTCGTTCCGGGCCCGTTTCGTAGTGAAGACGAACGTTCTAGACAGAATCGATTACTGAATCAGGAAATGCGCGCCATGGCTGCAACCGGGTTGATTACGTCGACATGGGGTGAACCGCTGGGATACGCCTCCAACCGACGCTAATTACTTAGATAGGGCGCACCCAAGAACCCGTGCGCACGGTTCATGGAAGATCTTCAGGGTCAGGAGCGCGTCCTGGTGCGAAGACCCTGGCTAACGCGCAGTTCGAGTGTGTGAGCCGTCGCGGGCTGGGTGGCCAGGAATACCGCCGCGTCGGCTATGTCTTCTGCTTGAATCAGAGAATCGGGATCTTCGGTTGGAAATCCTTCGCTTCGCATCT
>JAYGFA010000086.1:0-5270 GCA_046582115.1 Pseudomonadales bacterium | reverse complement strand
GATTGTACGGCCTGCACCTCGCTGCTGAGAGTACTGATATTGTCCACCTGATTTCTCTCGATGAAGAGCTCGGCGAAATCTGCACCGAGCGAGAGGGCGTGATCGATGACCGACCGTGCGACGGAAGTGTCGAGCATGGTTTTGCCTGAAAGTGTCCTGACCAAGTAGCTTACACTAGACGTCGCTACCTCTAATTGCCTTATCGAGCGTTAGTGCGCACTTCGCGAGTTAGCCATGCTGCTTCGTCGGTACGGATCCTATCAGGACTTAGCGGTGCTACGATCTCACATCCGAACCGCACATCGAGGATTGAATGAGCGAGGTACAGAGCCAGGATTCACTACACTCGATTCACGTAGCTGACCCCAAGCTGTTTTTGAACGGCGACATCCTCGAGTTGCTCGAGATGTTGCGTGCCCGCGATCCCGTTCACTACTGCGACGACAGTCCGTACGGACCTTATTGGTCGATTACGCGCTATAGCAACATCATGCAAGTAGACAAGGACTACGAAACATTTTCTTCGGACGCTCACTTGGGCGGAATAATGATCGACGACAATATCGTTGGCGATGCGGACTCGGATTTTTTTGTAAGCGCGTTTATTTCCATGGACCCGCCGGACCATTCTCCCCAACGTAAAGCCGTCAATAAAATTGTCACGCAACCAAGCCTGGCGAACTTCGCGACTATCATTCGCAAGCGTACGTGCGCCATATTGGATGAGTTGCCCATTGGCGAGCCATTTGATTGGGTGAATCACGTATCCATTGAACTTACGACACAAATGTTGGCTACGCTGTTCGATTTCCCGTTCGAGGACAGACACAAGCTCACTCGTTGGTCTGACGTTACCACTGCCGAAGCTGATTCCCCCATTGTTGGCAGCCAGGCTCAGCGGGTAAAAGAACTAGGCGAGTGTCTCGAGTACTTCACTAAGTTGAAACAGGAAAGGGCGAACGGTCCGGCAGGGTTTGATCTTGTAACTATGCTTGCTCAGGACGCTGCAACCAAAGATCAGCCGGCGCACGAATTCCTTGGGAATCTGATGTTGTTGATCGTGGGTGGGAATGACACTACGCGCAACAGTATGAGCGGCAGTATCAACGCCTTTAATAAGTTCCCAGATCAACTTGAAACGTTAAAAGACAATCCCGACCTATTGCCCAACGCTGTCTCCGAGGTGATCCGATGGCAAACGCCGTTAGCACATATGCGGCGCACCGCTGTGCAAGATACAGAGCTGGGTGGGAAGGCCATCAAGAAAGGCGACAAAGTAGTGATGTGGTATTACTCCGGAAATCGCGATACGGATGTCTTCGACAATCCCAACCAGTTGGATATCGAGCGACGTAATGCTCGGAGTCAGATGTCGTTCGGTTTCGGCATCCATCGTTGCTTGGGCATGCGATTAGGAGAGTTGCAACTGCAGATACTCTGGCAAGAGATACTCGATCGATTTGATCGAGTAGAAACACTTGAGGAGCCGACACGAGTACTTTCTAACTTCATAAACGGATACTCGCAAATGCCAGTGAAAGTACATGCTCGCAAGTAACTTGTTGAAGATTCTTGCCTTTTCTTAATTGGGTTGATCCTTGTCGATATAGTGGTGCGGATAGAGGCACCTCACCTAGCTCTACAAAGCCAGAGTTTGTTGATGAACTTAGTCGATCATTTCACCCGTGTATTCCAGCGTGTCATGAACGGCCAGAAAGCTCCGTCGGTTCCAACCGGGCGTATGTGATTTACGAATAAGGTGAAGTCTGGCGTGACTACATACCGGACTTCGAAATCTCAAGTCTCGTTTGATCGGTGTTCGACGATCAGAAAACTTCCGTCCCCTAATTCCTCGCATGCCGAAACCGTAGCCGAGAATTCACCCTAGCCCGTGTCACGAGTTGCAGTGCCATTCTTTACAGACTAAGTATTTTCGAAATTTTGATTGGTGTTCGTGAACGTGCCCATAGTAGGAAAGGTTGCGTGGCATGACAGGTTGCGGAGAGAAGTGTAGGTTCAAAATAAATGACTACTAAGACGCCGTTCACCAACGATATCAACGTCCGTTACTACGATCGAAATACGGATGCTTTTATAGAGCGCACGATCAACGTCGATATGCAGTCCTTATATGCACCGTTCTTTGAATACGTTCCAGAGGCCGGAGCAATCTTAGACGCCGGCTGTGGTTCGGGTAGGGACACGAAAGCCTTTCTCGATTTGGGATATGCGGTAACCGCGTTCGACGCATCCAAAACGATGGCGTATTCGGCCTCTTGTCATACGGGACAGGTTGTAGAGGTCAGTCGATTCGAGCAAATGCAATACGAGCAGGAGTTCGACGGTCTTTGGTGTTGCGCTTCATTGCTGCATGTACCCATAGCAGAATTTGACGCCGTACTTACTCGGTGTATTCGTGCATTACGTCCAACAGGAGTCGGATTTATGTGCTTTAAAGAGGGTAGCGGGGAGGTCATGCGCGGGGATCGCCGTTTCACCGACTTTACGAAGGAATCGCTTCGTTCTTTGCTCCGAGGAACAAATGGGATGGACGTGTTGCGCATCTGGAGAACCGATCCCCTACATGGGAGTCCGGAGCCGTGGGTCAATGCCCTCTGGACGCCGTCCTGATCGGCAGTTCGATAGCTGTTTGGTAACCTATTCGGGCGATCCCCCTTTACTTGAAAGGGTGATCTACCAAGGTCCACTTCACGCCGCAGATGACTAAAGATTCGAACTTCTTGTAAACGTTAGGAACTGCCCACAGATCCACGCCGACAACGCCAGTCCTGTCCTCCGGTCCCGGTTGGACAAATCTCATAGTCTGTCCTCCTGACAACCTCAGGGTTGTGGGTTGCGATGAGTTAATCGAGCAGCCAGCACCGAGACCATTCGCCCACCTCTGACAGACCTCATTTGGATCACCGTCCCGTGGCGCAATTTCCACGGCCGCGAAGCCAGTCGTGACACCCCCGTGTGCACGCGCATCTACTCCGTTTTGCCACGTGTTTCCGGCTGGGAAATATGCCCCTTTATTCTTCGGAAATTCGCCGTGACCGGGCCAATTTTCTTGAATTTCGGCGAGGGTCCCAAAATCTCTCGGGTGGAATTGAACGTTTACGCCCGAAACCGTGCCGGGCCTCTTGGGCAGAGGCTCGCCCAGCGCGTAACGTCCAGACTCAACACCGGCTAAGCCTGAACCCGGCGAGCCAGTACAAACGTTCCAATCTCCTGCAACGATCCCTCGCCCCGATCCCTGGACGGCCATCGACTGCGAAGCCACAGAAACGTCAGGGACCTGCGCGATTGCCATGTATCCGCAGTCGCCGCTGCGTTCCAGAAGCCGAGTTTGGGTCGAAGAACGTTCCCATGCGAGATCTGTAGGGCACACGGTCTCAAGGAACGAATCGCCCAAGCGGATATGCGTGTTGGTGAGATATCCACCAGCGGCCATTCGAGGGTCGCGGAAGATAACGGGCGCATCGAACGCTGTACTCAGCACGCTGGACGTCCACTCCAGCTCCCGTGCGAGCAGACAGATCTGCCGGAGGCGTAGTTCGGGATTGGCCGTCATTCAGCGTGCGCTCGAGGTATCAAGAAGTTCTTAATTGGATTCATCGTTCTCTTCGCTCTCAGAGGACCACCTAGAGCATCACAACCGGTACTTGATGGCAACCTGACGTAGGCGAGTTAGGTTGGAGATATTGTACGTTTAGGGGGTGTCAAATCGGCAAATCCCATGGCAAACAGTTGAGCTGTATTACAGAATCAGATTGCGAACTGAATAGAGAAGCGAGGAGTTACAGTGGCTATTGCTGAAGAAGTCGCGTTTTGGTCGACGACACGTCAGGAGAAGGCGATACGAAATGGAGAGATTTCAAGCCGAGAGCTTTTGGAATTATTGATCGCGAGAATTGAAAAAATTAATCCTGACCTGAATGCTGTTATTACTCTTGATCTCGACGAGGCCAGGAAGCTTGCTGATGACGCGGACGCAAAGCTGAAGGATGGTGAGGTGACGGGCCCGCTTCATGGCATCCCTATCACCGTCAAAGACGCGCTTGAAACTGAGGGGTTACGATCAACGGGCGGCGCGACCGAGCTACACAATAATGTCCCACCGAAAGACGCGGACGTCGTAGCATCGGTTAAAGAAGCGGGTGCGATTGTCTTCGGTAAAACGAACCTGCCCCGCTGGTCCGGTGATATTCAAGCGTTCAACGAGATGTTCGGAACGACGGTAAATCCATGGGACAGTGAACGCGTGCCCGGCGGAAGCTCCGGAGGTGCCGCGGCAGCTGTATCTGCCGGTCTTTCGTCCTTTGAGATTGGTACAGATATTGGTGGATCGATTAGGTTCCCCGCATCGTTTTGTGGAGTCTTTGGGCATAAGCCAAGCTGGGGCGTGGTTCCATCGACCGGGTATCTGGATCATGAAGCTGGTGGAACGATCGAGGCTGACGTTAATGTCCACGGACCTATCGCGCGATCTGCAGACGACTTGGAAATGCTGCTCAAGATACTGGTTAGAAAGGAGGGCCCGCTGGTAGCAACACTAACACCACCACCCGAAAGTGTGACTGATCTGAAGATCGCCGCATGGTTGGACGATCCCTTTTGCCCCGTGGATACAAAAGTTCTTGCTGTCATGGATAAAGCGGTAACCAACTTGGAGGAAGCGGGGATTTCGGTGGACCGATTTGCCCGACCCGACATCGCACCAGAGAATGCTTTTTCGCTCGGTCTATGGTTGGTGTCTGCCGCTATGGTTCAGTCCGTGCCCGCGGAAACACTCGATGGGTTGGAGGTCGAGAACGCGACGCCGAAAACCACGCATCGGGAGTGGTTGGATAGACACGCAGAACGAGAGGCGATTCGAGCCAAGTGGGCGGAGTTTTTCGAAACATTTGACGCAGTGATTATGCCGATCAGTTTTGTACCGCCGTTTCCACATAACCAAGATGGAGATTTTGGAACCCGTACTTTGATTTGTAACGGGGAAGAAAGGCCATACGCCGACTTAATACGTTGGACGATCCTCACTGGAATGGCATACCTTCCGGCAACGACGCCACCAATAGGGTTCGATGACGACGGCCTCCCCATCAGTTTTCAGGTCGTAGGTCCGTACGGGGGTGATTACACAACGATCCGACTGGCAGGTTTTATTGCGGAGCTATGCGGGGGCTACCAGGCTCCGCCGTGAAGTCCGTTTGTTGTCAAGAACAAACAAAGCGTTAAATTTTTTAGCGAGGTGAGCATATGGATGA
>JAYGFA010000081.1:0-11837 GCA_046582115.1 Pseudomonadales bacterium | reverse complement strand
AACAATAAAAGCGATCTACATCATGCGCTACCAGGTACACCCTTCAACTCATCACCTGGTACGACCAGACTCGACCGCAAAGCTCATCTTAAACCGATTCCGGCTCGTCGCTATTGCACCACCGTCAACGTTGCCGACCTGAGCAATCTCTTTAGCAACTTTGTTCCCAAGAACGAAACCAACCTATTTCGATCGCTCGCACTATACGCTCACGAGGGCCGCTAATAGCGAAATAAGTTGCCACTCGTTATAACTAACGACTTCCTCTCCCGTTGACGTGTCGCATGTGTTTCTCGCGTCGCACGTACGTGGCCAGTTAGTCAAACTCAAGACGTAACCCCCGTCTGTCGGAGGTTGATAGATACTTAGAACTACCAGCACGATATCTTCCTGCGACCACACGTAGATGTGCTGTCCATTCAAACCATGTGCAGCCTTGACCCGCGCGGGTGGTGTGTAACCGCCAAAGTAATTGGCGTTCAATACCCACCAATGTAGGCCATAGTAATCACTTTGAGCGGTGAGGCTTTGAGAGACGAAGTCGGAAGAGAGTATTCGAGTACCAGCCCATCGCCCACCTCGGGCAAACAGAACTCCAAATCGTGCAAAATCCTCTGGCCGCATATCAATACAACAATACGTCATCGGGTTAATTCCCGTTGGGTCAAACCACAGCCCTACGTTGGCCATATCAATCCCTATCGGCGTAAGTATCTTGGTGGTCAGGTAGGTGTGCGCATCTTGGCCCGTCGCCCGCCTAATTAAGGGTTCCAATAACTGCGACGAGGTATTTGAGTACAAGAAGGTTGTGCCTGGCTCGTTAACGAGATCGTGATTAAGCGCGAACGCAGATTGATCGGCTTGCGCGAAAATGTTTGTCCCCTCCCCCGGTAGTCCGGCGCGCATCTCCAGCAATACTCGTATCGGAATGTTTTCTTTGTCAGTACCCTTCCATTCGGACAAGAAATCGCTCGCTCGTTGATCGAGGGACGTAATCCAACCTTCATCGATCGCAACCCCGACAGCTGCGCTGTAAAGACTTTTCGCGACCGACCAGCTTGTCCCCCGATCGCTCGCGCCGTATCCGTCCGCGTAACGTTCGCCCACCACCTGGCCGTTACGAACCAACATGGCAGCCTGAGTCGCCCGATCACCAAAGATGTGGGCTAACAGTTCAATCACCGAGGCTTCATTCAATCCCAGGGTAGCTGCGTTGGCACGGGTAAATCCCCACGATTGATCGTTTGTGTCAATGGTACGTGTCCAGTCATCGAGATAGCTTTCGATCTGTCCAGAACTGGAGCGAATGGCATCGTTGCCAACGGCACCGTTAACGAGTGTATCTCCTCTGAAACCGAACAAATAACGAAGAAAAAGAAGGCCATCCGTTAACGCTCCATTCGACCCGTCTCGGTCGATGTCTAGATTGCTTGAATGTCCCGAAAGATACGCCTCGATTTCAACGGCTGAAGAACGGTTGGCGTTCGAGGCGACAACGCCATCGGTTAGTGAAATGCCAGAAAACCCAAACAAATGGCGCAACAACAGTAGCCCGTCGGTAAGAGCTCCTGCCTCGCCATCGGAATCGATATCGAAACTGAATGCAGCGTCTTCCGACCAGCTCACTTGTAGTAGAAGAACCCACATAAAACCGCACAACCCGATGAGAACTCGCCGCTTCATTTTCATTGATAGTTGCCGAACATATATGTGTGAAGAATTCAGGCCGCGAGTTGAGTCATTGCTGGAGCCCGCCAGGTTTCGGTTGAACCGGCAAACCATATGGTGAATCACCTTGAACCCGAATCGTTACCGAACGACTCGTTGAAGAGAATCCCGCAGCAAGCGATGTCACAACAAAATTCACTTGTGTTTCACCCGTCCAATTTTGATTTGCCGCTGTAAACGCAACAATAAATAATCGGAGAGGGCTCAGCGAGGAGCTATCGGGCCACGTCCCGCGGAAACTCGTATACGCGATAATCGCGCGTTTATCGGTCGAGCGATCGCCGTCGAGATCAGACGTATCGACAATGACCGAATCCGCTGTTCGAGTCGCCTGAGTTAATCCTTCCGGATAGATCTCGGACAAAGATTCCAGTCGTACCTTGGTACTATCAAAGAAAACTGAAATACCTGCCCCCGTCGTTTGCAGACCGCCGGGCACGGTGTCGTAACTAACGATAAGCTCAGTCCCAACAGCACCAACATCTACAACAATCGACGCCGGTTCAATAAATAACACCTGTTGGTTCGCGTCGAGCGACGCCGCTATCAGCGACATTACGAACGCGAATAAAGGAGATCCTACCTTTGCGTCAATTCGGCTCATTCCAAATCCCAGACACCGAGATTCCACCCGCCTTATAACAGCGTCCCACAACCAGGTACATAGAGTTGGGATTAGATGGGTTTCGGGCCAACAGCCACTTCGGGAGAAATTGATCGAAGCGGCAGCGAGGCTGTTTCCGCCGGTGAAGACACAGAAAATTTAACGGCGTTGCCATACCACTGTACCCCTTGGCTCCCCAGCCTGTTATAGATGCGAATCACCTCGTTGTTCGTGGAAATGGGATGAAAAAACAGGGCCTAATGTGGGCCGCGTTTACCGCGGTTTCCCTTGCCTGCGCGTTTATTGCTTACTCATTTTTCCCGAAGGCATTTCCAATCGTTTCCGTCGACATCTCCATGACTCGGGAACTCGCAATTGAAAATGCACTGGACCTGTCGCAAGAACATGGATGGGGCCCTGCACAACCGCAACGGGACGCGGCATCGTTCGGGACCAATATCCTAGTAAAGACATTTGTCGAGCTTGAGGAGGGGGGAGTCGAAGGGTTTACCCGACTCCTCGAAGACCCAATTTTTTCACCCTATACATGGCACGTAAGACTCTTCAGCGAAGGCGTGGTCAACGAAACTCACGTCCACTTTCGACCCAACGGGCGTCCCTACGGTTTTGTGGAGAAAATTGCCGAAGACGAAGAACGCCCTAACGTCAATTCGGACGTTGCCAAACGGCTCTCTGAAACCGCCGCACGTAACGTCTGGGGCATCGATCTAGTCGGTCTTGAGTTGACGGAATCGGGACAGGATGAAAAGCCAAATGGCCGAATTGATCATCGATTTGTTTACGAGAGCCTGCGGCCTGATCTGGGAGACGGCCGCTTGCAAGTGCGGGCTCGTGTCACCGGCGATCGCGTCAGCATGCTCATGCCTTCCGTACGCGTTCCAGAATCCTTCACGCGCCGTTATCAGGAAATGCGGTCCGCCAATAACAGCATCAGCACGGCGGGCCAGGTCGGTATGTTTTTCTTACTGCTGATAAGTGGCATCGGCTTTTACCAATTGTCACGCCGTGGGCAACTGATATGGCGACCCGCGGTTGCTGCCGCTGGTTTAATTGCCCTGTTACAGATTGCCGCCAGTCTAAATACGCTGCCACTTGCGTGGTTGAGTTACGACACGTCTGACTCTTCATCCGGATTCCTGATCCAAACCGCTCTATCAAGTATCTTGGCGAGCTTGTCGCTCGGACTGATCTTAGCGCTCTCATTCATCGCGGCCGAGGGATTGTCGCGACTGGCATTTCCTGACCACCCACAGTTTTGGCAGATTTGGAGTCGCCAGGCGGCCCCCACAAAAAGCGTCGCGGCACGTACTGGAATGGGGTACTTACTCGTGCCGATCAACCTGGTCTTTCTAATCGCGTTCTATTTCGTCGCGCGTAGCCTTGGTGACTGGTGGAACCCATCCGATACCTTAGTGAGCCCCGATTCGCTCGCTCATTTCGCGCCCTGGTTAACGCCGTTCGCGCTTTCTCTACAGGCCGGATTTTGGGAGGAATGTCTCTTTCGCGCGGTGCCGTTAGCGTCAGCAGCACTGCTGGGACAACGCTACGGTCATCGTGGGCTCTTCATCGCAATTGCATTCGTCGTGCAAATCCTAATTTTCGGTGCCGGGCATGCCAACTATCCGGCACAACCGGCCTACGCCCGCGTCGTCGAGTTGGTGCTGCCCTCAGTCATTTTCGGGTTGCTTTATCTACGCTATGGCCTCTTACCCGCGATTATCATGCACTTCGTTTTCGACATCGTTCTGATGGGACTGCCCATCTTCTACACCACGGGTCCTGGAGTCTGGTTTGATCGTTCGATGCTGAGTCTCCTCGCTCTACTACCGATCATCATCATTCTCGTACGCCGATACCAAGTAGGCGCTTGGTCCGACTTCCCAAGCACACATAAAAACAGAGGTTGGCAACCCGCAACGGCAGTATCGAAGGAATTGTTGAACAAAAGCCCAACACAACCATTCAATCATTGGCCGCCAAACTTAATTTCTGCGCTTGTCGGTTTTTGTATCGTCGCGATCCCCCTCGCGTACTGGCTGAATGGCGAGTCCCGCACCGAGACGCCGCGAATTGAAATTACCCGAAATGAAGCTCTGGAAATTGGTCGGTCGACTCTTGCGGAGCGATCTATCGAAACCAAGCCAGGTACGCGCGAGATGGTTTCAGTATCGGGTGTAAACGGCTACCTTGGAAAGTTCTTGTGGCAAACGGCTGGGGTTGAGTCATACGAATCATTGCTCGGAACCTGGCTTCAGCCGCCCCGATATTTCGTGCGTTTCGCGCTGTTCGAAGGCGACGTCGCAGATCGTGCTGACGAATGGGGCGTTACTGTCCGAGGAGACGGTTCCGTATTAAACGTTCAACATCGACTCGCCGAAACCGCTTCTGGTTCCGACCTTAGCGAAGGAGACGCCCGGTCCATTGCCTACTCTGCGCTTTACCGGGAAATGCAGGTATCGCACGACTCGCTGCGCGAAATATCCGTGATTCCCACCAAACAACCATCCCGAACAGATTGGTCATTTACCTTCGCCACCCCCGGTTCCGAACCCCTACCAAGAGGTGAAAGACGATATTCGGTTCGTATCGCGGGGGACGAGGTCGTCTCGGCCAACCGCTTTATTTATATCCCCGAAGACTGGCGACGGGAGCAACAATCCAAAGCGACGACAATGAACATCGCCATGACGTTGGTTCAGGTCGTAACGCTGTGCCTGAATTTTGGCGGTGCGATCGTCGGCGTCATTGCGTGGAGTCGAGGAAAATTTTCCGTTCGTCACTGCTTGCTTGTTGCGGTTGCGCTACTCACATTTGGATTGCTCAGTGAAGCCAACGGTTTTCCCATGCTAACAGCAGGCTTTTCCACCGCTCAGCCGTTCGTTACTCAAGCTTGGAATCAGATCGCGTTCGCGCTAATACAAAATCTCATTCCTGCGGTTTTGACAGGGCTTACTGCAGGGATGCTCGCGTTTTGGCGTCACGACTCCTCCGGTATCGACTCCACGCGTTTGATTTTGACGGCCGTATTGGTGGGATTAGCAGGCGTTTGTCTCAACGCATTGCTATTTCTTCAGGACCTGCCGAGTCCCCGGCTGCCCGCAGTCTTTGGAGCTGGCTTTGCTCTTCCATTTGCCGCACCAGTCACCCAATGGATCGTCAACTTCATCGTGATTACGGTTCGGTACTTGCTCGTCTTCGGTATTGCTAATTACATCAGTAAGGACTGGACGCGCTGGAAAGTTCCCACCCTTGGGGGTCTATTTTTCGTAGGCGGACTCGCCATGAACTCCGGAGGGGGCTCAGATCTAACAACATGGGTATTGTCGGCAAGTCTTTCGGGTTGTGCAGCAGTGCTCGGGTACTGGTTATTAATTCGTCGCGACCTCGCGACCGTACCTATCGTTGTCGCAACCACAATTTGCTGGAGTGTGATCGCAAACTTAGGCCAACCATATCCAGGTGCCCTGCTCGGAAATGGCGTTGCCGCCATAATCGTGGCTGCTATGGCGTGGATCTGGTTTAACGCACTTCGTAAAATTACGTAAATTATGCGACTTAATGTACTCGAATGTAGAGGAAGTCCAAAACATCCGAAATCTAATCTGAAACTCTTTGAGGAGGAACGGTCGTGGTTTCATCTCCTCCAAACTACGCCCCTCCCCGAGACCTGTCATTGGGCTTGAGCTTGGTTCACATCCAAAACCTACTCAAATTGCAGACGCTCTAGTTTATGTATGTGGGTACCCCCACTGGTCTCCTGCCTAGGGGTCATCTGTGAATAGGGGAGAGAACTATCTTCTAAGGCTCCCAAATCAATCTCGATGCTTACCTTATGCTTACCTGAAGGGAATAGTCTATAGAGGCTCAACACTATGAAACTCTAAGACATTGATTTACAAAGGTTAATTTTGCTCCGCCTGCTGGAGCCTTTTCAGTACTTAAAAGACTCCACAGCCTTTGAAAACGCTAATGTTTTCCAAAACATGCACAAAGGCGGTAGGCAAAATGGTAGATGCTTTCCATCCGTAATATACGTACACCAGACGAGGTGTTAACTATTTCTGTAGGGCCGTTACTGCAGATCTTCAGCGCGATTACCGCAAACCCAAATCGCCCAAAGTCTCCGAACTAAATCTCATGCTAGAGCGCGTCAGGCAGCCATACGTCTGTTAAACAAAACCTTATTTGGTCGCTCTAGTATGTATTAAGAGCTTTACGAAAAAAGCTGGGTGATCGCTTAGGGGCCCATCTTCGTTCCGAAAAGCTAGATCTTCACCATTCTCGAGAATCTCCAGCGTTGTTTTTCTGCCGTTACGGTAAAAAATATAGTCAAGGATCGGCCACCCGTTAACAGCTTGAACGTTATTACCGATTCGGATGAGATTAAGGTCTTCTCTGAATTGTTCTAAGAGTGCGCGGTCTTTCAGGTCTTGCCAGTCGAGGTTTAGGTCTCCAGCGACTATGAGGGCTTCTCCAGGCGCCGCCTTTCTTATTCTTGCTGTGATTTGTTTGAGTTGAGTGGCTCTGGCTGCACGATCTGAGGCGCTCCGACCGGCGTCAAGGTGTGTATTAACTACCATTAAACGGTTCCCAGTAGGAGATTCCAAAAGTACTAGTTGAAAACCCTTGTTTGCGAAGCAGTCATTCAATCCTCCTAACCACCCCGAACATGAATTAAAGGCCTCTGCTTGTGTTTCTAGGTGCCATCGCTGCCCAAGGTTCGAGATCGTCGTTAACCCAGATCCTGAGCAAAACAGACAAAGAGCAGAACGCCTAGCATTGCCGCGCAGAACAAGACTCTTTGCGGTGAGGTTTTGTAGAAGCGTTTCGTGATGTGCAAAGTCTTCTTGTAGGAGAGAAAGTTCATACCGCTGAGTCAGTCTCGCGATCGCCGGGAAGCGTTTATCTGGATTGTCTTTTGCAAAAACTGTCGGCAGCCCATGAGTGTTATAAACCAATAACTCCATCTCTATAGGGCTATCAATCTTAGCGGAGGCAAATTTTCCAAAAACGATCGATGTAAAGCTGGCTAACAGCAGTAGTGAGCGGATTGGGCGTCTCATGCTTCCGACGCCGTTTCATCGCCAGCAGACCACACCCGATAGCCGTTCAGGGTCATAAACATAATAAGAATCATGTGGAGGGAAGATCGGGCGAGGAGCAGGAGGGGGTTCATAACCCCAAACTTACGCCGCTCTACCCAAGAAAGTCGTCGGAAGTGCTCCATATTTACGCGTATCAAATTTTATGGATTCTCTAAATTTCTATCTAGATGTTCTGGAGTTCGATAGACCCCCCTATGGGGTGATTCTCCCAGCTTTGCTATGCCCTCAAAAGATGGCTTTGTCATCATGCTCAGCTACGAAGAAGGTAAGGCTCCCAGGCCAAATGGTCCGATGAAAGTACGTGCTGACTTCAGTGTTCAACGAACGCCTCGCCCCGCTCAATTTGATGGAGGATTGACGTCCGTTACTTTGATCGCACACACCGTCTGACGTAGGTTAAGAGTATGAGCAACAAGAAATTGATCTGGATCAGCCTCGGTCTGTTCCCTCTTTCCATCTATATCTTGCCTTGGATCGTTGCAGCCAGACGCCATCATCCCCAATCCAGATCGATCCTCGTTATGAATATCTTGTTGGGTTGGACGATAATTGGCTGGATCGCTGTTTTACGGTGGTCGTTTCGTCCGCGCCGACTTTGAGCAATTTGAGCACCATGTATTCTTGGCATCCATCACGAGATCTAACATGACGTGGCGAATTGCCCCGATTCTCGGTGCCCATGACGTCGAAGGGACAGTCGACTACTACTGCACCACGCTTGGATTCGACTGTCCAGGAGGGGTGATAAAGGGAAACGAAGGAGACCACGGGATTTATGCTGTACTACGGCGCAATGGTACCGAGCTGCATATTCAAATACGACGCCACAGCATCTGGGGCGACGAACGCAATAGCGTTGAACGAAGCGCATACTTTTATGTCAATGATGTACGCGCCTTGTACAAAAGTTTCCTGCGCAGCCATGCATCAATCATCCAAGAATCAACGGACATGCCGTATGGGTTATGTGAAATGGTTATTGAGGATCTTGAGGGTCACCGTATCGCCTTCGGATCTGATTCTGGACTTCGTGACCTGACGATGTGGGAGGTGGCACCCATTCTTGGCACTCGAGACGTCGGTAAGACGATAGATTGGTTCGTGACGGCGCTCAAATTCGATTGCCCGGGTGGGCTCTATAGGCCTGTTTCCCATGATGCCGCTGTCTACGGGATCGTCTTCCGAGAACAGGCTAGCATCCATATTCAAATCCGTCGCCATCTTGTTTTCCCGACCAGACGGGAGTCGGTAGAAACGGATGTAATTTTATTCATAGACAATGTTGACGAACTTTACCAAGAGTACGAGATAGACGGTAACGTTCGTATACATCGAGAACTGAAGGACGACCCCAATGGGCTGCACGATTTTACAGTCACCACGTTAGATGGACATCGAATGGCATTTGCAGCTCCTCGTTGAGACTCCGCCGCTCCCAACCCTGAACCAATCTCAAGAGTCATGGCAGGTCTCGGCGAGAGGCGTTTAGCGACGTTACCTATGGGGAAGTCATTGGATTAGGTAGAGTCGTATGCATGAAAATTCGTACATTTTCTATGCGCGAAATCGAAGCCTCGCTGGCGTTTTATAGTGTAAGGAAATCGTCATCCACTCATCGGGTTCGATGACGAAATAATTCTATGTCTAACGTGCTAATCGGCTTCCTCGGATGCCTTGTCGCCAGCCTCGGTACGCTGCTTATTCTCTTGTCTTTTACCCCAGAAGAACGGGAAGACGCTACCGGGCGGACTCTGTCGTTTAACGAGCTTACTCGGCAGCCAGTTTCGTCCACTTTTGATAGGTCAAATAGTAGACCTCCGTCGCAAACGTCCGGCCAACCATGGCAGTGGACCGCACGCGATGGACAAAAACTAACCGCCTTTCACTTTCCGTCTGTCGCATCAATCAAACTCATCTTGCTGCACGGTTCCGGTTATCACGGACGCTACTTACATTCCATGGCTGCTGCCCTTGCCGATGGCGGTCTCGCAGACGTAATGGTGCCCAACCTTCGCGGACATTACCTCTCGGGGTTGGAGCGAGGAGATATTGACTATACCGATCAACTAACCGATGACCTCAGCGACTTGATTGGGTTACTCCGACGGGATGCTCCGCGTGCCCGCATCCTAGTCGGTGGACATTCTTCGGGAGGTGGCCTAGCGTTACGGTTCGCTGGATCGAAGGACGGTCATCAGGTCGAGAGCTATCTACTGATGGCTCCGTTCTTGGGCCAAGCGGCGCCTACGACACGCAAGAGTTCTGGAGGATGGGCTCGACCTGCCTATCCACGCATCATCGGCCTCTCCATGTTGAATGCTGTCGGAATCCGTAGACTCAATGGCTTGAAGACGCTGGCCTTTAACATGCCCGCTTCCGCGCGTGATGGCACAGAAACGCTTGTCTACTCGTATCGCCTTATGAACGGGTTTGCTCCTCATCCTGAATTAAGCTCGGATTTAAAAGCACTTCCCAATTCTTCTCTTCTATTAGTAGGACTGGACGACGAAGCCTTTCTCGCAAACGAGTATCCTCCGCTACTCAAAAAATACAGCCAAGCCAATACCGTCCTTTTGGCGAAACAGAATCATTTTTCCATCGTCCGCCATCCCAACGCTTTAGCCGAGGTGGTTCAGTGGCTGCAAAGCTTAGACGAACCTAACGATAAAGAGCTATGACAGGTCTCGGCGAGAGGGGTGGGTACTAGCGAAGATATTTTTTAGTTCTGGCGTGGCCCCAGAAATATTCACCCGTCGCGATAGTTCAATAAATTCTCTAAGTCATTGATTTTATTGGTGCCCGGGGCCGGAGTCGAACCGGCACAGGATTACTCCCGAGGGATTTTAAGTCCCTTGTGTCTACCAGTTTCACCACCCGGGCAAAGTCCAAACAGAATATCCTGAGGTAGGTCTAATTCCAATCGATGGTGTCAATCACATATGTGGCAGGGTTAGTCGAAGCGTGTAGGTTTCGTAGTGCTTCAATTCATACCCTGCAGATTAATTCCATGGATTGGTACACCAGGCCCGTACTGTTTGTCGCCGAAACGAAAGAGTCGCTAGCGTATTACCTCGAAACGCTCGGATTTAAAGAAGATTGGTCGCACATAGAGAACGATGAGTTGTTGGTAGCTCAAATCAGTAGGGATGGATTTGAAATCATCTTGAACAAAGACGCTCAAAGAGCGGGAATGGGTAGAGTATTTATTTCGCTCCACGACGAACAGGTTGATGCGCTACACAAAGACCTACTGGAAAAAAGTGTTGGACACAACAAGCATTGGGGTATGCCCGTGACTGAAGTATTGGATTTGGATGGAAACGAACTCCTTTTTTCGCCACCAGTGGGCGACGAGTAATTATTCTTCGGCCTACATAAAACGGAGGGTCTGGAATTTGAGTAGGTTTTGGATGTGAACCAAGCTCAAGAGGCATGACCGGATAGGGAGCGAGGAAGGTAACGTTAGATTGCGTTCACAATAGCGCAATTGATGCTCGAGCGACGATTGCTTTGGTACGATCACTTAATGAAACGCAAAGTTCTATTACAAATTGCACTGATAAACCCCCCTTCTCGGTACGCGTTTTGCTTACAAAAAGGCAAAGGGGGCGATGCCGAACGGTTGGACTACCTCAGGTCAGATGGCGACGATCTTGCCTTCGAACTAGAGCTCGACGTGCAAGAAGGAAAAGTTCAAGGCTCCGCCAACTTTCTCGGCCCTTTCGTACAAGGGGGCGGTAAGGCGAGTTTCTTTTACATTGTGGTCGGCTGGTGCAATGAGTTGAGAGAGCCAGAGTGGATCGGACGCGTGAAAGTGCCACTCTCTTCCATCGATTGGGTAACGGTCGAGGCATCTTCAGGCAAAAAACTTGAAGCATGCTACGAAGCAACAGGACCAAAGGGCACACCCGCTCTTGCCACGGTACATCTAATAGACGGTTGGCGGATCACTTCCCGCGAGTAATAACAGATCGTTGCTCGTAGGAACTTGCTTCCAACCGCGAACCAATCCCAAGAGTATTAAAACTCGTGCCTGGCTGTGCCCGAAGACTGGCGTAGGTACAATCTTGCCGGAATGCCCAGGTGTTGGAACTGGTAGACAAGCAGGATTTAGGTTCCTGTGTCCTCGTGGCGTGAGGGTTCGACTCCCTCCCTGGGCACCATATCTTGTTATTAAATAGTTATATTTCAATAACTTAGATCATATAAAGACATCGTAACGTATACATAAACGTATACATAGGAGGTATGTTATGGTGACTTTATCACTGGGTGTGTTCCATCTATCGGTGCGTTACCTCATTAAACCCAAGGGTCGCCACACTTGGCACTATCGGCGTGTCGTACCGCGTGACGTCCAACAGCACTACCCGCAAAAA
>JAYGFA010000025.1:0-8020 GCA_046582115.1 Pseudomonadales bacterium | reverse complement strand
TCCGGCGGGCTCGTGCCATGACGTCCGTCGCAACGAATCCTTTCGGATGGCCTACATGTAAACCAACCCCGCTGGGATACGGGAACATATCAAGGACGTAATACTTCGGGAGTGAACGATCATCTCGTGTCAAGAAAGTATCGTTGTCGCGCCAATACGACTGCCACTTCTTCTCGATTGTAAGGTGGTCGTATCCGGCCATAGGTCGAATCGGCAGCGTACTCAGCTTCCTTGAGGTCGGAACTTCGGCAGTGCAACGTCGTCGTTGATCTCGTCGAATACGACTTCCAAAAGCATATCGAGTTTCAACGCCTCGGGTGTCTGCGCGCAATCAACGATATTCGTCATCATACGGACGCCTTCATCGAGTTCTACGATTGCAATCGCATACGGGGCGTCATCTTCAAAACCTCGTGCAGGACGTTCATTGATGACATAGCTGTACAACCGTCCCGTTCCCGATGCTTCGAAGATCTCCACATCGGTTGATCCGGTATACGGGCTGAAGGGCCTGGGCGGAAAGTACGCTTTCCCGGTCTCTTGGCAGCGCTGCAAAAGCAGTTTACCCTCCTTGCATCCGTCCCAAAAGAACCGAGTCTCTGGCGTTGGACGAGGAATCGGTTTCCGGTATTCGCTCATGATCGCAGTTCGTAGCGAGTGAACCGCAAGTCTAAACGCAAGCTGCCACCAACTCACGCATTAGCACTGTGCGATCGTTGACCAGTTTCTGGTCGGCCACGAAACTGCATGCGAGTGGTTCGTTTCATGTGCCCCGTTACCCCAACTTAGGTCGCGCTCGTTATCATGGTCCCTTTTAAGGGATAGTTATGTCGAACTGGTTTTCGATTGAAGGCAAGACGGCGCTCGTGACCGGCGGTTCTCGTGGGATTGGAGAGATGATTGCCGCGGGGTTCCTGATCAATGGCGCCCGCGTGTACATCAACTCCCGGAAAGCCGATGTCTGTGACGAAACCGCGGCTCGACTTTCAAAAACGCACGGTGGCGATTGCGTCTCTGTTCCCGGTGATATGTCGGACCTTGGCGGCATTGAAGCCGTTTCCCACGAGATCGCGAAGCACGAGGATCGCCTCGATATCCTGGTCAATAATGCCGGATCCACTTGGGGTGCGCCTATCGACGAATTTCCCGAAAGTGGGTGGGACAAAGTAATGGATACGAATGTCAAAGGCATTTTTTTCCTTACCCAAAAGATGTTGCCGTTATTGCGCCGATCTGCGACCCCCGAAGACCCCGCTCGAGTGATCAATATCGGATCGGTGGATGGCATCAAAACACCCGTTTTTGATAACTTTTCCTACGGTGCTTCAAAGGCGGCGGTCCACCACCTCACCCGGCAAATGGCAGCACACTTGGTGAAGGAAAACATCATCGTCAACGCTATTGCACCGGGTCCCTTCCCCTCATGGATGTTGAGTGCTGGCGTCGGGTTCGGCGGCAAAGTCGAAGGCGCGGACTGGGACAGCATCGGTAGAAATAATCCAAGAGGTCGGGTCGGCACGATGGAAGACATTGCCGGCCTCGCCATATTCCTGAGTTCACGTGCGGGCGCTTATACGGTCGGCGAAACGATCACTTGCGATGGCGGTGCGGTGGCCGTGTCGTAAATATCGCTTGAGCTCAAGGATCTCGGCCCGAGCGTCGTTTTAGGTGGCCGACGCCGCGGCGATACTCTCGACCGTGGTACCCAGCATCGCGGAAAAATCTGCGTCGTTTTGTTGGGCGTGCAAACCTTCAGTAAGAGCACGCGAAAAACTGGCAATAACTCCTTGATTATTAGACAATTTTCTATTCGAATCCTCTCGTGAATAACCCCCCGAAAGAGCGACAACACGCAGTACTTTAGGATGCTCGCAGAACTCTTGATAAAAGTTATCGGTATCGGGGAGGGTCAGCTTGAAGATCACGGGAAGCCCACTATCCAAGTCCGCAAGCTGCACCCTTAAATTGTCGCGTAATAGGTTTTCGCACGCCTGTTTATCGACCGCATTGATGTCGACCTCGGGCTCGATAATGGGCACCAACCCGCGTGCAAGGATATTCGTCGCGTACTCGAATTGCTGGGCGACGGCTTTCGCGATGCCACCACCATCGGCTTCTTTAATGACCGAGCGCATCTTCGTACCAAACACATCGAGAGCTTTCGCCCGAATCAGCCTCTCGTCCAGATCGGGAATGGGCTTCATCACCTGCACGCCGTTGTCTAAATCGTCCATCCCGTAATCCACTTTCAAGAACGGGACAATTTGTTTTTCCTGCCACAGATACTGACTTGTCGGCTGACCCAAAACCTCGCGTTCTAGCGTGTTTTGGAACAGGATCGCACCCAATACATGAGCCCCCGTGAAACGCGCGTCCGTCATGATGCGGGTACGCATCGCATGCACGGTATCAAACATTTCGTCGTCGGAGTTGTACGCAGAAGCATCAATGCCATAAAGCTGTAACGCCTTGGGTGTACTCCCTCCACTTTGGTCGAGCGCGGCGATAAATCCCGATCCTCGACCCATACGTTCAATCTGTATGCTCATGTGTTCCGCCGTATCAACCCCAATAAGAGCACCCACATTCTAGCGTGAGAACAGCTATAGACCTACGCTCATGCAATCCCATCAACGGCAGTTCTTTGCGCGGTCGCGTTTTTCTGCAAACCCATCACCTCAGAAACAATCTCATAGGAGCGCAATCGTTTTATGTGCTCGTGCATCTGACACGAAATAATCAGTTCATCGGCACCCGTCTTCAAAAGAAAGTTGTCGATCTCCTTGGCGACGGTTTCGGCAGAGCCGACGGCCGACGCACTGCGCATCTCATCGAGCATTTTCTGTTGCGCTGGCGTTAGTTCTAGATCATCCACCGGCGGAGGCAAGCGACCGGGGGTTCCGCTGCGCAACTTAAGGAAGGACTGGGTCGCAGATGTACGCAAATAACGCGCTTCATCATCTGTTTCAGCCGCACATACATTGAACCCAAGCATGACGTACGAACGTTCCTGCTGCTCTGACGGTTCGAATCGCGACCGATAGATATCAATGGCCTCCATCATTGCAGCCGGCGCAAAATGAGATGCGAACGCAAATGGCAGTCCGAGCATTGCTGCGAGTTGGGCCCCATAGAGGCTCGATCCGAGTATCCATATCGGTACCTGGGCACCTCCTCCAGGCACCGCGTGCACACGTTGATTCTTTTTCGGTGGCGCTAGGTAGTGTTTAAGCTCCATCACATCGCGTGGAAACTCGTCTATGTCGCCATGGAGGGTCCGGCGCAGAGCCATTGACGTCTGTTGATCGGTGCCCGGTGCTCGCCCAAGACCAAGGTCAATTCGTCCCGGAAACAATGCCTCGAGCGTGCCAAATTGCTCCGCAATGACAAGTGGGGCGTGGTTGGGCAGCATAATGCCGCCCGACCCCACCCGAATCGAACGCGTCCCTTGCGCGACATGACCGATCACAACAGCCGTTGCCGCACTCGCTATACCCGGCATGTTATGGTGCTCGGCTAGCCAATAGCGGGTGAATCCCCATATCTCCGCATGCCGCGCTAAGTCAAGGGTGTTTTCCAGCGCAGTCCCGGCGTCGCTCCCCTCAACGATGGGAGCTAGATCAAGAACCGATAGCGTTGTCATGGACCGTCAAAGGGCGTGCACTCTCACCGGCAGTTCGCGGAACCCATGAATAAAGGTTGAATAGTTTCGACGCGGCTCGCCAACGACCTCGATGGCATGGAAACGCTTCATGATTTCTTCCCACAACACCCGTAATTGCATTTCCGCCATTCGATTACCCATGCATCGGTGAATGCCAAACCCAAACGCAAGATGGTGGCGCGCGTTGGGGCGATCGACCTGAAATTGATTTGCGTTCGGAATGACGTCTTCGTCTCGATTTCCCGATATATACCACATCAGAAGTTGGTCACCTCTGAGAATTTGCTTACCGCGAACCTCACAATCTTCATTAGCCGTACGTCGCATGTACGCTATGGGCGACTGCCAGCGAATAATTTCGGAAACCATATTCGAGACAAGGCCATGGTCGGCCCTGAGTTTCTCGTACTCGACAGGATTTTCGTTAAGGGCGAGCACTCCGCCCGTAATGGAGTTTCGCGTGGTGTCATTGCCCCCCACGATTAGCAACAGAAGATTGCCAAGAAACTCATACGGCTGCATGTCTCGAGTTGCCTCGCCGTTGGCAAGCATCGACACTAGATCGTTGCCCGGCTTTCCGACGCGTTCATGCCAAAGGCGAGTGAAATACTCCAAACAAGCGAGCATCTCTTGCCGACTTTCTTCCCTTGATGCAACGATGCCTTCTTCCTGCCCCGCCGTTACGACATCCGACCAGCGCGTCAACTTACGCCGATCCTCAAAGGGAAAGTCAAACAAGGTCGCTAGCATCTGAGTGGTCAGCTCCATGGAAACTGTGTCGACCCAATCAAACGTTTCGCCAACGGGCAACGCGTCCAGAATCGTTCCGGCGCGCTCGCGTATGGTGGATTCAAGCAGCTTGAGATTTGGCGGTGCGACCACGGGCGATACCGTCGCTCGCTGCTCGTCGTGTTTCGGTGGATCCGTTGAGATGAACATATTGAAGGCGCCTGGTTCTGTGTTCGAGTCCAGGTCCACGCGAGGTCCCAATGCAATACCGTGGGCAGAAGAAAATAAGCGGTGGTTGGTATCGATCGCCATAATGTCGTCAAATTTCGTGATCGACCAGAAGCGTCCAGCATGGTCACGCTCAGCGAGATGAACAGGGTCTTCCTTACGCAATCGCTCAAAATATCGCCAGTGTTTGTCTTCATGAAATAGCCGCGGATCCATTACGTCGATCTGATCAAGGGCGATCGAATAAGGGTCCGGTATCTCAATTTGTTGCACTGTCTCGTTCATCGCTGCAACACCTTATCTCTCTGATACGACTGTAGCGCACTTGCTTAAAAGAAGCTTTGTGTGACCTTCTGTCGACCAAGCTATACTGGTCGAATCCGATAGGGCTAATGCCATGGAAAAAATTCTTCTGTACCACAACCCCGGTTGAGGAAAATCACGCGGCGCAATCGATATATTGCGCGAGCGCGACGTCGAGTTCGATGTCATTGAGTACCTCAAAACACCGCTGAGCCGCGAAGATCTTGAGCGAGTCATTGATCTCGTTCCGGAAAGTCCCGACGAAATGGTTCGTAAGGACAAGAACTTTAGCGCGCTTGGGCTTGATTCGGATGGTTACACGTCGAAAGAGGCGGTAGTACAAGTTCTTCTCAAACACCCGAAACTGATGCAGCGGCCCATCATTATCCGTGGCGATCAAGCGGTGATCGGGCGACCCTCGGAAAAAGTCCTAGCGCTCCTCGATTAGTGGATCTACGCCTGGCGAATCTCAGGCCGTGGATGTTTTTCTCCGTTACACCCGCCATTCGTTGTCCTGCTATTCTCCGAAGTCGCCACACATGATCCATTTACCCATTTTATGAAGTGTTCAGGCACCGTTGTCTGCGGATAAAAACCTTTCAGCACCCCCAATCAAACCTCCGATCCCATCGGCAACCGTCGCCATGCGCTCGTCGGTAGAATCGCCGACTTTCCAACGGTAGTGCAACTGTTGAACGACTGTCGCCGTTTTCCAGCGGGCGAAGGCCGCGTACCAGTCGGCGCGTGACACATCAATCCCGGATGCGTCGCCGTAGCGCAGAACGACTTCGCTACGGGACGATAATCCCATCTGTTCCATTCCCGAATGAGCGAGCCCTACCACCGACGGATCGTCATCTGCATCGGGCCAATAATTGAGTAACGTGCCCAGGTCGATGAGTGGATCGCCGAGCGTCGTCATGTCCCAATCGAAAATCGCGATGACGTGATCGGGGTCAGCGGGATCAAACATACAGTTGTCGAGTTTGAGGTCGTTATGGACCAGCGAAACCCGTTGCGGATCCGGCATCGAGGCTAATAATTCCTCAAAAATATCGGCCATCTGGGTCCGATAACGCTCATCCGCGACCAAATCCCACCGATTCTTCCAACCCTGCAATTGGCGTAAAACGAACCCGCCTGGCTTACCTAGATCGTCGAGATCTGACGCCCTTGGGTCGAGGCGGTGAAACCGAGCCATCGCATCCACCAAAGCAAAGCCGATCCGTTTCCCAACGTCTGTGTGTTGCCGCATCGTTGGGGGAATCACGCCACGAACGACTTCGCCTTGACACCGTTCCATGACGAAAAAATCGGCGCCGGCCACGGCGTGATCGTCGCAAAAAACATACGCTCGAGGAGCCAACTCAAACTGTCGCCACAACGTAGATAGGACCTTGTATTCTCGACCCATATCATGAGCGCCCGGCGCTAAGGTGCCCAACGGGGGACGCCGAAAAACGAGCTCGTTAGCCCCAAAAGCAATCATGTACGTGAGGTTTGCGGACCCATTGGGAAACTGCAGCACACGGAATGAACCGCGACTATCAATTTCGGGTGGCAGCGTAACTCGCAAGTAATCCGCTATCGACGGCCAATCAAGTTCCTCACCCGATCGAACGGCGCCGAGCTCGGGCAGGGCCGCGTCTCGAAAGGGATCGACAGAGTCCGGGATCACGGCCACACCTTAGAACACTGCGATGGGGTTAACCGGAGAGCCGGTTCCCCGAACAACTCGAAGCGGCGCGATCGAAATGAAGAATTCCCAACGCCCTCGTTCATCACAAGCTTTGGCAAGCGTGTCCAGCCGCAAGTTGTCAAGCAAATGAAGCCCGATCGCTACGATGCCACACTGATGTATCGGCATCGGCCACCCCTCCGTGTCGGTATTGGGGATCGCATCTGATACGCCGTCCGACCCGAGCGTCGCGATCCGACGGTCATGCAACCACCGAACCGCACGCCCATCCAAACCGGCCAAACCTTCGGTAGGCGCCCACGATCCCTTCGCTTTCCGCCTCGCATCGCGTCCAGTCGCGATTAGTAGGATATCCCCCTCGCCGACGGTGACATTCTGCCCACGTTCCGCGGCTTCCAGATCTTCTGGGGATACCCGTTGGTCAATGTCGAGCCAGTCGACACCTTTGAGTCGAGGTATGTCTAACAAAACACCACGACCCGCGATGCCTTCCTTCCCGGCCATGATGCTATTTCGGGTCGCACCAGTACTTTTAACATCGGTTGCTTTAAATCCGTTGTACATCGTCTCTTTAACGAAAACGTGGCACAAGGCATCAATGTGTGACACCGCCATCCCATGGAACGCCACCCCGATAAAATCCATCGCGGATTCCATACCGGGAATACCGGTCTCAGTGCACGCATCACCCGCCACGACCATCATGTGCAGCGCGGGTATCGGATTATCAGGTGCTGGGCGTGTTGGAAATTCCAGCGAGCAACTGACGGTCGTGCCATCTTCAATCAGACTTGCTGCGGCTGCCACCCGTGCCGGCGTGATGTAATTGAGTGCGCCGCGTTGGTCGTCGTCACCCCATTTACCCCAGTTTTTTACGTCTTCGAAGAGTGCTTCTAGTTCGACCGTCGACATCGTCATTTTCGCGCTTGCTCCATTCTATTCGACCGCCCAAGCATACTCGATCGTTCTGCTAACCCGATGCCCGCAACAACGAGAATCAATGCAACAAGGTGATGCATTTGCAGCTGTTCATCCAATACAAAGAACGCCAACGTCACGGCAAACAATGGAACAAGGTTGAGAAAAACACCCGCGCGGGCGGGGCCAATCAGTTGCACACCGCGAATGAAAAATATCTGCGCGAAAAGCGAGGGGAAAATAGCAACCAGGCCCGCGATAGCCCATCCGACGGCGGTCGGTGGCTGCGTCCAACCCAATCTCCCCTCAATCAGCAACATGGGTAACGACATCAGAAAGGCAGCAGAAGCCAAGGCAACAAAGAGGTTGACCGCGCCTGTCTCCGGCCGGTGACGCAGCCCAATCGTGTAGGCCGCATACAAGGCACACGCGAGCAGCACCAGTAGATCGCCCCGGTTAAACGAAACCGTTCGAAGCTG
>JAYGFA010000010.1:0-52561 GCA_046582115.1 Pseudomonadales bacterium | reverse complement strand
GTTTTGTTTTTTTACCAAGGCGTGAACTGGTTGTTCCAACCCGAACAGGCCGCGGCTGGTCTCGGCATGGCTTTACTACCAGGCATCGGTGCCAGCACCCAAATCGGGGATCTAGGAAGCTTTTTCTTGGTTAACAGCCTCTTGATGGTTATGGGTCAATTTCGGGGTCGGAGTCAATTGTTATATATCCCAGCTGCGTTTATCGGAGTCGCCGGGACTTTCCGCGCGCTCTCTGCCGCGATGGGGAACTCAGATTTTGCCGTTCAATTGATCGTGTCCGAAGCCATTTTGACGATCATCTTAATCGTGGCAGCACGACATCTTGGGAACCTCGAAAAATAGGGAAGCATCCATGGGAACGACCGTTGCAAGTATTTTTCGCTACCCAGTCAAAAGCATGGGTGGGCATCAACTGAATCAAGCATTACTGACCACTAATGGTATTCCGGGCGATCGGTGCTGGGCGTTAAAAGATGAAGAGCTCGCTAGCATCAAGGGCGGTAAACGGCATCCCTCGTTGATGGGCATGTCAGCAGAATTCGAGCTGGAGCCCGATGATTCAAACGTCTCTCCGCACGCTAGAATTCGGCTTGCCGATGGTTCGATCATCAGCACCCACGACCACGACGCCGAAGAAAAGCTGAGCCAAGTACTCGGTACCAAGGTCAGTCTCTGGCCCATCCTCCCCAAAGACCAGCTCGACCATTACCGCCGTGCTGCACCTGATCCAACTGTCGACGCGCAACTAAATCTTCGTCAGATATTTGCGAGAACGCCGGAGGAACCCCTGCCTGATCTAAGTGGGTTTCCGAGGGAGCTTTTCGAATACGAATCGCCACCGGGAACCTATTTCGACGCCTTTCCGTTACTCCTCATTTCGAAGTCTTCACTGAAAAGTTTGGAGGACCACTCCGATCAATCAAAATTTGACGTCCGGCGATTTCGTCCAAACGTCCTACTTGAGACCGATAAAACAGGGTATCCCGAGGAAGAATGGGCCGGGAAAACCGGTCGTATCGGAACCGCAAAATTGAAGTTTGAGATGGCGTGTCCGCGATGCATTATGACGACGCACGGCTTTGGCGATCTACCTAAAGATCCACGGGTAATGAGAACGTTGGTACAAGCAAACAACGGCAATCTCGGCATCTACGCCTCGGTTGTTGAAGCTGGGAAAATCGCCGTAGGTGACTCGCTGATCCTCGAATAACAAAGGGGTAAACGCGCTGGCGGAAACGCAAGGTCGCTAATTTCGTTCGTTGTAGCACCCGTTGTCTTAATAATAAGGAATTTCGGTGGAAAATCTCGACGACAAATTTGGCCCAGTGACGGGTTCAACTCACGTTATCGGCGAGGTGATTACCCGCAGACTGGTGACCGCAGGTACGACAGTTGTACATACCGGCCGTGGCACCCAAGTCCAAGACGAGCGCCTCCTAGAGACTGTAAGCTCAGCCACCGAATCTTTTGAGTCTAGTCACCGAAATTGGCAAACTCACGGGCGAGTAGTCCCAGAGGCAAACACTGCATGACCTCCACGAGAGGAGCATCTTCAAAGAAAAGTTCGAACAAAGATCAAGCGTCACGCATCGACGTCATCGTCGTCGGAGCCGGCTTCGCGGGGATGTACATGATTCATCGACTTCGCGAACTCGGTCTAACAATTAGAGCTTTCGAGGCCGGTAGCGACATCGGCGGAACTTGGTACTGGAATCGATACCCGGGAGCCCGCTGCGATGTTCCTAGCATTGAATACTCGTTTTCATTCGATAAAGAGCTCGAACAAGAGTGGAACTGGTCCGAAGTGATGGCGTCACAAGAAGAGATCCTTGCGTACGCCAACCACGTCGCAGAGCGCTACGACATTCGTCGTGACATTACGTTTGATACGCGCGTCATACGAATGGAGTTTGACGACAGCAGCGAGCGGTGGCTAGTGGAAACAGACGGCGGGGAACATTTGCAAGCGCACTATTGTGTGATGGCAACCGGCTGCCTCTCTACGCCCAATAAACCAGCCATTGAAGGCGACAACAGTTTTCAGGGCGAGGTTTATCACACCGGCACGTGGCCCAAAGAAGGCGTCGACTTCGGCGGTAAAAAAGTGGGCGTCATTGGAACAGGATCATCCGGGGTCCAGGCAATTCCCGTTATCGCCGAGACGGCGACACATCTCTTTGTGTTTCAACGAACACCCGTTTACACCTTGCCAGCCTTTAATCGTCCGCTTTCGGAAAAATACCGAAAAGAGGTCAAAGCCAGCTACGCCGACATTCGGAAGATGCAACGTGAGTCGCCGGTTGGGATATCTAGTTTCGGGGCGCGGGCTATCGCTCAAACACCCGTTCCCAAAAAAATTCTGGATTTAACCGCTGAGGAACGTCAGGCTGAGCTGGCTCGAACGGGTTTTTCGGGTCTACGAACCTATACCGACGTTTTAACCGATCTAGCAGCCAACGAAGTCGCATGCGATCTTTATCGCGAGAAAATCGAAAAGATTATCGACGACCCCGAAACCGCCGAAGGGCTAAAACCACGCGGCTACCCCATCGGCTGTAAACGTCAGGTTTTCGATTCGAATTATTACGCCGCTTTTAACCAGGAGAACGTAACTCTGATTGACTTACGCAAAGGCGGCATCAAACGGATCACCGCGGCCGGTATCGAAACCGAACAAGAGTCATTCGGCATTGACATAATCGTTTATGCGACCGGTTTCGACGCGATGACGGGTGCACTCGAGCGCATTGATATCCGTGGTCGTGGCGGCCAACGCCTCGTTGACAAATGGGTGGACGGACCGCGAGCGTACTTGGGACTTCAGATGGCGGGGTTCCCGAACCTGTTCACCATCACGGGCCCTGGGAGTCCTTCGGTGTTAAGCAACATGCTGGTTGCTATCGAGCAACATGTCGACTGGATCCGGGACTGCCTAGAGCATCTGCACAATAACCAAGTCGGTACAATTGAACCTGCGCTTGATGCCGAAAACGAATGGGTTGAACACGTCAACGACGTTGGTAAAGGCACGATGTTTACGGCGCCGACCTGCAATTCCTGGTACCTCGGAGCAAATATTCGCGGAAAACCACGCATATTCATGCCCTACGTCGGCGGGATTCATCGTTACCGGGCTAAGTGCGAGGCAGTAGTTGCAAATGACTACGAGGGATTCAGGCTCGATTAATTTAATGTTGCGACTCCGATTAATGAGCGTTCGAAAAGATTCGCTGGGAGCAACAGTGCACCCTCCGTTAGCCGACTCACGGGCGAAAATAGCTAACGAACGGCTCCCCAAATATCGTCAACGCGCTTGACCCGGACGTGATCTATATTCGCGGTACCACGGCGCGCGTTGAAAACCAAAGGAGCACTGTGGGCATCGGGTAAATAACAGAAACTCGCACTCAATTGACCACCTTCCAAAAAGAGTTCGACAGACGTCCGATCAATAAGCAAACGGACCGACAAATGGTCCTTTCTAAGTATTGGCACCTCCTTATCGCAAAAGTTGACGACACGTCGTTCAAAATCGAACGTCATGGGTATGCCGCGAATCTTCATTACAACTTCGCATCCGTCACCCGCCGAAATATCGAAAGAGATGTCGAATAGGTCGCCGACAACCGGCATACGCCACGGCCCCGACCCAACGAGTTCCATTGATTCAGGAACGTCCAGTGGTTCTGTTACTGACGCGAGTTCCTCGACTGGCCATCGGCATACTGCCCAATCGCCATCGCCCCCTCGTAGCGAGAGCTCAACGGGAAAACTCATTTGCTGATTGAACGGCATCTCTGGATATCGCCCGCCCGCCATCCAGGAAATCTGTATGCGCCTGCCATTCGGGGCGTCGCTCCATGTCTGGGCAGCATATCCATTGGGTCCATGTTCACAGGTACGAACCTCCGAACGTGGAGAAAACAATGTGCCATCAAAATCGCCGACCAAGTAGGTCCCACCCCCACCCCAAAATACCCAGCGTTCGATCCCGGCTTCATCTAACAACGGGAAAAAATCAGGGCACTCGCTGTCATGCTGTAAGGTGATGTACTGAAACCGAACCCACTGTTTGCCATCGGTAGACCGTAATAAACAGTACCGGTCGTCCGCCAGGTAAAGCGCCATGATCCAGCACCGAGTCGGTGCGTGCCAGATCACCTTGGGGTCGCGATTGTGCGCCTCAATCCACGGAACAATCGGATTTTCATCGAACTTCTGCCACGTATCACCGCTATCGGTACTGTATGCGAGACATTGCGTGTAGGGTCTCGACGGCTCAACGTGCTCACCTGCCGCCGTGTAGAACGCCAACAGCGTTTTTTCACCGAAACCTGAAGTATCAAATTGGTCGACGACCGCCGATCCAGAAAACATCGACCCATGCTCGTCCGGATACAACGCATGATCAATCTGGGTCCAATGAACAAGGTCATCGCTTACCGCATGTCCCCAGGTCATGTTCCCCCAAACCGTAGCTTTAGGGTTGTGTTGAAAAAAAAGGTGCCAGCGCCCTGCTTGGTAGACCAAACCGTTGGGATCGTTATGCCAATTCTGACGAGCGGAAAAGTGAAATCGCGGCCGGTGAACTTCGTCGTACACAGTCGTCTCTGAACGGTCTGATTGAAATGCGATTGTATCCAGTTAAGAAATTGCTGTGATCAGGTTGGTCTTGCACTGCCATTCAGACCATGAGGAAATGCACCCAATGGGAACAGACGAGAAGAACCAATGAAACTCTACGACAGCACGCTGGCACCAAACCCCCGACGAGTCCGCATGTTCATGGCAGAAAAAGGCGTCGACTACGAAAACGTTCAGGTCGATATCATCAAGGGAGAGAATCTCACCGAATCATTCCTATCGATTAATCCCCGTGGTCTTTTGCCAACACTCGTTTTAGACGACGGCACCGTTATCGATGAAACCGTCGCAATCTGTCGCTACATCGAGGAGACGCACCCAGAACCAGCACTGCTTGGCACCGATGCCATCAGCAAGGCCCGCATAGAAGCTCGACAAAGACACATGGAATTTGATGGTCTTCTCGGCGCTGCAGACGCATTCCGAAATTCGTTCCCGGGTTTCTCATCGCGTGGGTTAGCTGGCAACGCAGGCTCGGTCGACGCCATTCCAGCCCTTGCCGAACGCGGAAAGAATGCCGTGCTTCGTTTTTATGGTTCGCTTGATACGGCGCTCAACAGCTCGGCATTCATCGCGGGCGAAACATTCAGCATCGCGGACATCACGGCGTTGTGTACGATCGATTTTGCCGCCGGTGCTGCTCGTGTACCGATTCCCGATCATTGCTCGAACGTTCAGCGGTGGCACGCCGAAGTCTCTGCTCGACCGAGCGCCGAAGCCTGAAGGAAATGCGTGGATGGAAAACTACCATGGTCGTCTAATTTGAATTGTTGATGGGTGTTATTCAAGCACGACCGGCTTAAGCGGATAGGACAGCTTCAAGCCTGATCGCAATGTCGGCCACGGGCCTTCGAGGACTTTTTCTGCTCCAAAAAGAAATTCAACTAAGACTTCTAACAAAACAGAACGCTATCGGATCCAAATTGGCGACGTCCAAGCCCGTTCCTGCAACGTAGTCGGATATCCATTTCGGGGCGTGACCTCCGCCCGCACAGCATCCCAGGTCGACCAACGACACGTCGGATTTTCAATTACTCGAGCGTAGTAAAAAGATGGATTAGCGTAGTCGTAGTCCGGGTCTCTCCAAACTGCGGAAAGCTGCGCTGCACCCACGTGCTGACTAACGGCGCACGTCGCGAGGTCAACCGTCGCTCCATTGTCAGGACAACGGTTAGTGCCCGGGTCGACCTCGACAGCATCGGAGCAGGCGACGTCATATACACGCTCACGCTTCGAACCGTTTTCAAGCCAGCCTTTGACAATCTGGAGTCGTTGCAGCGGCGCAGCGTTCGGATCCCGTACTGCAACCACCAACAATTCCGGCGCTGTTCGTCGACGCCGTAATACGCCTCCCTGTGGAACACCCCTCGCGTACGCAACTTTCGCGTAGTCAGCTAGCGTAATCAGATCGGCCGGGAAGTCATGACCTGCAAACAAACGAATACGAATTCGAGGGCCGCTCGTGGCAAACGTTTCCTTCCGAGTAAACGCCGTAAAAATGGCATCACGACTATTCTCGTCTGCCCACACCCCGGTGAGCCCTGATGCCCCATAATACGTACGGTAGACATTCCGGTACGCAGGGACAGTACCTTCTACTCGAACGGGAACCGAACCTCTCCTTTCCGGAAGAGCATCAAGCACCCCCACTTTACCCGCGTAAGTCCTCTCGTCAAAACGTGAACCCGCATTATGCGTATCCGAAGCACCCACCATGCCAAGTCGATACGGATTAACGCCGGTTCTACGTTCTATCTGAAGACCGGTCAGGTATGCGTCTCGGACATAACTACCTCGCGGTCGACTCTTTAGCCAGGAAGCAACGCGATAAGGAAAAATTTCAAAGTCCGCCCACTCGTCATTAGGCGACAAAAACGGATGTGTCTCCGACGTGCCCTTTACCTGGGTGACCTCGACAAGCGGCTCGTTACGGATGCGCAACGACGCGTACTCCGTGTCAATAGGTGTTCCATCCCATTGAACATCCTCGAACATCCATCCATCGGAACCATTGGAATTGTGCGGGATCGACAGCAACCTCATACCTTGCCCACGTTGTTCGTCCATCCAGCGCCAGAGATCCTCTGGATTAAACGATTCAAGTCGACCAAATATGTCGACCGGTACCTGGTTCGTACCAAAAATGACGTTTCGATGGAGATTTCCAGCGTCTCGAAAAGACGTGTATTCGTAGCCGATGAACGTCGTAAATGTTCCGGGCTCGTTGTGGCGTTGCGCCGCGTCCACCACATGCTGCCACGCGTCCCGTAGCTCTCGCACAGTTATGTTGCCCGCCACCAAGGAACCAGCATCCGGGTGCGATCTGCCTCGTTCGACCACGGTTGATGCGTCTAGAATGCCCAGTTGGGTTGCTATCTTATAAAGGCGGTGGTTTGGATCACTCAGCGTTGTCAGGCCTCCCAAATATTCGGCATGATCGGTGACAGCATAAAAGTCGAGTGGTTGATCGAGCTGAACATCGTATCCTTCCGGGTGGCGTATCGCCGCACCCCGCGCGAACCGGTAGGCGTCGTCGGGCGTCGAACGGGTCCCGAATAAAAACGCATCCATCGAAAATCGAGTGTGGACGTGCAAATCGCCAAAGTACGCGTAGCGCTCGATCGAGTGCGTATAGGTCGTCAAACCAAACGTCGCGCAAACTATCCAAATTTTCACTGAGTGCCCCGTCAAGTTCGTATCCTCATAAAGGCGTGTCCGATGGACATCAGACTCGGACTTGTACCCTATGCATGAACATGTAGCCGAGCAACGTTTAGACGTATCAGCGTGTAAATTACCAGACCTTTTCCCAGTTCCGGCTTTCAACCGACCGATACATGGCGAGTGCAGTGCGTAATTCGCCCAACGAATATTCCGGTGGGGCTGCAAGCACTTTTGAGTCTAGTACCGCGAGGCTGAAATCGTTGAGTTCGAATCCATAGCTATCGATTTTCCCTTGGAAGGCATCCATGACCGTTGCCCCTTCAGGATCAAGTTCGTTGAACAGAATCAAGCGCCCATCGCGCCCGTGTTCGATAACGATTTCTCCAGTCGTCCCCGTGATTCGAAAGTCCTCGGTAGGTGCCATAACCCCCGCGCTGAGAAGTGCTTCAAATGATCCCGTAACCCCGCTACCAAAAAGTATAAGAGCCCTCACCCAAGACTCTCCCTCCATGTTTGGAATATGACTCCCCATCGTTGCGATTACTTCGCTCACTTCACCGAGTAGCATTCGGAGCGGTCTTATCCAGTGGGCGCCCCCATCGATACAGATTCCTCCGCCAGCGCGCGCGAGTCTGAAACGCCAGGGCACACCACCATCTTCTGTCGTCTTAGCCGTCAATGGATCGTAAAAACACGCGCGGGCAGTCACGACTTCGCCAATTTGTCCATCGTCGATTAGGTCTCTGGCACATTTGATATCGGGCCAGTACTGTGCTTGTTCGGCGATCATGAAAACCGTATTAGCAACCTCCGCGGCTTTCATAATGCGTTCACACGCCGCCAGGTTGGATGCCATCGGTTTTTCCAAAAGCACGTGCTTTCCCGCGCCAAATGCCTCGATCGCAGCCGCTTCATGTAGATCATGGGGCAGCATCAGATCGACCGCGTCAAAGGATCCTTCGGCAAGTGCCTCGCTTAGCGAAGAATACGCGGCTGCACCCGTTCGTTCGGACATGGATGCAGCGTTGTCTAGGTTGGAGTCGACGACCGCTGAGACCTTAATCCGCGGCGCGTGATCGCGTATACCACGCCAGTGAGCACGCGCGATGTTTCCACACCCGACTAAAGCCATTGTTACAACGTCGGTTTGCGCCACGCCAATACCTCCCTATTCATGCGCTGCTGGTAAATGACCAAGCGTACGAAGATCCATATCTCCAGCCTTTACCACGTCGAAATTTAGAAGGATTACGCCCGATTTTTTCGCTTTTCACATCATCTATGTATACGAGGCTTGATTTCTGACCCCTCGATCACAGAATCTCTGGTTTACCTGACTCCAGAGACAATTCTATGACTGATTATGACAACATTCTGACCGAACACGTTGGTACCGACGGTCGAATCGGACGCATCACGCTTAACCGCCCCGAAAAACTCAACGCCCTTTCAACTGATCTGCTATTTGAACTGAACGATGCGTTACACGATATGGAGGCCGAACACGAAACGCGTGTGATTATTCTTCGCGGTGCTGGCCGAGCTTTCTGCGCCGGTTACGACCTGACTCCATCGCCTGGGAGCAAACAAAAACGTTCGTACAAATCCGTCGACGAAAAGAGGCGAATGCTGATCATGGGGATACGTACCAGCATGCAACAAATTACAGATATTCAGATGTACTTCTGGAACATGGCGAAGGTCACCATTGCCCAGATCCATGGCTACGCGGTCGCCGGTGGTTGCGAACTGTCGATGATGGCGGATTTGGTCGTTGCCGCAAACGACGCACAATTGGGACATCCTGGGCATCGAGGACTGGGGGTAGCAAGGAACGGGGTCATTTGGCCCCTGGTTATTGGCATGCGCAAAGCCAAAGAACTCGCGTATACGGGCGAAAATGTAACGGCTGTCGAAGCACAAGCAATGGGCATGATCAATTACGCGTGGCCGAAAGAAGAACTCGAGGAACGTACCATCGCCTTCGCGGATCGGATTGCCATCATGTCATCTGACCACCTAGGCGCTCTCAAAGTGAACATGAACCGGTTTTATGAAAACATGGGGATCTACTCATCGGTACGCAGTAGCACAGACCACGATGCGATGGGTCAATTCACCGATTTTGCGTATCAGTGGCGAGATCAGATCACGGCCAAAGGGCTTAAAGAAGCGCTCGAGTGGCGGGATGGGCCGTATCGCGAAAGTGATACATACAAAGACCAATGAGAATCACGCATCCAGGACTTAGTCGATGACTGTACCGACGGGGCATTGCGAATGGTAACCATCGCGACGTCTATCCCTACCCTAGAAGCAGGCGCGCGGAAGGCACGTCTAGCGGCGTTTTGTTCATCCCACTTCGGAACAAATCTACCCGTAACGAGCCTGTGGTTTTCCCTAGTGATCGCTCTATCTGCCTCAGCGTCCGAAGACATCATTGTGGCCGTCGCAACGAACTTTCTGCGGACAGCCGAAACCTTGAGATCGGAGTTTCAACGCGAGGACGCCGATCCGATCCGCCTCGTAAGCGGGTCCACCGGCAAGTTGTACGCACAAATTACCCAAGGCGCGCCGTTTCATCTGTATTTAGCCGCGGATCAAGCCCGCCCGCTCCAGCTGGAGGAACGAGGATTGGTCGTACGAGGATCACGCCAAACCTACGCGATTGGGAAGCTGGCGCTCTGGTTTCCGAAAGCGTCTCTCGGACCGAATAAATCATCCATCCAGTCGGTGTTGCATTCGGAAAAGTTTCGGAAACTAGCGATTGCAAATCCACGTCTCGCACCGTACGGCGCCGCGGCAATCGAAACGCTCAAGACATTAAAACTGTACGACCACGTGCATCCACGTCTCGTTTTCGGCGAAAACATTGGGCAGACTCATGCCCTAATCGCCACCGGGAACGCCGAAGTGGGATTTGTTGCGCTATCCAGCGTTTCATCCATCAAAAACCGACAAATGGGAATCCTCTTGCATGTTCGCCCCCAACTTCACCGTCCGATACGACAGGACAGTGCAATATTAGGACGTGGTGAAGCCAATCCCGTCGCTCAGCGTTTCAACGAGTTTCTTCACGGCCCTCGCGGACGCGCAATTATTCGTCAAGCGGGATACCGGGTTGATTGAACCTTGAACAACCTTGCAGCGATTTGGCTCACGGCACAGCTGGCAACGGTTACAACCTGCATCTTGCTGATCTTCGGAACGATGTTGGCTTGGTGGCTTTCCCGGACCGAATCTTGGGCCAAGCCGTTGATCGAAGCCATCACCGCACTTCCGTTGATTCTTCCCCCAACGGTACTTGGCTTTTACCTACTCGTGATCATGAGCCCAGATAATCCGATCGGGTCTTTCTGGGTTCACCTTACAGGTTCGACACTCACCTTCTCTTTCGAAGGGCTTGTGGTGGCTTCGGTGATTTATTCGCTTCCTTTTATGGTTCAACCGCTACAAAACGCTTTCGAATCGGTTGGGTCAGTACCGATGGAGGCTGCAGCCAGTCTGCGAGCCTCTCCGTTGAACGCGTTCTTCACCGTGGCGATCCCGTTATCGGCTCGCGGATTTCTCACCGCAACAGTGCTTACGTTTGCACACACGGTAGGTGAATTCGGCGTTGTTCTGATGGTTGGCGGCAACATTCCTGGAGAAACACGGGTGATTTCGATAGCCATTTATGAACACGTCGAAACACTCCAATATGCGGCAGCCCATTCGTTATCGCTCGCGCTACTTGGGTTTTCCTTCGTCGTGTTGGTAACCGTCTATACCCTAAACCGCCGCTTTCCGATTCGGATTCACTGAAATGTTGGTTCTCGACGTCCGCACTTCTCTTGGTGATTTCGACCTCGACGTCGATACCACCATTCCGCTGGAGGGAATCACGGGAATTTTAGGTCCGAGCGGAAGCGGTAAAACCACTTTATTGCGTGTTCTAGCCGGTTTCGAGCGTGCCGAAGGCTGCATTGTCGTCGGTGACGAAGTATGGCTCGACACTAAATCCGGAACCGATGTCGCGCCACATCGGCGTTCGCTCGGATACATGTTCCAGGACGCGAGGTTATTCGACCATCTCTCTGTGGCCGGTAATCTTGACTACGCCGCCACCAGAACTTTGTCCCGGACCAGGCGAATCGTGGTAGACGATGTCGTCGCCGCATTCGACCTAAGCCACCTGCTTAAGCGCAGACCACCCGAATTATCAGGCGGCGAGACACAACGAATCGCGCTTGCCCGTACCTTATTAACTAACCCTCGGTTTCTGATGCTCGACGAACCTTTGTCGGCGCTCGACGAACGGCGACGAGCCGACATTCTTCCCTACATCAATACAATGGCATCGCAATTCCAGGTACCAGCACTCTACATTAGTCATGCGGTAGGAGAAGTCGCACATATCGCCGACAGAATACTGGCGATTTCCAATGGTCGAGTACAAGCGCTGGGACCCACCAACGAGATTCTCGAGCGCCTCGATCTCCTAGACGTCACCGGACGGTTCGAAGCGGGCTCTGTCGTCGTGGCTGTTGTGGTCGAGCATGTCGTCCGTCATCGACTCACCCATCTCACCATCGACGATCAAACTCTAACCATGCCGATGGAACCAGGGGTTTCGCCCGGCGATCAAATCCGAGTTCGCGTCAGGGCGCGTGACGTTGCTTTGGCACTTAAACGCCCGGAGTTCATCAGCATTCGCAACGTGCTCGCAGCGACCATCGTCGATTTATTCCATACGCCAGAATCGCCGTATGTTGAAGCTCTCGTGGAATTCCAACAACAACGGCTGCGCGCACGAATTACGCTTGCTTCGGTCGAGGACCTATCGCTCGCCGTTGGGTCAGAGGTATTTGTTCTGATCAAGAGCGTGACATTTGATCCCAGTCCACCATGACCACGTTTCAGCCATATCCTGGACCGACTCCCTACTGGGTTATAGTCGAAACACAACACCACACCCTATGCGCAGATGCTTGACGAACTTGAAACCGATAGCTTGATTGTTGCCACCAATGGCGAAACGTTCCGGGTCAGCAAAGCTTTGGCGGAAGCTTTTCGACCTGGCGACCTTGTCGTCCCAAGTCGACAGCAAGGATTACTCCACCTCTCTAATACGGAACGGCAAATCGTCGACCTGGCCGTGTCTCAATGTGTGACAGCTTTCACGTCCATGCATCAAGTGACTGACGATCAGGTTACGGATTTCTTTAATGCCTTTCAGGATGCGTTGAGAGACGACAAAGTCTGGGGGTCCATCCAAACGATCAATGAACACGATGTTGCGATAGCAAAAGAGCGAGGTCGATCTACAACCCGTCTCCAAATATCCGACAGCATGCGTACGAATATGATCGACGGCTTACGCGAGTGGGCGGAATCTGACCCGTCCAGAAACTCCATTGTCGAAACCATCGATCACGACCAATTTCAGATTCAATTGCAAACGGCAGCCCTCGGAGTCGTTGGATTCGTCTTCGAAGGACGGCCCAACGTCCTCGCGGATGCTTGTGGCGTACTCCGAGGTGGGAATACGGCGATCTTCCGGATTGGCAGCGACGCATTGGCGACCGCGCGGGCGATAATGGACCTCGCATTAAGACCGGCGCTAATCCAGGCTGGGCTACCCGTGGAGGCAATAACGCTCGTCGACAGCCCCGCCCATGCGGCCGGATGGGCATTATTCCTTGATCCGCGACTCGCGCTCGCCGTCGCAAGGGGATCCGGTGATAGTGTCGAATTACTGGGATCGCTGGCGCGCAGTGTCGGGACTCCGGTCAGCTTGCACGGTACCGGTGGGGCGTGGATGATTGTCGGGGATACTGCAATACCGGAGCTTTTTAAGCACTGCGCGGTTCGGTCCCTCGACCGCAAAGTCTGTAATACACTAAATACCTGTTGCATCGTCGCCTCGAGAGCTGAAGAGTTCGTTCCAGTTTTGCTCAACGGCCTCAATGAAGCTGCGGCAAAACTTGGTCAGCAGTATCGGGTACACGTCGCTGAAGGAAGCCAAGCGTTTATCCCCACAGAAGCCTTCACCCGCAAAGTGACGGTCAATCGGGCAGATGGTCAACAAGGAGAATTCCAGGCGTCGATTCTGCCTTTGGCTGACATTGGCCGAGAGTGGGAATGGGAATATTCCCCGGAAATTACCCTGGTAGTCGTCAAAAACGTCAATGAAGCGATTCAATTGTTTAATGCGTACAGCCCGCGCTTGGTCGCCTCGTTAATCTCCAACGACGAGAATGAACATCAACATTTTTACGAGACGGTTGATGCACCCTTCATCGGTGACGGCCATACGCGCTGGGTCGATGGGCAGTGGGCGCTGAATAAGCCAGAACTCGGTCTATCAAATTGGGCCAACGGTCGACTTTTCGGTCGACATGCGATTCTGACGGGAGACAGCGTCTACACCGTCCGCGTGCGATATGTCGAAGCGAACGACAGACGTTCGTCGAGGTAGTTCAGGGCGCTGGAACGCATGGGCCGTTGCGCTTTTTAGTGGTAGCCTCCACCGGTCGTAAACCAAATTTGAGGAGTACACGTGGCGCTCAGAATCAATTCAGAGGCACCAAATTTCGTGGCCCAGACAACGCAGGGTGAAATTCAGTTCCACGACTGGATAGGGAATGGATGGGCAATTCTTTTCTCCCATCCTAAGGACTTTACGCCGGTCTGCACCACCGAACTTGGCTATATGGCGGGCTTGCAGGACAAGTTCGCTGCTCGCAATTGCAAAGTAATCGGTCTTTCCGTCGATCCTGTCGCAAGTCACTCGAACTGGATCAGGGATATCGAAGAAACTCAGGGGCACGCAGTGAATTATCCGCTGATTGGTGATCCGTCGCTTGAGATTGCCAAGCTCTATGACATGCTTCCTGCCGATGCCGGCGACTCTTCCGAGGGGCGGACACCGGCCGACAACGCAACGGTGCGATCCGTTTTCGTGATTGGTCCGGATAAGACGGTGAAGGCGATGCTGACCTATCCCATGAGCACCGGGCGAAATTTCGATGAGGTATTGCGACTCCTCGATTCCTGCCAATTAACCACCGCTCATCAAGTGGCAACGCCGGTAAACTGGACCCAAGGCGATGACGTCATCATTGTTCCAGCGGTCTCGGACGAGGAAGCAAAGACACGGTATCCCGATGGTTGGAAATCGCCGAAACCATACATCCGTATCGTACCGCAGCCGGATTCGTAGTCCCGTAGTTGGGCAGATCAACATCGGGGCCCGTTTTCCGCATTGCTGGTGACGTCCGTGGTCGACGGGGGCTGTGGCTGAGATCTCAACAAAGCCATAACCGCTACCAAGCCCGTGGATAGTAAACGGGTTCTCATTGTCGGGGCAGGTATCGGCGGATTGACCGCAGCCCTTTACTTGCGTCAACTGGGATTTGTTGTCCAACTGTATGACCAAACAGATCGCGCAACGGGTGATGGAGCGGGAATCCAGCTAAGCCCGAACGCAACCCGCGTGCTCCATGATATTGGACTCGCAAACGCCGTAGCATCAATCGCGTCCGAGCCAGGTTCAATTGACATTCAGCACTGGCGAACGGGGAAACGTGTCACCACCTTGCAATTGACTTACGGTGCGGAAGCCGACGAGTCATTCCCCTACTACCATGTTCACCGTGGGGAACTGCTCGCATGTTTGAGCCAGGCAGCCACCAGCGCGTCCATACCCGTACACCGAGGTATCCGTATCGACAACGTTGGTGTCGCCGAAAACCACGCTTGGATTTCCGGTCCCGATATCCATGAAAAAGGCGCCCTCATTATTGGGGCCGACGGTGTCCACTCAAGTGTGCGTCGAGGTCTATTTGGTCCCGACACACCAGTCTTTTCAGGCCACGTGGCCTGGCGGGGTCTAATCGCAGCAGAATCGCTTTCCTCAAAGGCGTTGGCATCAAGGTCCGTTCTCTGGTGGGGCCCAAGAAAACATGTCGTTCATTACCCTGTCGGCAAGGGCCTACACGTGAACGTCGTCTGTGTCGTTCGGGCACGTAGCTGGAACTCCGAGTCGTGGACCGAACGCGGAGATCGGCGGGAACTCACCGCCGTGTTTCGCGGCTGGCACGACGACGTTATTCAGCTAATCGGCGGCATAGACCCCGAGGCTTGTTACCGTTGGGGACTCTTCCACCACCCACCGTTGAAACAATGGAGCCGCGGCCGGGTAACCTTACTCGGGGATGCTTGCCACTCTACGCTTCCGTACCTGGCACAGGGCGCCGCAATGGCGATCGAAGATAGCGCCGCATTGGCTCAATGTATTAAAAGAAGTGTGTCGATCGAAAAAGGCCTCCAAGCGTACGAGCGCGTTCGACGGAAACGTGCGACCGGTATCCAACGGATCTCACGACGAAATGGGTATGTCTTTCATCTAACGGGGACCGCTGCCTGGCTTAGAAATACGGCGGCGCCACGTGTCGGGAAGCACATCCTTCGACACACCCATGGTTATGATGTCTTCGCGTCACTCAACGAATATTTCAAGGACTAATTCGTGCACGTAATGATTGATCTATGCGTCGTTCCATTGGGCGTTGGAGTATCGGTATCGAGTTACATTGCCGAATGCGAAAAATCCTCGATGAAGCGGGTTTAGAGACGCACTTGCACGCCTATGGCACAAATGTTGCCGGGGATTTGGACGATGTTTTCACGGCCGTTCGACGCTGCCACGAGCGGGTCCATGACCTCGGCGCACCCCGCATAACCACGACCATTAAAGTTGGCACCAGAACGGATCGCGCCCAAATAATGGAGGAAAAAGTCGCCGGCGTTCAGCAGAAACTCCAACGAGGCCATTTCGGTCATAAGCCGGATTCCTATCTGCGGCCGAATGCACCCGACGAGTAGGATCAGCCACCGTTGAAATTGGCGCCGTCTCCACGCACGATCACTACCCTGAGCTTGTCATACGAACGGAAACGATATGTTGACCGCCGCTGAGAATAAGACGCTGACCGAGACGGGCGTCGGGACGCCAATGGGTGGGGTGTTCCGGCGTTATTGGACTCCAGCTCTGCTATCAAGGGAACTGCCGACACCTAACTCGGGTCCCCTACGGCTCAAATTGCTGGGCGAAGACTTTATTGCTTTTCGTGATTCGAATGGAGAGATTGGAATCGTCAACTCGCGCTGTCCTCATCGAGGCGCAAATCTCTTTTTTGGCCGAAACGAAGATTGCGGTTTACGTTGCGTCTACCACGGCTGGAAATTTGACGTTCACGGCAACTGCGTCGACATTCCAAATGCCAGTCCCGAGGTAGCCGCCGGGCTGCGACCCAACGCGGAGATTCGTGCACTACAAGTACGCGAGTGGGGTGACGTAATTTGGGCGTTTCTAGGCGAAGGCGAAGCACCGGAGCTACCGCAGTTCGAGTTCGCAAAAGTCCCGGCCAGTCATCGTTTCGTATCCAAGAAATTTCAGCAATGCAATTGGGCGCAGGCGTGCGAAGGCGGTTTGGATACCGCGCACTTTTCCTTTTTACATGCGGGGATTAATGACGGAGAAAAGGTGGGTCTGCATCAGGTTGGCAAGTCCAAGGAAGAAATCGCAGGCCGCAATGAACCGGCGCGCCTCGCCCGATTTCGCTGGATGATCGACGATGGAGAGCCGCGATTCACGGTTCTTGATCACGCGGCAGGCATGCTCCTGTGCGCCGCAAGAACAGCCGATGATGACGACGTTTATTACCGCATGACCCAGTTCCTCATGCCCAACCATTCGTTAGCACCCGGCAATTTTCCCGAAGATAACAACCTGGGCAACACCTGGGTGCCCGTCGACGATACCTCGTGTTGGATCTTCTGTTACTGCTGGAATCCGGATCGCCCGCTCACAAACGACGAATGCCGCCAGCTCGCGTCGGGTTCCGGTATCTTCGCGGAGGTAGACGACCACTACATTCCACTGCGCCGGCGCGAAAACGATTACCTCATCGACAGAGATACGCAAAGGACACAAAGTTATACGGGCATACGGGGTATCTCCGAGCAAGATGCCGCGATCGCCGACAGCCAGGGTGTAATCGCCGATCGTACCAACGAGATGCTGGTTCAGACGGACTTGGGTGTTGTTCGTTTCAGGCAGACAATGTTCGAAGCTACGACTTCCGTGGCTTCAGGTTCTGAGCCGTTGGGGGTGGATCGGCCCGACGCATACTTCGTCCGGTCCGGGGACGCCGTAGCAGCCTCGGAGTCAAAATTAGAAGAAGTCGTATCAGCACGATTTGGTCGGATGGGAGGCTATCCCCTTTAATAAAGCTTACATACGGGGCACACTCGGGAATACCCGAAATCGCCAGACCCCGCTACGTTTAGAGAGTCTGGCTCATCCAGCACGACGAAGCGCTTAAAGAACAATGAACCTTCTGCATTAAGCGTGGTCGCATTAGGTAATAAGGGTAATTTCAACCCAACAGAATACAAACCGTATTAATGTACCGGATAGGGAGACAACGATGCCGACGCAATTAAGTCAACGTATTGGCCGTAAGGGCATGCGTATGTGGTCCGTCGTGCTACTGGCAATGATATCGATGGTCGTTTTCGCTCAGTGGCCTGCTCAACTGCCGACCACCGAAGGTCGACCGACCTTGTCGCCCCTACTAAAAAAAGTCACGCCCGCAGTCGTCAACGTGAGCGTTAAGGGATCCACCAACCGTCGCAACAATCCGTTGTACAACGATCCTTTCTTCCGGCGCTTTTTCAACGTGCCAGAACAAACCCCCTCCCGGCCACGACAAAGCGTAGGCTCCGGCGTCATCATCGATGCCGGAGAAGGCTACGTGCTGACAAATCACCATGTCATCAATAATGCCAACGAAATCACGGTGACTCTCTCAGACGGTCGCGATTTCATAGCGGAACTGATCGGAAGCGATAAAGGCACGGACGTGGCTTTACTGCAGGTCGACGCGGATAACCTGAACGAACTTACGTTAGGCGATTCCGATTCGGTTGAAGTCGGAGATTTTGTCGTTGCTATCGGCAATCCCTTTGGCTTAGGACAAACGGTCACGTTGGGCATCGTGAGTGCGCTGGGACGTAGCGGACTCAATATCGATTATGAGGATTTCATCCAGACGGACGCGTCGATCAACCCAGGAAACTCAGGTGGTGCGCTAATTGACTTTAATGGCAATTTAATTGGGATTAATACCGCCATCATCGCTCCGAGCGGTGGAAATGTTGGCATCGGCTTTGCAATCCCGGCGAAAATTGCGAAGGGAATTGTTAGTCAGCTCGTCGAATTCGGCGGCGTGAAACGCGGCGTTCTCGGGGTCATGATTACCACCGTCACGCCTGCATTAGCAGAGGCACTCGATCTAGATGTGGAAAATGGAGCCCTTATCAACCAGGTCGTCGAAGACTCCGCAGCGGAAGCTGCTGGGCTCCACGCTGGCGACGTCGTCATCGCCGTTGACGGTACGCCAATCGACAGCGCAGGGGATCTACGTAACCGCATTGGTATGAAACGTGTCGGCGACGACGTTGACTTGAAGATCATCCGCGACGGCGAGCAAAAATCCATCGATGCGAAAGTCGGCGAGCCCGGGGCCACCATGTTGGCTGGTGGTACAAAAATAGAAAAACTGAAGGGCGCGGAATTCACCAATATCCCGCCAGAACACCCGCAGCATGGGCAAGTTGACGGCGTACTTGTAACCACGGTCGAGTCTGGCAGTCGCGCAGCACGTAGCGGATTACGCCAAAACGATATCGTTCAGACAGTAAACAATCGAAACATTGGCAGCGTTAATGACCTCGCCAACGTATTGGATAACGTGGGCGCAACCGTCGTCCTAAAAATTCGACGCGGTTCAAGTACTGTCATCATCGCGATCCAGTAGGAAGGGACCAAACTCCTCGTTAAACCGGGGTTTGGCGAAAGGGGAAGTCGTGAAAATTTCGACGTTGATGCGTGACGCGCTGTCAAACTTACTGGCAAAGACGAGTCTCTGAGCCGGTGAATGCCGTTGAAGTAAAGGAGGCGATCGGCAACACAGTAGTCGCTGTCGGCGCGCTCGATTTCGATCACCGAAAAACGGGCATCGCTCCTCGGCGCTTGCCCGCATGGACACGTGATCAAGTACCAACGCCAATGGACGCAATGCTACGGATGCCGTCGGGTGTACGGCTCCGGTTTAGTACGGACGCGGCGCGCGTGGGCTTGCATTTTCTGGCTTCCGCTATCGCGTCATCGCCAGAACAGCGCCGCAGTATCAACCTAAATCTCGAATGCGAAGGTGAGCTTTGGTCGGCGAGATCAAACGCGGGCAATACCATCGTCATCAATCCTGAAGATCCCAGTGGCTACCAACTCGCTCGCGGAGATTCCGATACGGTTTGGTTCAGTGATCTACCCGAACACGACAAAACCTGTGAAATCTGGTTACCCCATAATGCCTTTATTGAGTTGCGAGAACTCGTCGTGGACGATGACAAATACATCCGGTCGCCCGCGGCTGATGAACGCAAACGTTGGATCCATTACGGCAGTTCGATCAGCCACTGCATGGAGGCTGAACAACCAGCCTACATCTGGCCGGCCGTTGCCGCCCGCGAAGCGGGCGTCACCCTCCTAAATCTCGGTTTTGGCGGACAGTGCCATCTCGATCAATTTGTCGCGAGGACTATCCGAGATGCTGACGCCGATATTATTAGCATCAAGGTCGGCATCAACATCATCAACATGGATTCAATGAGAGAACGTGTTTTTGTTCCTGCCTTACACGGTTTCTTGGATACGATTCGAGAGCGCAAGCCAAAAACGCCCACCGTCCTTATATCACCGATTTTTTGTCCGAGCGCCGAACATCATCCAGGCCCCATGGTACCGAACGCGGAAGGAAAGTTTGTCACCCTGGACGGCCATTCTGAACTACGCGCTGGTTGCATGTCCCTTTCGCGTGTACGGGAGCTCATCGAGGACACGGTGGAACGGAGGGCCGATAACAACCTTGGTTACCTCAATGGACTTGATCTGTTTGGTGAAGCTGACGCCCCCGACCTACCCGATGACCTGCACCCAAATCCGAAAGGATACATACGTATGGGTCATCGATTTGCACAACTCAAATTAACTTCGCTCGCCTCCTCGGCGCCCCGATAATTAGGAGAGCTCATGTCTTCGCAAGGACTTTCTTTCAATCACATCCATCTCGTTAGCGAGAATCCCCATGCGGCCGCGACGTGGTACGTCGACGTATTCAACGCAGAAATAGCCGCTGAATATGAATTACGCGACGCACCGCAAATCAACGTCCAAATGGGCGGGATGACTTTACTGATCCGTGGCCGGCGGCCGGGCGAGGAACCCACTTCTCCTACCCCGATGAAGCATTTTGATCGCTACTCCAGCCATGACGTGTGGGGAACGGATCATTTTGGATTTTCGTACTATGGTGACCTCACCGCATTTTGTGAAGAGATAAAACAACGCGGCGCCACGCTAACGGTGGAACCATGGGAATTTTCGCCCAGCTCGCTGATCTGCTACGTCAGCGCTCCGGACGGCGTCAGCATTGAAGTGGTGGAAGCAAAAAGCTAATGCGATCCGGTAGTTTTTGGAAACCTATCCACCCAAAGTAATCCAAGGATCCATCGATTCGGCGAACGACAGTAACCCATCCAGAATCGGGAAGCCCAAGAAGCTGAGGACAATGAGTGACAGAAGTAGAAGCGGACCGAATCGTTGATTGAGATACCTTACCCGCGGACGGATAGACGGCGGTAACAAGTAGGGCAGAATGTAGTGGCCATCCAGGGGCGCAATGGGGAGGAGATTGAATACCATAAGCAGCAAATTGACCCTAACGAGTAGATCGACGAACAAAATCACCGCTTCTGTTTGAACAAATCCGACGCCCGCGTTAGCAAGGGCGAGAAAAACATTCCGAGTGACGAAGGCAAGCATCAAATTCATGAACGGCCCCGCGGCCGATATCCATAAATCCGCACTCGGCCGGCTGAAATTGTGAGGATTGGTAGGCACGGGTTTGGCGTACCCAAACCCCACAAAAATTACCATCGCAAGACCCGCGGGATCCAAATGAACCAACGGATTCAACGATAAACGACCCGCACGCTCAGCGGTATCGTCGCCAAACGCTTTAGCTACGAACGCGTGTCCGAATTCGTGAATAGTTAACGACGCGATAAGGGCTGCCAAAAGACAACCAAATAGAACGTAGCGCCCATCGGTGAGAAGCAAAATCATGACAAATGTGCTGCGCTCGTCGTCAAAGAGGAACCCGTACCTTACCGTTCATCTGAGGTATCCGTCTTCCTCACCACGAACGACTTCTTCGTTTTCCATGCCAAGCCAATCCGAAAGCACGGACGCGTTGTCTTCTCCGACATCTCGAACCCTTGTGTACGTGTCGCACGGAGTCGCATCGAAGGTGATCGGTAAACGGTCCCCATACGTCGTACCAATTACAGGATTAGGCTCTTCAAATGTCATCAAAAAATTTGACGCTGCAATTTGCGGATCGTTTTCCGCTAGGTCGATGGAACTCTGCACGACGCCCGCAGGAACCCCGGCGGCTTGACACCGAGCCATTACATCGACAGCGTCCAGTTGCATCGTCCATAGCCCGATCTGCCGATCGAGCTCATCGATCGCTGCCACTCGTCCAGTCGCAGTTTCATACACCGGATTATTCGACCACTCTGGTTCATCCATAACTCGCCGGAGTTGTTCCCACTGATCATCAGACAGACAGGCTATGGCAACCCAGCGCTCATCGGCTATATCGTCAGACGCCGCTCCCGCACATGGATAACAGTTATGCGGCGCCGCTTCGTCATACGGAAGACGATTCCCAGCCGGTCGTGCAGCTCTGCCATTGATAAACAGGTCGAGCAGTGCCGGACCTAATAAATTCACGCCAACTTCAAATTGCGAAATATCCACACTCTGTCCTTTACCGGTCGATCGACGTGCTTGAACAGCAGCAAGTATGGCGACAGCCCCATGTAGTCCCACCGCATGATCGTTGTAAGAAAAGCCAATGCCGATGTCTTCTCGACCGCCAACGCCGGTTAAGTGGGTCAACCCGCTCAGTGCATGGATGGTGGGTGCATAGGTGACAAATTCCGACCAAGGTCCCCCCTGACCCATACCTGACATCTGCACGTAAATAACGCCTGGATTCGCCGCAGAAACCGATTCGTAGCCTACCCCCCAACGGTCCAGTATTCCGACGGAAAAGTTATCAATCACCACGTCGGCTTTTGTACAAAGATCTTTGCAAATGTGTTGTGCCTCATCGCGCGACATATCCAGTGCGAGGGCACGTTTGTTGCGGTTCCACATCATGTAGTAGGGATTATTCGTTGCATTTATGGCCGTCGCCCGGACAACTGAGTTGATCTTGACGATATCCGCTCCCATATCGCCAAGTAGGCGCGTCGCGAACGGCCCCGCAAGGACGTGTGTGAAATCAAGAACCTTAATCCCTTCGAGCGGTCTCATCGGTCACCGTCCCAACCGAGGTCCTGCAGCACGTGTTCTGCATCGACATCCGCATCCGCGTATGGCTTCATTTGCCAAGGCGTCTCGCTGAATCGATAAGGTGTGCCTGGGCCTTTCACGACGTTCCCACCGAGTGAATAGGACTCCCACCAATTGCGCGCATCCAGTTGCGGGTTTTCACCCACCTTCTCTATTGGACATACCCAACCATACGGTGCATGTCTTGATTGAGCCTCCAGAAACAATGCCTCAACATCTTTCGATCCGACAAAAGAATGCAGCACCTCCATAAGTCGAGCCATGAAAAGCGATTGATTGGCCGGATCTTGATACTCTGGATCGATCAAGTCCTCGAATTCACCCGCCTCGATGAGCCATGCGAGCTGCGCATCGATATTGGGGGTCGGCGTGACCATGATCGTGCCGCCAACAGCCTGCATAACGACGTACATATTCGACCAATGAAGGCTACCGCGGCGCTCAAGAGCCCGCCCTCGAGCCGGCCCCAGCAATTCCGAATACCAGTACCACATGAACACGTGTTCCAAGCACGAAGCAATGCATTGGTGCACTGGCACATGTACGCGTTGCCCCTGGCCTGTCTCCATCGCATGGTAGAGCGCGCTTAATGCTGCGATCGCCACATAGCACCCGGATACAACAAAGTTCAGGTCACCAAATGCTTTGAGTGGAGGTGTGTCCACATCGCCGGTCGTTGACACCGAGCCACCCAACGCGCCAGCCACCAGGTCGGGCGCCAGGTAGTCTTTCCACGGCCCGTCTCTACCGAAGGAAGTACACTCTACCAACACCAACGCAGGATTCGTGTGCAAAGCAGCATCCAGGTTCGCTTCAGCCACACCAAAAGCGCCTTCGGACACCAAGACGATTTGGGCATGCCTAACTAAACCGGTCAATTGATCCAGACCCGTTTGGTTTTCAAGATCCAACGAAACCAAACGTCGGTTGGAAGCAAAAAAGGCGTGCCACAACGAATCTACGTTTGGATCATCGTTGTAAAACGGTCCCCGCCGTCGAAGTTGATCCCCCTCCAGTGGTTCTGGTCGAACGACGTCTGCCCCTAGATCCGCGAGTAATTTTGCGCCGTAAATTGCGCGCTCATCCGTTAAGTCAACAATGCGAACTTTCGAAAGCGCGCCAACTTCTCGTTTCATTAGTTAACCTCCACCCCTTCCATTCGATACTATTTCCGGCGTACAGCAAAGCCCCTCAAGGAACTAACATCATGCTTGAAGCCATACAACTCGGAAAAAACAGCGGCTTACGGGTCTCCGAACTTTGTCTCGGTACCATGAATTATGGGACACCCGGACAAGGTCATCAGGGCGATTGGACGTTGGGCATTGACGAGGCTCGACCAATTTTTAAGGCAGCGATCGACCACGGCCTCTTTTATTTCGATTGTGCCGATACTTATGGCAGAGGCGCTTGTGAAGAAGTGGTTGGGGCACTATTAAGGGAGCTCCTCCCTCGAGAACAATTTGTCATCGCCACTAAAATAGCCATGCCCATGGGGCCCGGAGCCAATCAGGGCGGCCTTTCCAGGAAACACGTACTTGAAGGCGTGGATGCATGTTTAGCGCGACTCGGCCTCGATTATATTGACCACCTGGTTATCCACCGACATCCCCACGGCGTCCCCGGGCAGGCAAAGGTTCCCATTGAAGAAACCATGGAAGCGCTGCACGACGTTGTTAAAGCAGGCAAAGTTTTATATCTCGGCGGTTCTTCGATGTTTGCCTGGCAATTTGTCGAATTGCAGATGACGGCGGCAGCGCATCGCTGGACGCCATTCATATCCATGCAGAATCATTACAACCTGATTTATCGCGAGGAAGAGCGTGAAATGAATCCATACTGTGCCGCTACTGGCGTTGCACTGTCACCCTGGTCCCCACTCGCTCGCGGCATACTTGCGGGTTCTTATCAGGGTGGATTCGATCAAGGCAGTACCGCACGTTCTCAGGGTCGCGATCGCTCGCGCACAGAAAGCTTGTACCGTGGCGAGATGGATTTTTCGATCGCTGCACGGAATGCGGAAATCGCGGAAAAGCTCGGCCACACCCCTGCGCAAATCGCGTTGGCTTGGTTGCTCAATAAACCCGAGGTGTACGCGCCTATTGTCGGTGTTTCCCGAATCGAGCAACTCGATCAACTTGTCGAAGCCACACGAATTCAAATCGATCCGGATGACCTGAGTTATCTCGAAGAGCTCTACCGACCCGTCGACAACCTGCTTTCGATCGGCTACTCATGATGCCGACGTCGGGTAATCACGGAAGACCAATTACACAACTGTCGACCATGTGAGCGTTTAGTCACAAAGTCAGCTAGTTTGTTGCTCGTGAACCACGTATACATCACGAGAAAACCTGCTCACCCTTAAGCATCTCATGCCACGACTCGCCGCAAATCTCACTACGATGTTTACCGAACTATCGCCCAAAGAGCGCTTTGCCGCAGCTCGGCATGTCGGCTTTGACGCGGTTGAATACCTCCAGCCTTATGCGCACCGTATTGACGAACTCAAGACACTCCTTACAGATAACGAGCTTGAACTCATCCTCATCAATACGCAGATGGGTAACGCCGAGGCTGGCGAGCGTGGGGTCGCTGCCCTGCCGGGCCGGGAGAACGAATTCAAGGCCATTGTTTCCGAGTCTTTGGAATATGCGTCCGAGTTGGGCGCGGGTCTCATACACGTGATGGCGGGCGTGGTACCCGAGCACTCGACGGTACGCCAATGCGAAGACGTGTTTATCGAGAATCTCCGGGCAACCGCGCCGGTTGCAGCAAACCTCGGGATTACGCTATTGATCGAGCCATTGAACAGTCGCGATGTGCCCGGCTACCTACATAGCGACAGCACCCACGCGCGACGCATCATCGACGCCGTAGCCGCACCGAATGTTCTGCTCCAATTCGACTTCTACCATCTTCAAATCATGGAGGGTGATTTAGCCGCGGGTCTCTCGCGCCATTGGTCCGTACTCGGGCACATCCAATTTTCGAGCGTCCCCGGCCGAAACGAACCGCAATACGGGGAGGTGAACGTTCCACACCTCCTTGGCGTGCTAGACGATATGGGGTATTCCGGGTGGGTTGGTTGCGAATACCGTGCCCGCACAACAACCATTGAAGGTCTTAGCTGGGCGGCTCCTTGGGGTATCAGCTCCAAGTCATCGTAAGAATGCTTAGCACCTTCTTTTTAAGCCCTCACCAACGCACGCGAAAATCATTTTTCCTGCTCACATCTTTACCGCGCATGAGATAGAGCGTGCGCAAATCTTCGGCCGACTCATCATATGACCTTCCGATATCGCGCCGATAGACCGATGTCGTTGGCATAAAACGGAGCGTCATAGCTCGTCGCGGATTGGGTGATTGATTGGGTTCGGATCCGTGCGTTAAAAATACATCGTGCAATGACATCTGACCGGCTTGCAGCTGTACATCAACAGCCAACGATTCATCAACAGCGGACGCATCAATTTCTAGCGGCAATGACAAGCCATCCGACTCATTGAAGTGGTGTTGAGCCAGGTCTCGCGACCGGTGGGTGCCTGGCAAGAATCTGAGACAGCCATTTTCACTGGTTACATCATCAATCGCTATCCAAACAGAACAAGTCGCGAGGGGCCTCATCGGCCAATATTCACCATCCTGGTGCCACGGAGTGCGCGATCCCACTTGCGCCGGCTTGGCAAAAAAACTTTGATTCCACAACGCAATGTCAGGACCGATCAGCTGTTCGACCATATCCAGAATCTCATTATTACGGGCGTAGTTAAGAAAGCCGGTATCGTGAATGAGCAACGCTGGACAGTAATCGACAAACTCTGGATGAACGCCTAGAAGGCGCTCGTGTTGGGCCCGGATGGCGCGCACCGTTTCATCGGGCAAGCGGAAGTCCGGAATCACGTATCCTTGCTCTCGGTAGTGTTCGACCTGACTTGCACTGAGCATGACTCTTCTCCAACCTGTCCGCGTACACCATAGTACGTTGCAGAGACACGAAAAGGAGCGGGTGTGGCGGAGTATGACTATATCGTGATCGGCGCCGGATCTGCCGGTTGTGTCGTGGCCAACCGATTGAGCCAAAACTCAGGAACCAAGGTCCTGCTAGTTGAAGCCGGGGGAAGGGACTGGAACCCACTCATACATGTACCGGTAGGCTTCTGGAAAATGATTGAAAAACCGAGCCTCAATTGGTGCTTCAGCACTGAACCCGAGCCAGGAACTGCCAATCGCGAGATACCGATCCCCCGTGGCAAGGTTCTCGGCGGGTCGAGTTCCATTAACGGCATGTTGTACGTGCGTGGCCAGCCACTGGACTACGACACCTGGGCTCAATTGGGAAACCGCGGGTGGTCGTACGACGAGGTACTTCCTTTTTTCAAAAAATCCGAGAACTTCGAACGCGGTGATGATGAATTTCGAGGATCGGGTGGGGAATTAAACGTCGCTGATATGGTCGAACACCATCCATTGCTCGACGCGTTTATCGAGGCAGGCGTCGAAATTGGTTATCCCAAAACGCCCGACTACAACGGCGCGTCGCAGGAAGGATTCGGGTACTACCAAGTCACACAGCTGCGCGGTCGACGCCACAGCACCGCGCGCGCGTTTCTACGACCCGCTCGCCGCCGGAAAAATTTACACATTACGACTGGTGCACATGTAAATCGTATCGTCTTGGAGGATAGCCGCGCGATCGGCATTCGATTCAGTGTCGCGGGTCGAGTGCGTGAAGCGCGAGCCAATCGTGAGGTGGTTTTGTGCGCGGGCGCCGTCCAATCGCCGCAATTGCTTGAACTGTCCGGCATCGGCAACCCCGAGTTGTTGCGCAAACACAATATCGACGTCGCGCACGAACTGCTTGGCGTTGGAGAAAATTATCGTGATCATTACGCGAGCAGCATTGCCTGGAGAGTGCAAGGAAGCACCACGCTCAATCAAGACACTCGCGCGCCTAAATTAATCGGTGAAGCGGTAAAATACGCACTCACGCGCCGCGGCGTATTGACCTATACCGCAGGGATTGCGCATGGTTTCGTTCGAACCCGCGAAGAACTCGACTCTCCGGACGTCCAATTCCACTTTGCCCACGCCAGTTATGCGCGCAATGCCCGTCGGGGTGCTCTCGAAAGGGAACCGGGTATGACCTTGTCCGTCTGTCAATTGCGCCCTGAAAGCCGAGGTTCGATCCACATCCAAAGTAATGATCCCAATGCCCCACCCGCTATCAGGCCTAACTTTCTTTCGGAACAGGTCGATCGAGACGCCTTAGTCGAAGGCGTCCGAATCGCCCGTCGGATCGGCGCCGCCCCCGCGCTGCAAAAATTCTGCGAAAGCGAATTGTATCCAGGCACAGCATGCGATTCCTACGAGGACATTCTGAACTTCTGTCGTGCCACGGGAAGCACAGTCTTCCACCCCGTAGGGACATGCAAAATGGGCAGCGATCAGTACGCTGTTGTCGATGAAAAGCTACGCGTGCACGGGATCAAAGGCTTACGCGTCGCCGACGCATCGGTGATGCCGACATTGGTTTCAGGAAACACCAACGCACCTTGCATTATGATCGGAGAGAAGGCGGCCGCGATGGCGTTGACGGGCTAGGTTCTGCTCTTTACCGCTAGTAGTCTTCTACCGTATTTTCAAACGTAAACCCACCACGCGCCATCACCAGACGATGGCGATCGCCATCGAGATCGGGATCCCAATTCACGTAGCCGCTATCGCCGTGCCACATCGCAACTCGGATCCCATCGGAACGCTCGGCTACGTGGGTTTCGTAGACCTTCGGTTCGCGCGACGCGAGATGCGTGAGAACCGCGGCTGTTGGTTGATATCTCGAAAGCTCGTACAGGGTCACCCAAGTAGGAGGCGCTAAATCAATTTCGCCGGCACTATGTTTCTCCAAAGCTGCCGCGGGATTGATCCAGGCGTGTTCCTCTATTTCCCCACCATCAACTTTGATCGGCTCATCGATATCCGCGTGGGTAGCAAAAAACCACGTGGCGTAGCGTCGAGCCGTACTCGCAGGAGGGGTCCAATGGGCGAACCAGACGAATTCGCTCGATACCGGAGAAATCCCTGCTTCCTCCTCCGCCTCCCGAGATGCCGCACGACGAGCCGCCGCTTCGAGATCATCGCCGCCTTGGTAATCATTAGGATCAATTCGACCTCCGGGGAAAACCCACATGCCACCGAAGTCGATCCTGGCGTTCTTCCGCAACATCAGTACTTCGACACCGTCGGTATCGTCACGTAGCAGAACGACGGTCGCCGCGGGTATGGCGGGCTCATCTGCATTCTTTTTATCGAGGTCCCCGTAGATATCGTTTTCGTGCTTGTCAGTCGATGTGGTCACCTGTTTCCTCCCATTTGTCATACTGCCAACGCCCTTTCGCAGCCCTAGGTGTCCATCCATACGCATGGATCCAGAGGTGTGCACAAGCAGATTTCACTGACACGATTTGCATTGTCACCCAAGCAATCTCGTCTAGTTCCCTTTCCCCTGCGTAAACAGCCGGCAAGTTCGCTTCTCGATGCCACCAACATAACGTGTGATAGCTTATACGAGAGCGAGATGGGGATCAGAAATGAACTCAAAAATTTGTCATCTATTGGGAATCGAATTCCCTTTGTTTGCATTCAGCCATTGTCGGGACGTGATTGCAGAAGTGAGTAATGCCGGTGGTTTTGGCGTGCTTGGTGCAGCCGGCCATACGCCCGAAACCCTCGATATCGAACTAACGTGGATCGACGAACACGTAAACGGAAAACCTTACGGTGTTGATCTACTCGTACCGACAAGTATGGACAACAAAGATCAAGGATTGACGAAAGAAGAACTTGAAGACCGAATTCCGCTGGAGCATAAAAGATACATCGAGGAGCTGCTCGCCCAGCACGACATTGATACGGCCGACTTATGGGACGGAGTCATCCATAGTGGGGTCGGCGACAACATGCGCGAGGCCGGCGTCACAGAGATTCTTGAATCCGCTTTTTCGCATCCCGTTAAGATGGTCGTCAACGCGCTCGGCGTTCCGCCCACTTATATGATGTCCATGGCACGCGAGCACGGCATCGTCGTCGGAGCGCTGGCTGGAGCAAAGGAACATGCGGTAAAACACGCCGAGGCAGGCGTAGACGTCCTCATCGTCGCTGGCACGGAAGCGGGAGGGCACTGTGGCGAAGTATCAACGCTGGTCCTCGTACCGGAGGTGCTTGACGCCATCAAAGATTACGACATGTGTGTGTTGGCAGCAGGCGGCATCGTCACCGGCCGCCAAATGGCTGCCTGTATGGCGATGGGCGCAGATGGCGCCTGGACCGGTTCCGTATGGTTAACCACGGTGGAAGCGGAGACTCTGCCCGTGGTGAAAGAAAAAATGCTCGTCGCCAACTCGCGGCAAACGGTTCGTTCCAAAAGTCGTACGGGAAAATATACCCGGCAACTACGGTCTGCCTGGACCGATGCGTGGACAGCGGAAGAATGTCCCGAACCCCTACCGATGCCGCTCCAGGGCGTCGTGGCGGCAGCCGCCTTCCGAAAAATTGATAAGCTCGCACAAACCGATCATCCCGGAGCGCGGCGGCTGGCGAATTATTTCGTTGGACAAGGCGTCGGCCTCATGAACGAATCTGTCGCCGTGCGTACGGTGGTATACGACTTTATGGAGGATTTTGCTGAAGCCACGGAACGCCTGGCCCAGACCGTCGCCGATTGACCTGATCCGCGACAGGATGTTCAGTACGACGTTGGCTTCCAACATTCGGTTCAATCAGGAGACTTCTACATGATCGATATCGATGATTTGAGGTCGAGGTTCCTGGACCTCGAGTTCGACCGAACCGGTTTCGTGATCAATGCCGAGCAGTCTGCAAAAGTGGCGAAGGCTTCAGGAGAAACTCGAGCGGAGTTTACCGACCCCACAGACCCTAACTTCGAAGCTTGCGCCCCGATCCTTGCTAGCCTTGCTTCAGGTCGTCGATTGCCCATCGACTTTCCGGCACTCGGCGGCATTTCCATGGATGGTGGAAAAGCCGTCGCCTGCATCAAGCCGGTTCGTCCCGGCATAAAGCTCACTGGCAAAACCTATTTACACGACATCTATGCCAAGAGTGGTAGGTCGGGACAAATGATCTTTCTCGTTTCGCGGATGCAGTTATACGATGACAGGGGCGAACACCTTGCCACAACCGATTCGCGCCAGGTCATCAGAGAGCGACCCGACAGATGACCGTGCAAACCATCAACGATGTCGTGTTCGGTCACGAAATAACCCCCTGGCAACCCGATACATCGCTCCGCGCAACCCGTAACTTTGCTCAAGCGGTCGGATATTCGGGAAGTGGGAGATTTGAGGACCACAGCAAGGCTCGAGCACAAGGTTTGCCTGGTGCCCTTGTACCAGGAATCATGGGTATGGGATTTCTAACGAGCATGATTCATCGTTGGGCGCCAAAAGGGAAAATCAAGCACATCGATACGGTATTTAGAGCGCCCGTACTCGCTGACCATGAGCACACCGTGACAGCAGTAGTCACTGACATCGACGAGGCGAAAGGCGAGGTGGTATTGGATTTAACCATTAAGAATAAACAGGAAGAAACGCGTGTATTCGGGACTGCAACCGTTCACTTACCCGCCGCGTAATATCCCATCGCCAACAACACCGAGACCTCAAATCCGCTGTGAAGCCGTGTTATAAAGCGCAACCTCAACGAATTATTGGAAATCCCATGAAGTTCGCCGTTTTCGGAATTGCGGCAATATTAGTCGCCACCATCTCGTTGGGAGATGAAAAGGCTCCAGAGAAGTCGTCCGAGAATGAGAAGAGCGAAATGGCGGCAGTTAAGGAAGACAACCAAGTAATCTGCAAGCGGATGACGCGGGCCGGAACGCATTTCAAAAAGCGCGTATGCATGAAGCGACGCAACTGGCGGCTCCAATCCGATAGTGTTCAATCCCAGGTCGAGGGAGGCTACTCGCAGCCTGCGGGTCCGAGAGATTAGCGATCGACATACCTGTGCGCTATCGAATAAGGCGGTGTCAGGTACTAACCGGTTTTTGTTGTTGGGGGACGTCGCGTCCTGCGATGACCCGAGCGACGATTATTGCTCGGTATTTACCTCAAGCGTTCGGAATAATGAGACGGTCATGGTCACGCCGATAACCAACAACGGTAACGAAACGACCAACACCGCAGATTTCACGGCTCTTAAGTCATCCAAAATCATTAGCGTGATCGGTAATACCGCCAAGGCAATCGCCCAAAAAACGCGGTGCCATTGGGCAGGGTTGGAGCCCTCCACAAGATTCCGCGTCGCCGATGAAGCAATGGCATATGAGGCCGAATCGTAGGTTGTAGCCACAAATATCCACGCCATCACAATGAAGGCGATCAACGGCAGCGGGTCAAGCGGCAACGCTGCCATAATTTGCGCGATTGCGGTTCCGTTCTGCCCTTGGTTAATCAACGCTCGAACGTCGACCAGACCGCTCATGTCCATCCACATAGCGGTATTGCCAACGACAACATAGAAGACGGCACAACCCAGCGTCCCGAAACCCACCATCCCAACGATAAGTTGTCTTAGTGTCCGACCTTTCGATATACGCGTCACGAAGAGCCCCATAAATGGGCCGTATGCGATCCACCATGCCCAATAAAAAACGGACCAATCTTCGACAAAACCAGTCTCTAGGATCGGGTCAGTCCAAGTATTCATCCGAACAAACTCTTGCAACATCAATCCAACGCTGTTCGTGCCAACTTTCAAAATAAATAATGTTGGTCCGGCGATGAGGACGAAAAGTAAAAATGCGCCGGCCAGGCTGAGGTTGAGATCACTCAATCGCTTAATGCCTCGATCAAGACCGACATAAACACTGGCAGCAAAGAGAATTACGGCAATGGCCACCACCCCAGCGTCAATCCAAAAGGCTTCTTCGATTCCGATGAGCTGGCTGATACAAGCGCCTATCATCGGTGTCGCCAAACCCAAAGACGTTCCGGTACCGCCCACTAACGCGATGATGAAAATAAAATCTACGAATCTCCCCAGCGGTCGCTGGACAACGTCATCGCCGAAAAGACCAACCAGCGACGTCGACAACCGCAAAAAAGGTATCCGACGCTGGTAGTAGGGAACCGCAATGGCAACAGTAGGAAGACAGTACAAGCACCAGGCGGACAACCCCCAGTGGAAGATCCCGTAGGTGGGAGCCCACTCCCAAGCTTCGATAGAATCCGGCGCGAGCCCGAAAGGCGGCGAATCGAGGTAGACGGCCCATTCAATGGTTGACCAGTAAAGGAGGCCCGCTCCAATACCGGCGCAAAAAAGCATCCCCATCCACGACCAAGTCGAATAGGTGGGTCGAGAGGATTCTCCACCGAGTCGTAATTGCCCGTGCCTGCCGAACGCGACCACAACCAACACGACCGTGGCTCCGATCGTCATCCACTGATAGGCAAGTCCAAATCGACCCGCAATCCATTGGTAGGCCGTGTCAACCAGCGCAGCCGCGTGGTCGGGTACCACGGCGATGGCCAAACACACTGCAGCGATCAAGAGAACGCTACTGCAAAATAACTATCTGTCAACCGTCGAATTGGGTTGAGCGATGTTTAAGAGGTATGCCGCGGACGCGAAACACTACCATCCACGCCCTTCATGGAATGCCTACCATCTCCGTCTGTCCCCGAAGTACAAGCATACCGGTTCCATCGACCCACGCTTCCATGCCATCCGGTTCGATGGTGTCTCGGTATTCGTCCCATCCGCTCGCGTCAGGGAAATACAGCTCAGCAAGGCCCGCATATTGTTCGTGTTCGGGATCAATGCTGTGGCTCACGACGTAGCGAAATCCGCCCACCTTCTCCATTGTCTGTTTCACATTGGGGACGTGCACGCGTAGCCAATGATCAAAGAATGCGGCGTAATCGACCTGCGCAAACGCTTTCACGAGAAAACTGACTCGGAAAAAACCGGATCGGGTACAAGGATATCCCGCATTCATCGTGTTGGGCGTTGTCGTCAACTCTTGATGGCCATCGATCACGACATACTCACGGGTTGCCCAGGGTAAATAGGGCTGCGCTTTTACTTGGAACATGTCCGTCGGCTCGGTACCAAACGCGACATCCGGCACGGGCAGCGGTGAATGCCACCACAACTGCGCCATACCGTCCCACGGATAATTACCCTCACGATCCGCATCAAACAGGAGTGCCGTGTACTTTGTCGCGTGGCGCCGCCCCGACTGCGCCGCTTCCTTTTGGCCGTCAATTACGAGAGGCATATGGTTTGCAAACCAATGCATCACGAGTTCCTCTCTAGACGTATCCGGTTTACGGCGAATGAGGTAAACCATCTTCGCCCCGGTCGTTTCTTTGTACATGTCCGTAGTCCCACCTCTTTTTGCGATGCCAGCCAAACGGTCGTGGCGAAACTTTTCTCTCAATTCAATCAAAACTTGCTAGTTTTCGTTGATTACGTCATGCAATGCTTAACGAATGCCAACGACAAAACGCAACTGCGATTAAAAACGTTCTCTGGTAGCGTTATTCCATGATACGTCGTCCGGATAAAGGCGCCTTTCGGACGCTCTTGGAACTCTCGCCGATCGACACCCTCCGATTCGAAGGGCCAGCGGCTCCAGAGGGAGGTAGCCGCGTTTTCGGGGGTCAGTTCTTAGCCCAAGCGATCTGTGCCGCACAGAGAACCCTTCCGACAGACGATCGATCAATCCACTCTCTCCATGCCTACTTCCTTCGGCCAGGCGATGTCGATCAAAAAACCTTTTACGATGTAACGGTCATTCGCGACGGCCGCACGTTCAGCGTTCGCGAAATACAGGTTCTGCAACGGGATAGAGAACTATTCAGAATGACGGCTTCCTTTACGGCGCCTACGAAGGGTTTGACATACACGGCGCGTTCTATGCGCGACGTAACAAGTCCAGAGGAAATCAACTACACCCATAACGATTTCAGTCGCGACATGGGGCGAAGCAACGATATCGAATGGGACGGTGGAGCGAGGCCATACGAGATTCTGTATATCAATCCGCCAAACCGCGAACGTGGTATTCCGGTGCTTGATGATCAACTCATGTGGATGCGCATTGCAGACAACTTGACTCCCGAGCCAGTCCACCACGAGGCAGGACTCGCGTACCTCTCGGACAGCACGCTCGTCGACCACGTACTCCTTCCGCACGGGATGCGTTGGCAAGACCAGAATTTCGTTGGCACTAGTCTCGATCACGTCATGTGGTTTCACCAAAGAACACGGGCTGATCAGTGGCTGCTGTTCGAGCAATCGGTCGAGTGGACTGGTTCGGGGCGTGGGCTGGCGAGCGGCAGATTTTACGATCAAGGTGGGCACCTCATCGCTAGTTGTGCACAGGAAGGTCTTATGCGCTGGCGCGACATCGTATAATTCCACGCAACTTGGACTGGAGAACGCGAACTGTGAAACTGGGATTAGGAATCGGACCCTTAGGTCCTCCAGGTGGTGTATCCATAATCGAGTTTGCGAAGGAGGCCGAAGGGCTCGGCTACGACACTATTTGGAGCCACGAAATATACGGCTCAGATTGCTTCACGCCGTTGGCATGGGTCGGTGCGCATACGTCAAAGATCAACCTGGGTACGTCCATCATGCAGATTTCCGCGCGTTCGCCCGCAAGTGCCGCAATGCATGCGATCACGCTCGACTACATGTCCAACGGTCGACTGAAACTTGGTATTGGCGTCTCGGGACCGCAAGTGGTCGAAGGATGGTACGGCCAACCCTACCCTAAGCCCCTCGCACGCACCCGCGAATGGATCAGTATTTTCCGCAACATCGTCGCTCGAGATCAGCCGGTTTCGTTCTCTGGCGACCACTACCAACTGCCCTATCAGGGAGGCACCGGGCTAGGAAAACCGCTAAAGCTCATTCAACATCCGGTACGACCCGATATCCCCCTCTATTTAGGTGCCGAAGGGCCGAAAAACGTCGCCCTTGGGGCCGAACTTTGCGACGGCTGGATCCCCATGTTCCTTTCGCCATACCGCATGATGGACGTCTATGCGGATTCCCTCGCTCACCGACCCCCTCACTTCGACATATCCGCAAGCGTTCCGGTAATCATTGACGAGAACGTTGATCGAGGCCTCGCCCAAATCAAGCAGAACGTTGGCTTCTACGTTGGTGGAATGGGAGCTAAGTCATTCAACGTCCACAAGGACCATATCGGCAGGTTGGGTTTCGCTGAGGATGCCGACCGAATACAAGAGTTGTTTATGTCAGGTCACCGAGACGAGGCAATAGCCGCTGTGCCCGATCAACTAGCCGATGAAATCGCGTTGGTGGGCCCTAAAGAGCGCATACGGGAGCGGCTTGAAGCATGGAAAGATAGTCCAGTTACTCAATTGAATGTCGGAACGCGAGACATGGACACGCTCAGGTTTCTAGCCGAGGAATTACTCTAAACGTACGGGGGTTTGCCGCTATAGCGTTACGAAAGAAAGGGCGAAACTGACGGTTACAGCCTTGCTAATACTCGGTAAGTTGGCCATTTCGCGCAGCTTTTCGATGCCATCAACCAATCTTAAACTCCCTGCGTTGACGACTACCGGCGTACGGCTAACAACGAGCACCCGCGTCGGTGTCAGCCGAACAATAAGCGCATCCGCGCGGATAGGGACTCGACGGTTCATCATGGAAAGTTCGCCATCGAGTTGTACCGTTGCGCTAGACCCCTCGGCTATCGACATGATCTGTTCTGGATCGAACTGAAGCGACACAATTGCTTCCGGAAACCGAATGGTTTGGAAAAGATGTTCGCGCATCCGTTCATCGCGAATCGGTATGAGCGTATCAACGCTGGCAAGGTCAATCGAAATTGCTGCGGTTCCATCGACCGAGACTTCCCCCGATAATGTCCTGAACCGATGGGCCTCGGCTAAATCTCCAGCTTTGACGGTGACAAAGCTCAAGTAGGAGGATTTGTTGTCGAGGACCCAGGACTCCGCTTGCAATCCCGCTGAGGACGCCAACATCAAGGTCATAACAATAACTTTATTCATTCGACCCGCCTTGTACCAAGTACCGGCACGCCTTTTTCAATGACGCCCGGATCCGATCGTGAACTTTACGAGGCATAAATCGCCCCGTGCTCTCGTCGCGATAGTAGCTGGACTACCAACTATTCCTCAATTCTCTCAGTTTAAGAAATACCTCTTTCGGTGACGGTCGATCAGGTAAATCGGAGAACGCCTCCCGAAGGTGTTCAATAACGGTAGGACTTGTTAAGCGAAAAAACGTATTGATGTCGCGTTCGAGTTGAAGCGAAGTTACCAGCGGTTTCGCTGGATCGTAGGATCCTTCGAGTTCTTCGAGCAGCCGCAAAGCCGCCTGATTGTCCGGCTCACGGTCCAGCGTAAAAGCTAGATTATTCGTGATGTAGTCGTGGCCCGGATAAATCTCGGTGTCCGCCGGCAACCGATCAAGTTGCGACACAAACGTTTCATAAAGCTCTTCTGGATGACCTCCACCATGACAATTTCCCGCACCCGCATTAAACAAGGTATCACCGGAAAATAGCGCCGGCGTATCGGTCTGTGCTAGTAGGCAGATATGACTCATGGTGTGTCCCGGCGTATCGAGCGTGAGAAGCTCAACACTTCGCCCGATTTTCACGACGTCGCCGGCTTCCAGCCCAACATCCATGCCGCTAATTTTCGATCCGGCGTTCTGATGCGCGAGGACCTTGGCGCCGGTCGCTCCGACCATTGCCGCGTTGCCGCCAGTATGATCACCATGCTCGTGCGTGTTGAGAATCTGGGTAATCTCCCATCCGCGATCACGCGCTCGCGCAAGGCATTTCTCGTGATCCAAAGGGTCGATGGCAAGCGCCTCGCCGGTCTCATCACACGCCAACACATAATTGAAATTGCGGTACGCGTTCCCCGTCCAAATCTGTTCTATTTGCATGCGACAGCTCCTAGTTTTGTATTCTCATGGTCGCGACACACACCCATCAATTTCCCCGTGCGCACAACGCTTCGATATCCATTTCTCTCAATTTTAGTTCTTCGCGTAACGCATGCGCTTGACCCGCCAATCCCTGCAAATCCTCAGGGCGATGTGCGTCAGAATTGACGATCACCGGGGCATCGACCTCCGCTGCGAGTTCCCAAAACGGTCTCCATGGGTACAACGGGAATGGGTCTTCTGCCTTCTGTCGTGCCTGCTTGCGCATACCAAGCGCATTGATCTCCATTCCTACATCGAGGTCGCGCGCGGCCTCCAAAATGTCTCTTGAGCACGCGGTCGTGTCGGCATCCCATGTTGCGTAACAGTTACCGAAAAGGTCGGGATGTGCGATGAAATCGAATAACCCAGAGCGCATCATGTCGACTGTGTAGTCCGCATATGCCCTGAGACTGGAAGCGTTGGTCGTTCCGCCGTAGGTTCCTACCCATTCCCCGTCATCAAGGAAGAAATGCGACGCTCCCACGAGAAATTCGAATCCGTATTGACCGAGCAACTCTTCTGAGTAAAAGGCTTTGAACTCGGGCACATATTCGCACTCCATGCCTTTCAATACTGTAAGGCTCGGAAAGTGGAGGCGGCCGCGATCAATGGCTTCAACATAATTATCGAGTTCCGTGTAAGGCATCCGAGCCACAAGCCAACGATCGTCCGGCAACGCCGTATGATCGGAAAACCCAAGCGTCTCCATTCCGAGTTCAAGCGCACGCCGACAATAGTCATCAACATCTCCCTTAGCGTGCTTGCACCGAAAGGTGTGGGTATGAAAGTTGTGCTTGTGGTCACTATCTTCGATCAACGGTTACTCCAACATTCGATATGCCCGACGCGCCGTTCCTTGAAATAGGTCACGTTTTTCGTCCGGACTCATATGCGTCGCCAGTCGTTTGAAAGCATTCCACACCACAGCATAACCGCACCAGTTTTTTTGGACCGGGAAGTTGCTTTCGAACATACACCGTGACGGACCAAAAAGTTCGATGCACGTTTCGACCCACGGTCGCCAGCTTTCGGCTACATCAACCGAGCTCGGCGGTTTCGATCTCGAAGATCCCGCGATTGGCCTCCGAATCGGTAACGCACCCAACTTAACAAATACGTTGGGTCGCTTGGCAACTTCGGTCATGGATTTTCGCCAGTCCGCGAAAACTTCATCGCGCTTGTCTTTGTAATTACCCCCTAGGATAGGCGAACCAACATGATCGAGAATTACCACGATGCCTGGACACTCATCCAATAACCTAGCCAGTTCCAGTAGCTGGGTGTGGTATATCCATACGTCCAAGGATAAATCCCGTGACGCCAGTAAAATGATCCCATTTCGCACCCTCGAATCGGCGAGCAAGCCCCTGTTCGGAGCGATGTTCCGGATTCTCGGATCTGCATCCCAGCCACAAGACAGTCGCACCCCTCGAAACCTGCCACTTCCGCGCATAATATGCGCGTCTATCGTTCTTCCGATTCCGTCCTCGGCCAGAAAGTCCACGCCACCGAAAAAAACGCCACATAATTTTGCTTCGCCGTATAGGCCACTGGCACTCATTGCTGCGATTCCAACAACGAACTCGGTCTCGCCAACGGGCTTTAGATGCTCGGGACCGAACGCCCGGTACATCGACCGACATTCGGCAAATACCGTGGCAGTTACGCGGTGACCCGAGGTTACGTCCGCTACCAGTTCGGGTAGCAGGTACGTACTGTCCGAGCGATGCCAAAGGTGATGGTGGGGATCAATAATGGGCAGGTCCGGCTCAATGATGTCCTCGTCGAGAAGGCCCAGCCACGCTTCGTGTCGCTCCCCTTTACCATAACCAAGCGTAGTCAATCAGGAAGCCCATAGAAACGCATGGCATTACCCCCTAGAACTTTCCGCTGAGCATCGAGTGACAGCGACTGAACGCTTTCGATCATTTCTTTCGCCACCCCGTAGGATGCATCAATGTGCGGGTAGTCCGAAGCCCAGATCACGTAATCGGCTCCGATATGATCGATGACCGCAGCGTTCATCCCTTCGTCGGGGTCCATCGCGATCAGGCACTGCCGGTAAAAATACTCGCTCGGTTTCATCGACAACGGCACAACAGAAGACATGACTTCATACTTGTGGTCCATCCGATCCAACCAAGCCGAAATCCAGTTCCCGCCAGCCTCTAGTACGGAACATTTCAGTCGAGGATATCTCTCCAGAACCCCCGACGAAACCATTGACGTAAATGCAGCCATTACATCGATCGCGAGAAACGCGAAGAAAAATAGTCCGTCCCCGGGCGTACCGGGTGTCGAGAATCGAGAGAAAGCAGGTTTGTCACGAACAACGACATGGAACCCTACGGGCATATCAAGATCCTGAACGGTACTCCAAAAAAGATCGAAATCAGGATCGACAAACGCTTTGCCACCTCTAGCCTCAAGGTCGGGCGACAAATAGACGCCCACGCACCCCGCTTTTCTCGCGCGCACGACTTCTTCAACAGCCCCCGTCGAATCGATAAGCGAAATATGCGCGATAGGGTAAAGCCGTTGAGGATCATGATTACAAAAATCAACAATCCACCGGTTGTACGCCCGCGTATACGCCGTCGCTAGCGAGGGATCGGAAACGTTGCCCTCCCAACAAATACCGATGGTTGGATATAGGAGCACCCGGTCGATGCCTTCTTGGTCCAAGACCTCAATTCGAGCCGCAGGATCGTATCCGCCCGGGGGTGATCCTTCGGCATAGGTATAGTCTCGCGTCTGGACGCCAAGCCCTCCTTTCTCGAGATCAATTCCGCCGAGTCCACCAAGATTGCCTTTCAGAAATTCGAAGGGTTTGTTATCGAACAGTAGACGTTCACGGCCATCTGCATCTAACTCGATCCGAATCGCGCGGTCTCGAAATTTCGGGTCAATGTACGTCTGCCAGGTATCAGCCGGTTCGAGTACATGGCCATCCGCGTCAATGATGGGACCAATCGCGTCCCCACTTCCCTCTATCGTCATCACGTCCCTCCTTTGAAATTGTGACAAACAATCCGCGCTATCTAATTCGCATCGTCCAGACGAAGCTCACCCCAGGCAAGTGCTTGTGTATTCCAATTGACCGCCGCATGCGCCTTTGCTGCATGGACATCGCGCCATATCCGCTGAATTGGGTTGGATTCTTGCAATGCGGCGCCACCGACATTCTCGAACACTATATCAATCGCCCGGGCCAGTAGTTGCATTGCAAACGCCGTATCGCGCGGAATCTGTGCTTGTTGTAACGGCGACGTCTCGGGTACAAGCTTTTCGATCGCAACGAAGGTGTTCTCCAATAGCACTTGGGCGGTCGTCATGCAGGCGTCGGCTTCGGCTAGCGCCACCTTTGCCGCCGGCTGTTCAGCTTGTCGTTGGCCCGTGTGCGAGAAACGTCGATCGACAATACCATCACGAAACAATTCGACTGCGCGCTGGACGGCTCCCAGCACAGGCGTGGCTAGAACCGCGACCAATAAAGGATGCCCAGGCACGCGGTAGAGAGCTCCTTGATGAATTCTTGAGCCCGGACTACTCCCCATCAAAAGAGACGGCATGAAACAAGCTCGATGGATCGGCACGAACGTCTCATCGAGAACAACGTCTTTGCTGCCCGTGGCACGAAGTCCCGAAACCTGCCATGAGTCGTGGTCAATGTGATAATCACCTGCAGGAACCATCAAAAAGTACGGTCCGGGTGGTTTGCCGCTATGCGGCTCCTTGACCATTGCTGTTAAAAAACACCAATCAGCGTAATCAACCCCGGAAGCAAAAGACCAGCGCCCAGTCGCATAAAACCCGTCCTCAGTGGTAACTGCTGCCCCAGAGGGAGCAAATGACGCGGAAGACAACACGTCATCTTGTCCGAAGTACTCCTCCTGCGCCTGCTTGGGATACATCGCCGCCACCCAGTGGTGTACGTTATAAACACACCCTACCCAACCGGTAGAGGCGCATCCTTTGCCTAACGCAGCACATACCTTTGATACGGCTGTCAGACCCAGCTCCTTACCACCGCACGACGCGGGTTTAACAAGACTAAACAACCCTTCAGCCGAAAGTTCACGCACCGTCTCCTCAGCGATCTTACCGTCGCGTTCAGCTGCCAACGCGCGTGTCTCGAGCATCTTCGCCATGGATTCGGCTTTACGCACCATGATATCGACTGCGTTCACGACACCCCCCGGAACAGTTCTCGCTGGAAGCTTTCAAATCGAACGTTCGTGAGCATATCGAACTCGACCGAGACTGTACCCAACCGTTTGCGCGCGCGACGCTGCAAGCGCTTGCTAAAACGGCCCCGCCCTTGCTAAATATGGGTATAAGACATTTGGGATAAGGAACGACATGAGTAACTTACTACCGAAGTCCGTCAACATCTTCGACGACACGATGCGTGAAGGGCTTCAAATCGAAAGTCCTGACATTGCCGTATCGGAAAAACTAAGACTCCTCGATGCGATTGGCGAAATGGGTGCGAAAAACATATCGATTGGTTCGTTTGCTCATCCGAAGTGGACACCGTCGATGGCATGTATCGATGAACTCGCCGATGCATTCGTTCCGAAACCCGGGATCAATTACACCGCCGCGATATTCAATAAGCGCGGCTTTGACCGAGCCGACGGCTATTTCCCTAAAATCAACGTCCGCGGGCGCAAATTTGGTACACACGTCGAACTGTGTGACACGTTCGCTCGGCGCAATTACAACCGTACCCAGGCGGAACAAATAGCAGCCATGGACGCGTCGGTGGCCTCGGCCGAGGAAGCTGGTGCCGAAGCGGGCTCAATTGCCGTTGGGAATCCATTTGGATCCAACTTCGAAGGGCCTTTTTCGCTCGAAACGCGAATGGAACTCGTTGACCTCATGATGGGTAAATGGGAACGCGCTGGCATTAAGGTCGATCGAGTTTCTTTGCTGGATGCAATGGGCTGGAACATGCCACACACGGTGCGTGAAACCATTAAGGCAATCCGGGACAAGTATCCCGACGTCGAGACCTATCACATGCATTTACATAATACGCGTGGAGCCACGATCGCAAGCTACTACGAAGCTCTACTCCTTGGCGCAACCGAATTTGACACATCGCTTGGTGGCATGGGCGGTTGTCCATATTGCGGCAATGGACGTGCGGCGGGCCACGTTCCTACTGAAGATTTTGTCAACCTCTGCCACGAAATGGGGGTAGAGACGGGTTACGACCTTGACAAGGTCATCGAAGCCGCCTGCATCGCCGAAGAGGTTGTGGGGCACACGCTCCGTGGGCACGTGTCCAAGGCCGGACCACTCCCAAGAGGGGAGGCGTGTTACCCAAACGACATGCCGTTTGTCGAGACATTCGACGAGGCCGCACACTTCAGGAATGGGCCAAGCGTTTATGAGGGACAGATCTCTCCTTGGAGAGACGGCGATGCTCTTGCGCGAACAAGTTCCGCGTAAAGGGAGGTTCCAGATTCGATAGCGCAAGAACGCGTCCCGCCAGAGGAGCCGCTTGCCGAATCGAATCGCGTATTAGGAGGGAGGATGACGCTTAAACTTTATCACTGCGAGCGTGCTCGCTCGATGCGTCCGCTGTGGACGTTAGAAGAAATGGGACTCGACTACGAGCTCATTACATTGCCGTTTCCGCCACGCTATCTGGCGAAGGAGTATTTAGAAGTCAACCCACTCGGTACTGTCCCATGTTTAGTCGATGGGGATGTCGTTATGACGGAATCGGCTGGCATCAGCCAATACCTTGTGGACACCTACGGTCCGACCGATCTTGCGGTATCCCGGGAGGAACCGGACTACGGCGCGTACCTAAACTGGTTGCATCGAAGTGACGCCACCTTGACGTTTCCGCAGACCTTGGTGTTGCGCTACACGCAACTAGAACCGGAAGACAAAAGAAATCCGCAAGTGGCCAGCGATTATCGGAAGTGGTTTCTTGGGCGGCTCCGATGCGTTGACGAAGCGGTCGCCGAACGCGACTACCTCTGTTCGAAGCGTTTTACCATTGCCGACATATGCATCGTGTACGCTTTGGTATTAGCAAAATCTCTCGACATCGAAGAAGCCTTTACACCCAACATTCAAAAGTACTGGGATCGCATTGCTGAACGGGATGCATTTCAGCGTGCTTACGCCAAGTAGCTAGAGGAACAGACCATGGCAGTACTTCAATCGCAGCTCGATACCCGTTCTGAGCAGTTCCAACAGAACAAAGAAGAAATGACGGCAAAGCTAGACCAGATGGACGAGCTATACACAGAGGCAGCACAAGGCGGCGGCGCCGAGGCGCTGGAACGGCTTGCCAAACGAAATAAGATGCCGATCCGCGATCGAATCGCGTGGGCACTCGATCCCGACTCGCCCTTTCTTGAAGTCAGTCCCCTCGCGGCCTGGCGTTCACACGTAGCGATCGGCTCTGGTTTCGTCGTTGGCGTCGGTGTCATAAAAGATGTGGAGTGCGTCATCCTTGGTCACGATCCCTCCGTCCGCGCGGGAGCTTTCAATCATTTCAACTCCAAAAAGCTTATGCGCGGCTTAGAGATCGCCCGCGAAAACCGCCTACCGTATGTGCAATTCGTGGAATCCGCCGGCGCTGATTTACGAGGCGGAGGTGGCGGAGGTGGCGGTGGTGGGGCGGTAAGCCGGTCGATCCACTTCTGCGTGTGGAAGGACATTTCGCAGAATCGGGGCGACTCTTTTATGAAATTACCGAGCTGTCGAAAATGCGGATACCGACCATTTCTATCGTGTTCGGGGCATCAACCGCGGGTGGCGCGTATCAACCCGGCATGAGCGACTACAACATTTTCGTCAAGAATCAAGCAATGGTTTCGCTTGGCGGGCCGCCACTCGTAAAAATGGCGACGGGCGAAGATGCGGAACCGGAACCGCTAGGCGGAGCAGACATGCACACGTCCACGTCGGGGCTGGGAGACTATCTTGCCGAGAACGAAATGGACGCCATTCGGTTGTTGCGTGAAGTGATGGCACACCTCAACTGGCGAAAGCTCGGGCCAGGTCCATCCATGCCAACGGATCCACCCATTCACGATCCGCAGGAACTTCTAGGAATCGTTGGCGACGACTTAAAAAAACCGTTTGATATGCGAGAGGTCATTGCCCGCGTGGTGGACGGCTCTCGCTTTGAGGAATTTAAACCTCGTTACGGACCTACGTTGGTGACCGGTTGGGCTTCTATTCACGGATACCCCGTTGGCATCCTTGGCAATAACGGTGCCCTGATGTCCCAATCATCAGAAAAAGCGTCGCAGTTTATCCAACTCTGCAATCAAATCGACGTGCCCTTACTGTTTCTTCACAACATCACGGGCTACGTCGTCGGTACGGACTTTGAACAAGGCGGAATCACCAAGCATGGGTCGAAAATGATCAATGCGGTGACAAATTCGACCGTTCCTCACATCACGGTCATCGTCGGGGCATCGTATGGAGCCGGTAATTACGGCATGAGTGGACGAGCGTTCGGAACCAAATTCACGTTTATTTGGCCCACCGCAAAAATAGCCGTCATGGGCCCCGAACAAATGGCAGGCGTGATGACCATCGTCCAAAAAGCGGCTGCTGAGCGGCGCGGCCTGGAGTTCGATGAAGCAGCGAACGCCCTACGCGAAGCGGCTGTCATGGCCAATGCTGAGGAACAATCGAAGGGCCTCTTTGCCACATCACGGGTATCAGACGACGGCATGATCGATCCGAGAGATACCCGCGACGTAGTTGGCTTCGCACTTTCAGCTGTTGAAAACGACGCCGTCAAAGGTACCAAGGAGTTCGGCACATGGCGGATGTAGGTATTAAACCGATTACACGCTTGTTGGTTGCTAATCGAGGTGAGATCGCCCGAAGAATTTTTCGTACCGCGCATGAAATGGGCATCGCCACAGTCGCGATCTACGCAGACGGTGATGCGAATGCACCCTTCGTTCAGGAAGCAGATAGCGCCATCGCGCTACAAGGACAAACATCAGCAGAAACCTATCTAGATGCGGAAAAAGTCTACGCGGCGTGCGTCGCCTCCGATGCAGATGCCGTCCATCCTGGTTACGGGTTTTTGTCGGAAAACGCGCACTTCGCCGAAGCCATCACGAAGCGTGGAATCACTTGGGTAGGCCCTCCAGCCCATGCGATCGAACAAATGGGCGATAAATTGTCGGCCAAGCAAGTGATGACCGATGCGGGTGTGCCAACCCTGCCCGCACACAAGCTGAATATTGGGGACGACCTAACAAAAGCTGCCGACGCGATCGGCTTCCCAGTCCTCGTCAAAGCCTCGGCCGGCGGCGGCGGACGGGGGATGCGTATCGTCGAACGGGCTGACGATCTTGAAACCGCCGTGGAAGGCGCTCGTCGCGAAGCTGAGGCGTCTTTCGGTGATGGCACCGTGTTTCTTGAGCGCTGGTTGACCTCATCTCGCCATGTCGAAATACAGATCCTAGGAGATAGCCACGGCAACTTGGTCCACCTATTTGAACGTGAGTGCTCTATCCAACGCCGCCATCAAAAAATTATCGAAGAGGCACCCTCGTCCGCGGTGACTCCAGCTATCCGAGAGAGAATGGGGGACGCCGCCGTCAAAGTGGCACAAAAGATTGGATACACGTCGGCTGGAACCGTCGAGTTCTTGCTCGACGGCGAGGACTTTTGGTTTTTAGAGGTTAATACCCGACTTCAGGTAGAACACCCCGTCACTGAAGCCATTACCGGGCTGGACCTCGTGCGTGAACAGTTACGAATCGCTGAAGGAGAAGAACTCGGTTACCGCCAAGATGATCTGACGATCGATGGTCACGCCATCGAAGCCCGACTCTACGCCGAAGATCCCACGAAGAACTTCCTCCCATCACCGGGAACCATCCGAGTCTGGAAGCCATCGTCGCAAGCCCGTTTTGACTCGGGTGTCGAAGCGGGCAGCGAGGTCAGTATAAATTTTGACCCCCTGATTGCGAAAGTTATCGCCCATGCCCCCACACGCCGTGAGGCGGCTGCAAAACTCGCGCGGGCATTGGAAACAACACAGATTCACGGCATCACCAATAACCGCGATTTTCTGGTAGCCGCGTTGCGTACCCCAGCATTTATCGCAGGTGATACGACCACCGACTTCATTGAACGTGTGAATCCCAGCCGCACCCGAGAACCTAGCCCCACAGACATCAGTGACGCTGCGATCGCAGCCGCTCTATTTGCCCAACATCGACGTCGAAAAGACGCCAAAGTACTACGGCACATCTCTAGTGGTTGGCGCAATTCTCTCATGCCACCGGAACGTGTTCGGTATGCGGTAGGTGATAGCGAATGTGCGATCGAGTATCGCGCGAAGCGGGACGGTACGTTTGATATGAACGTAGGTGGCGACAATCACCACGTGACCGTGCACGGTGTGACCGACAACCAAATTGATCTCGCCATCGATCAACGAAGAATCGCGTTCGAGGTATCGGAAGACGCCGCAAATCGATACGTTCATGCCCCAACAGGCGATGTTGTGCTGACCGAGTTGGATCGGTTCCCCAAACCCGGCGTGGCAGAATTTACCGGCGGGCTATATGCACCCATGCCGGGCAAGGTGCTCGCGACCGAAGTGTCGGCCGGCGATAGCGTATCCGCGGGACAGCTTCTGGTCATCCTTGAAGCCATGAAGATGGAACATAGGATAACTGCGCCCATCGACGGCGTTGTTCAAGAAGTACCTGTTAGCGAAGGCGACCAAGTCGATAACGGCCAAATTTTAGTCGTGTTCGAAGAAAGCGAAGAGGAATCATAGTGGCGACTACAGAAGCAACTCTATACGACGTCAAGAACGGCGCGGCCTGGATCACCCTGAATCGGCCCGAAAATCGTAATGCCCTTTCGGCCATTCTGGTACTCGAGCTGTACGAGCACTTGCTTGTCGCGAATGACGATCCCGAGGTCCGATGCATCGTTGTCACGGGTACGGATCCAGCCTTTTGCGCCGGTGCCGATCTCAAGAGTCCACCGGGCGAGAATATTGCGGGACGCAGGTCGGTGCCCTACCCCCAGGTGCTAACGCAAATACTTCAGAGCGATAAACCAGTGATCGCTGCAGTTAACGGCGCGGCCTTTGCGGGCGGCCTTGGGCTGGTTGGAGCGGCCGACATCGTTATTGCTCGTGAAGACGTTCAATTTAGCTTCAGCGAAGTGCGAATCGGAGTGATTCCCGCTGTCATCTCCGTCGTGTGTATCCCGAAACTTGGAACGCACCACGCGATGAAACTGTTCATCACGGGTGAACGATTTAGTGGAACCCAAGCCGTTGAGATGGGATTTGCCCACCGTGCCGTTCCAGGAGACCAGCTGGTAGCCGCCGTGAACGAAGAGATCGATATGATTAATCGCGGGGGTCCTATCGCTGTCGTTGAATGCAAGAAACTGGTGCGTCGAGTCCCGCAACTCTCGATAGAAGAGGGCTTCAACGAAACGGCGGAATGGAGCGGACGTATGTTCCGATCTGACGAAGCTTCGGAGGGCATGGCCGCATTCCGAGAAAAGCGCGACGCATCTTGGATCCAAGATGCCTAACTCGGACGCGCCACCCGTGCGTCTGACGTCAGACAATAACCACTTCTGCTTTTGAGTTTGTTGCTCAACCTGACAATGGTTGTACCCGGTGTGCCTAGTCGTGCAATTGTGCCACGATCCTAGCTATGATCTTGGAAAGAACATTGGACCGTGTGTCCGTCGCACGTTGAGGACGGCTAAATTAGTGGGAGGGTAACCTTATGAAATCTCGAATTTGTGACATGCTCGGAATCGAATTTCCGCTCCTCGCATTTACGCACTGCCGCGACGTCGTCGTGGAGGTGTCTAAAGCCGGTGGTATGGGGGTTCTCGGTGCTGCTGGTCATTCCGCGCAAACTCTTGAAATCGAACTTAAGTGGATTGACGAACACATCGATGGCATGCCCTATGGGGTTGATTTAATCGCGCCGACGAGCATCGCCATATCCGACGACACGACGCCAGAAGAAACTTTGAATATGGTGCCCGAAGAGCACCGAGACTTTGCACTAAACATCCTCGCGCAACATCAGATCGACACCAAAGATGTGTACGCTGCGCAGCGAGGCGGCGGCGGGGGGTTTCTCACCAAGGGACGTGCCACCAACATTATCGATGTCGCGTTTTCCCACCCCATCAAACTGATCGCTAATGCTTTGGGCGTACCCCCCAGGTACATGATCGAAATGTGTCAACAATACGGCGTTGCCTCCGCCGCCCTTGTAGGAGCTAAAGAGCACGCCGTGAAGCAGGTGGATGCAGGCGTTGATCTCCTCGTCGTCGCCGGCACCGAGGCTGGCGGGCACTGCGGCGAAGTTTCGACCATGGTGCTTGTTCCCGAAGTCTGTAGTGCTGTCAAAGACTCCGACGTGCCGGTCCTTGCGGCAGGCGGAATCGTCACTGGTCGACAAATGGCCGCTTGCATTGCAATGGGAGCAGACGGTGTTTGGACCGGCTCCGTTTGGCTAACGGTTGCCGAGGCAAACACATCGCCCATCATCAAAGAAAAATATATCCAGGCTGACTCCCGTATGACCGTTCGATCGAAGGCAAGAACAGGGAAATATTCACGTCAGCTCCGATCGCCTTGGACCGACGCGTGGGAATCTGGCGAAGCCCCTAGCCCGCTGCCAATGCCATTACAGTCACTCGTTAGTGAAGCACCGCTCGCAAAAGTAACAAAGCTCGCCGAAGGCGGTCACGAGGGGGCAAAACAACTCGCAACTTCGTTCGTGGGGCAAGGCGTCGGCTTAATGAATTCGATTCAGTCGACACGCGCCGTGGTCTACGAGTTCATGGAGGACTTTCTGAACGCACAGGAACGACTTAAAACGGCGGTTGAAGAATAGCGGCCCGAGTTTTACCGAAGCATGAACAGTATCGAGTACGTCGCAGCTATCCTTAAACAGGAAGGTGTCGAGTGGATGGCTTGTTATCCGTCCAACCCTTTAATTGAAGCCGTGGCAAAAGAAGGCATACGTCCTGTGGCGTTTCGACACGAAAGGGGGGCGGTGATGGCCGCGGATGGGTTTTCGCGGTTGTCAGATCGCAAACGCTTTGGCGTTGTTGCCATGCAATCGCAAGCCGGCGCCGAAAACTCGGTCGGTGGGCTGTCTCAGGCGTTCGCCGATAACGTGCCCATCCTCGTTCTGCCCGGAGGAAACCCTCTTGACATGTTCTTTATCCGCCCTAATTTCTTTGCAGCACGGACATGGGAATCGGTTGTAAAGAAGGTCGAGTTCATCAGTCGACCCGATCAAACTGGCAACGTGATGCGGCGTGCTTTTCACGCCCTTCGGTCAGGCAGTACGGGACCGGTGGTTGTCGAAATGCCCATCGACGTATGTATGGCTGACATTCCGGAACGTGCTCAACCGTATACGTCGCCAATGCCGGCAGTGAGCGGCCCATCGCCACGCGACCTTGACGATGCGGCCAAGGCGTTAGTTGCAGCCAAGAATCCTCTGATATGGGCCGGTGCGGGCGTCCTCTCCGCCGGTGCAACAGAGGAGCTTCGCGCTCTAGCAGAGTTAATGGACATTCCTGTCTACACGTCGATGCCGGGCAAGTCGGCCTTCGATGAACGCCATCCACTTTCAGTAGGCGCAGGGGGATTAACCGTCACAGGTCCCGCCCGACAATGGCTTGACGACGCCGACGTTATTTTTGCCATCGGTGCCTCACTGACCTCTTCTCCTTACGCACAACGTTTCTCCCCGGAAAAATTCCTTATCCACTCCGTCATCAATGTCGATGAAATTAACAAAGACACCGTCGCAGATATTGGGCTAGCAGGGGATGCTCGAGTAACTCTCACAGCAATGCTTGATATCGTTAAGGGATTGATCGGCGAAGACGGCCGGAGCACCGGCGTTCAAGATCGTATTGCCAAGTCACGAGCGGAGTGGATGGAAAGCTGGCGTCCCTATCTCACCAACGATGACGCACCCCTATCGCCGTACCGAGTAATCCACGAAATGGGGCAAAACCTCGACCTAGAAAACAGCGTCGTTACGCACGATGCGGGCGCCCCGCGCGACCAAATTGTGCCCTTCTACACTGCAACGACACCGCACAGTTACGTTGGCTGGGGCAAGTCCACGCACCTCGGATTCTCGATCCCGTTGATGATCGGTGCGAAGATGGCGATGCCGGAACGATTTTGCGTCAATCTCATGGGCGACGGCGCATTCGGTATGTCCGGTCTCGATATTGAAACTTCGTCTCGCGCCGGTATACCCATCACCACCATCGTCCTGAACAACGGCATTATGGCTACCTATCCCGGCGGTTTTCCGACCGCACGTGAACAATTTGGTGTGTCCCATATGCAAGGAAACTACGCGACTATTGCGCAGGGTATGGGTGCGGAAGGCATCGTTGTCGAGAAAACCGATGAAATGGCGCCGGCATTAACCCGGGCGCAACGATTCAATGCGGACGGAAAAACCGTGGTGATTGATGTCAGGACACGGGCCGAAGACTCACGCGCACCCTCGCACTTCGCTTAAGGCCCCGGCGACTCGTCTCGCTCGCGGCATGCGTCGCCGTTGGTTGAGTGAACTAAATTACACAACAAGGTTGACGAGCCGCGAGGGAACAACAATTTCTTTGCGAATAGTCTTACCGTCAATGAACTTCTGCACGTTGGGCTGAGCTTTCGCTGCGGTAACGACATCTTCCGCTACTGCGTCCACATCGATAATCAGCGTTGCTCGAAGCTTGCCATTCACCTGGACGGCGATTTCGACAGTTTCGGTACGGATCTTCGACTCATCAAATGCCGGCCACGTCGCATAAGTAATGGAATCTTTATGACCTAACGCCTGCCACAGTTCTTCTGCAACATGAGGCGCAAAAGGTGCCAAGATCGCTACGAAAGCTTCATACCAATTTCTTGGCACGGCATCTGCACGGGTAGCTCCGTTAACAAAAACCATCAGGTCAGAAATCGCCGTATTAAACCGTTTTGAGTCGACCGCCTCGGTGACGTTGCGAATAGCAATGTGGAGCGCTCGTTCCAACTCCGGTGAATCGATCTTTGTATCCGTTAATTTGCCCTCGTCGAATACCCGCCACGCTCGATCCAAAAATCGACGACAACCGGCAACACCATTAGTGTCCCAATCGCCACCATCTTCTAGGGGACCCATGAAAAGTTCATAAAGCCGCAACGAATCCGCGCCGTATTCTCGACACATATCTTCGGGATTGACCACGTTATATTTAGATTTCCCCATCTTTTCGTGACGTGCATCGACGACACGTCCGTCCTCGAGCGTTCGCCAACCTCCGTCACGAATCTCAACCTCATTTTCGTAGTAATACTTGCCACGCGCGTCACGATACGAGGTCGCGAGGATCATTCCCTGGTTAAAAAGCGCCTTAAAAGGTTCCGGTGTCGAAACAAGACCGATGTCATACAGCACTCGGTGCCAAAACCGCGCATAGAGAAGATGCAAAGTCGCGTGCTCCGCACCACCGACGTACAAGTCAACAGGCATCCAATATTTCTCGTCTTCGGGATCCCAAGCAACGTCTTCTCGTTTCGGGTTAATGAAGCGCAAGTAGTACCAGCACGATCCCGCCCATTGCGGCATGGTGTTGGTCTCCCGGATTAACCGAGCCCCCGTTTCTGGG
>JAYGFA010000001.1:0-40997 GCA_046582115.1 Pseudomonadales bacterium | reverse complement strand
CGGTGTTTTCTATGCTCGCCAGCTCGCCTTTATCATCTATCGCAGCACCCGTTGCTTCACCGTCTTCGGGTTCGACGTTGATTTCCGTTTTATGTGGGAGCGACTGCTCGACGATCCGCCGTTCAATTTCGCGACAAGCGTCTGCATTCCCGGCGAGCCATTCCGCCGCATTCTTCCGACCTTGCCCAATCCGATCTCCGTTGTACGAATACCAAGCCCCCGATTTCTCCAAAATCCCCTGTTCGACACCGATTTCTATGATTTCACCTTCACGGAAAATACCTTTACCGTAAAGAATCTGAAACTCTGCTTGACGGAAAGGTGGTGCTACCTTGTTTTTGAGTACCTTCACCCGTGTTTCGTTACCAATGACCTCATCACCGTCCTTAACCGCTCCGATCCGACGAATATCCAGGCGTACCGAAGAATAGAACTTAAGTGCATTGCCTCCAGGCGTGGTCTCAGGGGACCCAAACATGACCCCAATTTTCATGCGAATTTGGTTGATAAATACCACCAACGTATTGGAATTCTTGATATTCGCTGTCATTTTCCGTAGCGCTTGGCTCATCAGACGCGCCTGGAGGCCAATGTGAGAATCACCCATCTCTCCTTCAATTTCCGCCTTGGGCGTTAACGCTGCAACTGAATCGATGACCACGACATCGACGGCGCCAGACCTGACCACCATGTCACAGATCTCAAGCGCTTGTTCTCCTGTATCAGGTTGGGAAACCAATAGCTCGTCGGTGTTGACACCAAGTGCCTCGGCATAAACGGGGTCCAGTGCGTGCTCTGCATCAATGAATGTGCCGGTACCGCCTTGCTTCTGAGCCTCAGCAATAACCTGGAGCGCCAGGGTCGTTTTACCCGATGACTCCGGACCATATATTTCTGCCACTCTGCCCCTAGGTAACCCTCCAACACCCAATGCAATATCCAATCCCAAGGAGCCCGTAGATATGGATGGCACGGCCGTTTGTTCTCGATCGCCAAGCCGCATAATGGAGCCTTTGCCAAATTGGCGTTCAATTTGAGACAGCGCTGCCGATAGCGCGCGGTCTTTGTCTGAGTCAGCCATCATAATCTCCAGCGTTTTCAGAGTACTGTATATATAATCAGTAGTATACGCAAGCCGGAACACGTCAACTACAGATCCGATTTCAACGTTTTCAATATCTGTCGTAGGCTAGTCATCAATGAACGTGTCCGCTCATACACCAATGATGCAGCAGTATCTGGGGATAAAAGCTGAGCATCCCAATGCCCTGTTGTTCTATCGCATGGGCGATTTTTACGAGCTCTTTTTCGACGACGCAAAAAGAGCGTCCGAACTTTTAGACATTACCCTTACCACGAGAGGCCAGTCTGCGGGGCAGCCTATTCCCATGTGTGGGGTACCGTTTCATGCCGTCGATTCTTACCTTGCGAAGCTGACAGCCCTAGGAAAGTCCATCGCGATTTGTGAGCAAATTGGCGACCCCGCGGCTAGTCGCGGTCCAGTCGAACGAAAAGTACAGCGTATTGTTACGCCGGGAACCCTGACCGAAGACGCGCTCATTGATGGCAACCGCGAAAGCATACTTATGGCTCTGGTACCGTCCATTAGCCATGATCCAACCTCGGGCGTCGCCTGGCTTAACTTGTCAACCGGTGATTATCGAGTAGCTGAACCAAAATCCGATGGCGACCTCAAAACCCTCCTGGAGCGCGTCCGGCCAACGGAAGTTCTTGTACCCGAAGGGCACGATGTCGTTATACCAGGCGTAACACTAACGCCCCTCGAAATAGAACGTTTCGACAGTAACCTCGGTCAGCGGGCGTTGCTCGATCAGTTTTCCGTGGCTAATCTAGACGGATTCGGCATCGCGGGTTGCACGGTTGGCCTGGGTGCAGCAGCCGCGGTACTTCGATACGCCCAAGAAGCCCGATGCCAATCGTTGCCCTTTCTAACGAGTATTAGCCTGCATGCCGACGATCGCGTCATCGTAATTGATGGGCAAACGCGACGAAATCTAGAAATCGATAGCCGGCTCGACGGTAGCGGGACCAACAACACGCTATTTGACGTCGTCAATCACTGCACCACGCCAATGGGGGCCAGACTACTTCGTGAATGGCTCCACGGACCCCTTACTGACCAAATAGAAGTCGGCCACCGCCATGACGTGATCGACGCCATACTGGAAACCAGATCATGCGAGCAATTTAAGGCGCACTTACATCCCGTCGGCGATATGCACCGCATCATTACGCGCACGGCGCTCGGTACTGCGAGCCCAAGAGACCTGGGGCGATTGCGCGATGGCCTGTCCTCACTCCCTGGTCTAAAGAGTTTGGTGGCAATGCTTCAAGTGGCCGCAATGCAAAAAACTGTCGAATGTCTTCCGGATGCGACCAATTGGCAAACGCGCCTTGCGAATACGCTGATCGAAGCCCCACCGGCAACGATTCGTGAAGGTGGATTTATTGCGCGGGGTTTCGATGAATACCTCGATCAACTGCGGGATATATCTGAAAATGCAACGGGTTATCTCGAAGAACTTGAAACCAGGGAACGAAACCGTACGGGTATCAATACCCTGAAGGTAGGTTACAACCGAGTCCACGGTTACTACATTGAAACCAGCCGCTCAGTTACTGGAGATCTGCCCGCCGAATATGTTCGACGCCAAACACTGAAAAATGCCGAACGGTACATTACGCCAGAGCTCAAAACCTTTGAGGATGAAGTTCTTACGAGCAGAGCACGCGCGTTGCAACACGAAAAGCGTCTCTACCAAGAACTCATCGAATATCTTCAAAACGACGTCGTGGGCTTGCGGCTTATTGCCGAAACAATTGCCCGGATCGACGTGCTCCAAGCTCTTGCGGACGCTGCCCTCGTTTTCGGGTTAACTCGTCCTCAATTTACCGATCTCCCTTGTATCGAAATACAAGACGGTCGCCACCCGGTGCTTTCAACGAGTACTACTGACGCATTCGTACCCAACTCCATCGAACTTAACGAGAGCCGCCACATGCTCGTTATCACCGGACCTAATATGGGAGGCAAGTCAACCTACATGAGACAAACAGCGCTGATCACCTTGATGGCGTATTCGGGGAGTTTTGTACCGTCCACCTTTACCCGGTTAGGTCCAATCGATCGCATATTCACCCGTATAGGCGCGTTCGACGATCTAGCCGGTGGGCGTTCAACCTTCATGGTGGAGATGACCGAGGCCGCAAACATTCTCCACAACGCCACAAACCGAAGCTTAGTGTTGCTCGATGAGATCGGTCGGGGAACAAGCACGTTTGACGGGCTTGCATTGGCGTGGGCGATCGCCGTGGAGATCGGTTCTCGGATTCGGTCCTTTGTTCTCTTCGCTACGCATTATTTCGAATTGACAGCACTTCCCGACGAATTGCCCGGAATTGCCAATGTCCACCTCGACGCCGTCGAACATGGCGGAGACGTGGTGTTTCTGCATGCGGTACGTGAGGGTCCGGCGTCTCAGAGTTACGGCTTACAGGTAGCAAAACTCGCCGGTATTCCGGAATCAGTGCTAGCGGACGCTAGGCAACGGCTGCATTCGCTTGAAACCACCGCTGCGACCTCAGCTGACGAGCAAGGCGATCTTTTCGGTCGATCCTCAACCGCGCCACGGGCCGTGGATCCGATCGTTGAGCGAATCCAGTCAATCGATGCCGATAGCTTCTCGCCGCTCGCAGCGCTGGAGTTGCTGTATGAGCTTGTAAGGGACGCGAACTCAACAAAAGATTGATCCACAGCACTCCTTGGTTAGAATATGGCGCTCGTCTGGATCAACCAGCGTCCTGCATCGGCAAAATGGAACTGAACTTATGACCTTCATCATTGGCGAGGCATGTATTAAGTGCAAACTCACCGATTGTGTGGAGGTATGTCCGGTGGACTGTTTCTACGAAGGACCCAACATGTTGGTCATTCACCCGGATGAATGCATCGACTGTGCATTGTGCGAACCGGAATGCCCCGTAGACGCGATATTTTCAGAGGACGAAGTTCCGGAAGACCAGCAAGAGTTCATGGAAATCAACGCTGAATTGGCTGAAATCTGGCCGAATATCTGTGAGGCGAAGGACCACCCCAACGACGAAGCCGAATGGCGCGAAGTTAGGAATAAACGTCAATACCTTGAGCGATAACTATCGAGTTACGCCATGACTGTGTGCCGATGAAACGGTGCAAGTAAGTGCGTTTAGACGTGTTTTGACGCGGTAAGAATTACCTGGCCGACACGAGTTGATTCGGATTTACCGGTTTGCCGGCGCGCCGCACCTCGAAGTGAAATCTTCCGCCGTCATTGGCTGAACTTAGTACCCGTGCTATTCCTGAATCGGGACTAACCGCATCACCCTCCGCGACCACGTAGTCTGTATTCATCCCATACGCCGAAAGATAGCTGGCGTCGTGCTTGACGATCACCAAATTGCGAAAACTACCTAAACCAGGTCCCGTATATACGACTATGCCAGACGCCGCCGCGTGAATCGTCTGACCACGTACGAGCACATAATCAACGCCTTTGTTACCCGACCCAAAAGATCGCGTCACCACAGCTTCCACCGGCCAACGCCATGCTCCGGTATACCGATGAACTATAGTTTTAGGGGTGTCCCTCCCCTCCTTAATCGGCGTATGTGCAGACTTATTGACCTCTGCGTTTTTTTTGGGTTCGCTCAGGCGAGGGGTTTTGGCTGAAAGAAAAAGGCGCCGGCCCGGTTGAATCAAATAGGGTGGATCAATCCCATTGTATTCGGCCAGGAGCTCTGCTTCCGTATCGAAGCGCCAGGCTATCGAATACAAGGAATCGCCGGGCGCCACCACATAGTAGTTCGTCTCCCGCATATCAACGAGTGAACGCTCGACAACGACGGCTCTTGATTCGGTGGTGCAACCGCTAAGGCAGGCCAGACCACAAGACAGCAATAGAGCTTTAGTCCACACGCCGACTTGCGTACGCTAGCGTAAAGACTGTCGCCATCCCGAGCGCCATCAGACCCGCGACTCCACCTATTTGAGAGTCAGTTACATATTCTGTTGGCCATAGGAGATCCGTGCCCATACGCCATGGCCAGAGCACCACGAGGGACCCGGCCATGAGACCAGTGAGGAACCCCAAAATTTCGTAGCGGTAATGGCGAAAGAGATACCGAATAAACCGGGCAAACGTGACCAGGCCCGTAACCAAACCCAATCCAAAGATCAGTACTGGAATCAAATCCAGAGATGTAAGTGCCTTGAGCATCGGTCCATATAAGCCAAGGACCACCAGTACGAGGCTTCCAGAAATCCCTGGCAGCATCCAGGCGGCAACCGCGAGTACTCCACCGACGAACACTAGCGGTAACCAAAGTTCGTTCGTCTGCGCTGGAAGGAACGCAAACATAGTACCTATGAAAAGCCCCAAAATCCCAGTACCGGCGAGGATTCGCGGCGGCACGTTGGAACCAATCTGAATAACGGCTGCGGCTACTAGACCGAAAAAGAACCCCCAAACGTATAAGGGTTCTGTGTCGAGAAAGAATCTAATCACATTGGCCAGTAGCAGGTAGCTAAACACCATTCCCACCAATAGAGCGCACAAAAACCCTACGTCGTGATGCGCACAAAACACGCGCCAACCCTTGCGGAAAAGCATCCCTGCAGACGCAGCTGAAAAGGATGCCAGCGAGTTGATCATCCGGTCATAAATTCCAGTAATGAGGGCGATGGTACTCCCCGAAATCCCGGGGACAATATCCGCAATACCCATCGCCATACCGCGGGCCAATATGCCAAGCGTCTGAATGTTACGTAGCTTGTTCACCGAACAAGGCCACCCACCAGCGGGACGAACCGAACGTAGTCGGCCGTTTCCTGCCGCCAAGCATCCCCTACTCGGTCAATAACTTTGAGCTCTTGCACATCGCCATCGCCAACCGGTATGACCATGCGTCCCCCTTCGGCAAGTTGATCGAGCAGCGCATCGGGCAGCCCACGCGACGCCGCGGTCACAATGATCGCATCAAAAGGTCCCTCTGCAGGCCAGCCCAAATTGCCGTCGTCATGTTTTTGTCGGATGTTCTTAAAGTTCAGCAACTGGAACACTTTCCTAGCGCGATCGGTTAGTCCGCCAATCCGCTCAACTGTGTAGACCGTTTCAACAAGTTGCGAAAGGATCGAGGTCTGGTAGCCGGAGCCTGTACCGATCTCGAGTACGCGGCTCGGATTGGCCTCCAGCAGTAACTGCGTCATTAGGCCTACAACAAGCGGTTGAGAAATCGTCTGATTAAATCCAATCGGAAGCGCAGAGTCCTCGTAAGCCCTATCGGCAAGCGCTTCATCCACAAACACATGCCGGGGAATACTGTCCATCGCGGCTAGTACACGGGTGTTTGAAACGCCATTTTTCTCAAGGCGGTCTACAAATCGACGTCGTGTCCGTTCCGACGTCATCCCGATCCCTTGTACGTTTTTAGAGCTCACCCTGTACCACCTCAAGATCTAGCGCTTCCCGAAGAACGGTGCTCGCGCATACCCCTTTGGGTAGAAAAAAGCGCGCGCCTAACTGATCTCGATTCAACTGGTAGGCCAGTTCGGACGGCCTAACCGATAACGCTCTTCGATCATGATTCAAGCCAACCCACTAAAGTGCATTGCGGACATCATCTTTTTTTGCGGTCGCTTCCATATCGAGATCTCGAACCGCACCCATAGTCGGAAATGAGCCTCTACCCCACATCGGTCCAGTGGGAATACCCTCGACACAGTAATTTCCCGGTCGAACGGAACTCCAACTTTGGACGTGAATTCGTGCTGCTACCACATCGTTAAACAATAGACTTCGTAACGTTGACAGATAGATCGACCTATCGGTTCGGGAAATCCTTGGGCGCCCCGCGTTAATCCAGCGGACAGCTCTCTTGATGTTCGAACCATCGTAACCGAACCTCTGAGGGCCAAAGTAATTGGGTAGCTGTCCTACCCGCAGCACAGAGATCACAGCATCCAAACAACCGACAAATTCGCGAACCGCGAATTCAAAGCAATTGCCATCAAGTTCACCGCGACGCAATTTGTGGATGTGCCGGGTCGAATTGAGAACAGAAAATCCTGAAAAATTCCCATACGAGTCCCCAATCTCTATCTTTCCCGGTAGCCAAACGCTGTACCACTGACGCGTAACCGTCCGACGATCTTTAAGGCCAGCATAGGACACATCCACCAGTCGGACGTCGAAAAGCTTGGCCAACGAACGTTGCACATATGTTGTATTTAGACCCCGCTTTTCAATTTTTAGAAAGACATGTTCTCCTTCGCCCGAAGGTACGAAGGCCAAACGTTCGAATACCGTAAAATCTTCCGTTTGCTCGCGGATCCTTCCCCAGCCGCCTATAGAAGCCGCCCTTGGCCAACGCGCCTGAGCGCCTTCAAAGAGGTCTCGTTCCAACGCCTATTTGCCGGCTGCCGGCTCTACGACGAGATAGAAAGTCTCTCCTTCGACGACCATTCCCAAATCTGAACGGGCGTGTGCTTCAACAGCGTCTAAACCGTCTCGCAGGCCATCAACTTCTGTAAGCAGGATACGATTCCGTTCGCGAAGGCGCCGGTTGAGTTGCGCCTGTTGTTCAACCTGCCCCGCGAGCATTTGCACTTCAAAGTACCCGCTCTTGCCGAACCAGTAGTTATATTGGAAACCCAAAAAGAGAATCACACCGACGATCGCAAAGAAACGCACCTAGGTTTCCAGACCTTGGAATTCAGCCAATCCTAGATAGCGAATGTCATTGAGGGACGACTCAATGCGTAATAACCGATTGTACTTGGCAACGCGTTCCGAACGAGATAAAGATCCGGTTTTGATCTGGCCCGCCCCTGTTGCAACCGCCAGGTCAGCAATGAAAGTATCCTCCGTGTCGCCAGACCGATGCGACACGACTACGGAATATCCATTGTCATGGGCCATACGAATGGCCGAAAACGTTTCTGTAAGCGTGCCGATTTGATTCAATTTAACGAGTATCGCGTTGGCGATTCCTTCATTGATACCGCGTTTTAAAATTTCGGTGTTGGTGACAAAAAGATCATCGCCAATCAACTGTATCCGATCACCAAGACGATCTGTCAGACGGCGCCAGCCGTCCCAATCATTTTCATCCATACCGTCTTCAATAGAAGAAATCGGAAATTTGTTGGTTAGATCTTCCAGGTATGAGCAGAAATTCTCGCTAGTAAATACGCGTTCTTCACCGGCAAGGTGATAAGACCCGTCGCGGCAGAATTCACTCGCCGCGCAATCTACCGCGAGCAGCACATCTTTTCCCACGTTGTACCCCGAGTACGCAACTGCCTCCTCGATCAATTCTAATCCCGCAACATTTGACTCTAAATCGGGCGCGAACCCGCCTTCATCTCCAACGCTCGTCGCGAGTCCTCTTTCGGTAAGCAACATTTTCAGGGCGTTAAATATTTCGACTCCTGAACGAAGAGCATCGCGAAACGTTGCCATCGACACGGGTTGGATCATGAACTCTTGTATATCAACGTTGTTGTTAGCATGAGCCCCGCCGTTGAGTATGTTCATCATGGGCACTGGCATGCGAACGTCGGCCGGACCGTACAACTCCGAAAGATGTTGATGTAATTCAAGATTACGGGAACAAGCCGCTGCTCGAGCCGTAGCGAGCGACACGCCGAGAATAGCGTTCGCTCCGAGACGCGCTTTGTTCTTGGTTCCATCGAGTTCAATCATTGCGCCGTCGATACGCGCCTGATCATCGGCGTCTACGCCCAAGAGCACGGTTGAAATTTCGTCTTCAATCCGTTCGACCGCTTGGAGAACTCCTCTACCCCCCAATCGGTCCGCATCACTATCACGTAGCTCGAGAGCTTCACGGGATCCTGTCGACGCCCCCGAAGGCACCATTGCATGCCCAGAAACACCGCCGTCAAGCAATACATCAACCGCCACCGTAGGGCTACCGCGCGAGTCAAATACCTCCCAAGCACGGATTCCACTGATCCGGTTCATGAAATCTGCTGTTCTATGTACCCATGCGACTTGACGACGGCGTCTATCTCTCGAAGTTCTTCAAGCAATGGCTTCATGAGTTCTAGCGGCCACGAATTGGGACCATCCGAAAGCGCCTCATCCGGTCGAGGATGCGTCTCCATAAATAGCCCTGCAACCCCGGCTCCAATTGCCGCGCGAGCTAATACAGGCACCATTTCTCGTTGACCACCCGATTTATCACCAAGACCCCCAGGCATTTGCACCGAATGGGTTGCATCGAAAACGACGGGACAACCGGTTTGTCTCATCAGAGCGAGCGAACGCATGTCCGACACCAGATTGTTATACCCAAAGCTTGCGCCACGTTCGCATACCATGACCTGCTGATTGCCGCCCGCTTTCGCTTTGTTTACCACGTGGCACATGTCCAGAGGTGCTAAGAACTGGCCTTTTTTGATATTCACAGGCAGGCCCTGGGCACATACGCTTTGTATGAAATTGGTTTGCCTACAGAGGAAAGCCGGCGTTTGAAGAACGGAGACTACACTGCTGACTTCGTCTAGGGGTGTATCCTCATGCACATCGGTAAGTACTGGCACCTCAATTTCATCCCGCACTCTTTGAAGAATACGCAACCCCTCTTCAAGACCGGGACCCCGATAACTTTCGTGTGACGAACGATTGGCCTTGTCGAATGAGCTTTTATAAATGAAGGGTACCCCGAGCGAACGCGCAACCTCCCGAAGTTGCACGGATGTTTCCAGAGCAGTGGCTTCATTTTCGATCACACACGGGCCGGCGATCAGGAAGAAAGGATCGTTATTGCCCACACCAAATGAACAAAGTTCCATACAGAGACCTTAGGCGTTTTATCCCATTCCGGACAACGGGTTAACTCGCAGCAGCTTCGATTGAGATTTCATCATCGGCGTGTTCGGCATGCTCATTGGCGGCTTCGATGAAACCACGGAATAACGGATGGCAATCCCTCGGAGATGAGTTGAACTCAGGATGAAACTGACACGCGACAAACCAACCATGCTCGGGAATCTCTATCATTTCCACGAGGTGATCCGCCTGACTACGACCAACAACCGACATCCCCGACGATTCAAGACGATCGATGTAATCATCGTTTACCTCGTAGCGATGCCGATGACGCTCGTACACAACGCTGTCTCCGTAGATCTTTCGCGCGATCGAGCCATCTTTAAGAGCGCAGGCCTGTTCCCCTAAACGCATCGTTCCACCTAGATCGTCATCCTCGTTTCTACGCTCAACAACGCCTTTCTCATTACGCCACTCAGTTACCAAACCGATGACGGGATCTTTCGTATTCGGGTTAATCTCGGTCGAATGAGCTTCGTCTAGACCCAATACATTACGGGCAAATTCGATGATTGCGGCATGGAGGCCGTAACAAATACCAAGATAGGGAACTTTGTGCACGCGTGCGTACGCCGCCGCTTGAATCTTACCTTCGAAACCCCGTTGTCCGAAGCCTCCTGGCACTAATATAGCATGGACATCTTCGAGCACTTCCGTGCCATTTGTTTCTATTTCTTCAGCATCAATATATCGGATTATGACATCGGTCCGAGTCCGTATTCCCGCATGCGAAATGGCTTCTATCAGGGACTTGTACGCATCCAGAAGATCTAAGTATTTCCCAACTATAGCGATTTCGACCGACGTCCGCGGATGAATGAGAGCATCAACCACGGCGTGCCACTCGGTTAAATCCGCGGGCGGACAATCAAGCCCGAGCTTTTCAACCACGATGTCATCCAGTTGTTGATCATTCAGAATCAACGGGATTTGATAAATGGTCTCTGCGTTTTGCAGCGAAATCACCGCTCGCTCTTCAACATTAGTAAACAGCGCAATCTTGCCGCGAGCGGACTTCGGAACTGCCCTATCCTCACACCGACAAATCAAGACATCCGGTTGCAGACCGATGGAACGTAGTTCTTTAACCGAATGTTGCGTCGGTTTGGTTTTTATTTCTCCAGAAGACACGACATACGGGACCAATGTCAGGTGGATAAACAGCGTGTGTTGGGCCCCCACTTCGAGGCGCAGTTGGCGTATCGCTTCTAGAAAAGGTTGCGACTCTATATCACCCACCGTGCCACCCGTTTCAACAATAATGACATCGTAACCTTCCGCTACCGAGAGAATTCGTTTTTTAATCTCATCCGTGATATGCGGAATAACTTGTACCGTACCTCCTAAATAGTCACCACGCCGTTCTTTCCTTAGGACTTCTGCATATACGCTACCCGTCGTGAAATTGTTACGCTGGCTCATCCTGCCTCGAATAAACCTTTCGTAATGCCCAAGATCCAGGTCCGTTTCAGCGCCGTCGGCGGTGACGTACACCTCACCATGCTGGAATGGGTTCATTGTTCCGGGATCCACGTTAATGTATGGATCCATTTTGAGAATATTAACTTTGAGAGATCTCGCCTCAAGGATCGCAGCGAGTGAGGCGGTCACGATGCCCTTGCCTAAAGAAGAGACCACACCCCCGGTCACAAAAATATATCGCGTCATTTAGAGCCCATCAGACGGGTCGGTACGCCCAGAACGCTTCCCCGAGATGGTTCAACACAATAACAAAAGGGTCACTTGACCTCAATCGAGCAATGCCATTCAGGCCACCATCCCGACGGAATGCTTACATTATCCGCCAACGCTAGTCCTGGTATTGCGACCAGATCTTTGTGGTCAAATAACAATGGCAGACTTTCGCGTAGCCAAGGCGCAATTCCGAGAGACCGATAGATCTCTGCCAGCGACCGATTAATGCCTCGTAATCTAATGCGTTCTCCGCCTTGTCTCGATCGCAAGCTAAGTTCACGACCTAACGCAATTCCACCTTCTTGCTGAACCCAAGTTAAGGTGCCGTTGGAGTCACTCCATCCTTTTCCGACGCGAATGGCGGCATCGTTTGGGCGTTCGTAATCGCGAACAAGATAGAGCTGCCGTCGATAAGCGCGAATTGAGCATTGAGATCTAATTCGGACGCGTGCCGAAAGGGTTCCGGGGTGCTCAATCTGGCGTATTAACTCACTAAGTTGTCCTTTTGTGGGTACGATACCGTATGCCCATAGCCATCCTCGAAGCGTCCTTTCATCTAACCGCACCTCATCGAGATCCAATGGCTTTGCTGGTAGTGACGGTAATTCCGGCCAGTTCAGCCGTGCTACGTGTTGCACCGCGTCACTAAAGCGGGATCCCACGATTGGTAAGAGCTCGTGTCGAATCCAATTACGATCGTAGGCGTCGTCCAGATTACTGTCATCCTCAATCCACGCTAGTTGGTGCTTTCTCGCAAATAACTCCAACTGTTCACGTTGTAGATTAAGGAACGGTCTGATCAAGACGCCCGCCCCAAGCGGCCTTTTGGCGGGAATTCCGATAGGAATACGACCCGAAAATAATTGCCAAAGTCGGGTTTCGGCAACATCGTCCGCATGATGTGCCGTGGCTAGTACATCCCTCTCACCTATCAATTGACTCCAAATTCCGTATCGCGCATGGCGACCAGCAAGTTCTTCATTACCCACCTTAAGTTCAGCTTGAAAAACCTCAATCGGGATATCCATTTCAGACGCTATTTTTTCGCAATGAGACTGCCAATCGGCAGCCTTGTCGCTCAAACCATGATTAACGTGAACTGCCTTGCATCCTGCGGCGCCGATAACTTCCGCGGCTGCCTTCAATAATACGGTGGAGTCCAGCCCTCCAGAATAGGCCACCCAAAAACAACCGCCAGGCTGCATATCCACCGAAGTGGCCGCTTCGGCAACCGAGGAATATACCGAACGCTTCGGCTTCGACACCAAGGTTTAACGTACTGCCCTGTGCGTGGTTGATGAACTATTCCGCCTTCTGCAAGGCATACCCACGTTACGTGGAATATCGAAAGTGGACGGCGGATGCACCGAATTCCTCCCGCAAAGAAGCGAGCAATTGATCAGAAGGCTGAACGCGCCACGCCTCGCCAAGTATTACGCGTCCAGTCGCCTCTTCATTCTGATATGCAATTGTGACCTCGCAACCTTCTGACGAATCGATCTGTCGGCGGTACAGGTCGAGCGTCTCGCGAAGTCGAATGGGGAAATCGCCTCTCATCTCTTGATCACATGTCGATATCTCAATTTGACCGCAGAAACGGCGGCGGGCCTCCTCAATGGTGTATACGGCACCGGCACGGACCTTCAGGTCACCAGAATACTCGTCGGGATGAACTGTTCCCTCGACGATAAGAACGGCGTCCTTAATTAGCTTTCGATGGTGTTCGGTATATATGTCGCCAAACACACTCACTTCGACCCGGCCGCTTTGATCATCCAATACAACAAAGGCCATGCCTTCTCCGCGTCTACTGCGCCTCGATCGATTCGAAACGACAAGCCCAGCTATAATTCGTATGCCCGGTCCCGGCCGCAAATGAGCAATTTTCGTGGGACAAAACGTACGAATTTCATCGATGTAATCGTCTATTGGGTGTCCGGTCAGGTAGAGTCCTAGCGTCTCTTTTTCACCTTCAAGTCTTTTCTGTGGTTCCATCGCCTGCACGGGTCGCGATGCTCTATCGGCAGCGCGGTCTTCTAGGCCACCGAACATGTCCTGCATACCGACGGAACGATCTCTAGCGCTCTGTTCCGCCCCCTGTATCGACTCATGAATTCCACTCAGAAGTTCCGCCCGAATTTGATCAAATCCGGAAGTTGACTGCGCAAGGCTGTCCATAGAGCCGGACCGGATAAGAGCCTCGATGACTTTTTTGTTGGCCCGGCGCGGATCAACACGATTGCAGAAGTCTTGTAGGTCAACAAAATTACCTTGCTTTCGTTCGGTAGTGATCGACCTAACAGGGCCCTCGCCTATACCCCTTACCGCACCCAGCCCGTACACGATCGACCCGTCAACAGCCCTAAACTTGAACTCGCTTTGATTCACGTCCGGCGGATTAACGTGAATTCCCATTCGCGATGCCTCGTCAACAAGCATTACTACCTTATCGATGTTCTGCATATCCGCTGACAAAACCGCCGCCATGAACTCGGCGGGGTAGTGCGTTTTGAGCCATGCAGTTTGAAACGAAAGCATGGCATAGGCAGCCGAGTGAGCTTTGTTAAATGCGTAACCTGCAAACTTCTCCATTTGATCAAAAATGCTAGTTGCCACAGTTTTATCCACCTCGTTGGCCGCGGCGCCTTCCAAGAAAGTGGCCCGCATCTTTGCCATTTCTTCAGGAATCTTTTTACCCATCGCTTTGCGAAGCAGATCCGCCTGTCCTAGGCTAAAACCGGCTAGTTCTTGTGAAACACTCATGACGTCTTCTTGGTAAAGCATGACGCCATAGGTCGTACTTAAAACGGATTTCAATCGCGGGTGCGGATAGTTAACGGGGGTCTTGCGGTGTTTTCGCGAAATATAATCGTCAACGGCTCCAGACTGCAGTGGCCCAGGACGGAACAACGCCACGAGCGCAATCACGTCGTTAATATTGTCCGGTAAAAGTCGACGAATCAGATCCTTCATACCCTCCGACTCGAGTTGGAATATCGCGGTCGTTTCCGCCGATCGTAAGAATTCGTACGTGGATTCGTCGTCTAGAGGTATCGTTCGAATATCGATGGGTTCCTCACCGCACCGTTCACGGGAGCAATTAACGTCAGTTACCGCCCAATCAATTATCGTCAGCGTTTTTAATCCTAGAAAATCAAACTTGACCAGGCCCGCTTCTTCGACATCGTCTTTATCAAACTGGGTAACCGTCGCAGCTCCCAATGTTTCCGTGTACAGCGGAACGTACGTCTCAAGGGCCGATGGAGCGATAACAACGCCTCCCGCATGCCTGCCCACATTGCGTACAAGACCCTCCAATCGGTACGCCATGTCCATGATTTCAGCCACGTCATCGCTCTCGTCGATAAATTCTCGAAGTTCGGCTTCCTGCGCCACCGCCTTTTCAAGCGTCATGCCAACTTCGAATGGGATCATTTTCGACAGTCTGTCGGCGAGTCCGTAAGGTTTCCCTTGTACCCTCGCTACATCCCTGACGACGGCCTTGGCAGCCATTGTGCCAAAAGTTGCTATTTGGCTAACTGCGTCTGACCCGTACAACTCGCCGACGTGTTTGATGACTTCGTCGCGCCGTTCCATGCAAAAATCAATATCGAGATCCGGCATCGAAACACGTTCCGGATTCAACAATCGTTCAAAAAGAAGATCGTAGTGCAAGGGGTCAAGGTCCGTGATTCCCAGGCAGAAAGACACCAACGATGCAGCCCCCGAACCGCGACCAGGACCAACCGGAATGTTCCGTTGCTTCGCCCAGTTTACGAATTCCATCACGATCAGGAAGTAACCGGCGAAACCCATTTCGTTGATAACGCCAAGTTCGTAATCTAAACGGGCGACGTATTTAGCCCGATCCATCTCACCCAATCCCGAATTTCCATGCCGAAGGTATTTTTCAACCGCTCGTTGAGCTGTTGAAGTCAGAAGTTCTTCAAGCGTCATGTCATCTGGCGTCGGATAAACCGGCAGATGGTAGGTGTCGAGATCAACCAGCAAATTGCAACGACGGCTTATTTCATAGGCGTTTTCAACTGCTTCCGGGATGTCCGCAAAGAGCTCCGCCATCTCATCGCCTGATCGTAGATATTGTTGATCCGAAAAACGCCTTTCACGACGGGGATCATTGAGCGTTCGACCTTCTTGTATACAGACACGAGCTTCGTGGGCTTCGAAATCTAGCGAGTCGAGGAACCGGACGTCATTAGTCGCGACCACGGGAATCCCACTCGACTCGGCCAGCGCGACCGCAGCGCCAATGTACTCATCTTCGTTAACGCGCCCGGTTCGAGACAACTCGATGTAATAACGGTCGGTAAAGACGCTCCCCCAATGCTCCGCCCGAGCGATGGCCTCGGGCATTTCGCTATTTATAAGTGACATCCCCACATCGCCACTACGACCGCCTGAAAGGAGAATCAAGCCGTCATTCAATTCTTCAAGCCACTCCTTCTGAAACGTCCCGCGATCGTGCGACCGAATGTAGGAACGAGATGCGAGCTTCAGCAGATTGTGGTATCCAGTCTGATCCGCTGCTAAGACGATTAGGCGATACGACCTATCAGGTTCACACATCTCCAATTCGAGTCCCATGATGGGTTTGACGCCCGCCGCCCTGCACGCTTTATAGAATTTCAATAGACCGAAAAGATTCCCGCGATCGGTGATCGCCACCGCTGGAAAGCCCATTACCCTGGAACGTTCTGCTAGGGCTTCAACACCCACAAGTCCGTCACTGATTGAGAATTCGGTGTGCAAAGATAGGTGAACAAATGGTGTCATTACTACGATCGCTTATGGAATGACTTGTTACGCATCAATAGATCCCGGACAGGCGCGAAAGTCTTTCGGTGCAGTTTACTCGGGCCATACTCCTTAAGAGCAATCAAATGCTCCCGTGTTCCGTAGCCTTTATGCCGTTCGAACCCATATTCCGGATAGTCCCTAGACGCCGATAACATTAATTCGTCTCGGGCAACTTTAGCTAAGATTGATGCGGCACCAATCGCTGCCACTTTTGTGTCTCCCCGCACAATAGTGATCGTTGGGAGGCCGAGGCCTGGATCCACGTTGCCATCAACCAAGGCCATGTCTATTGGCATACCTAAATTGCTCACCGCACGGCGCATTGCTAGCAACGTGGCTTGCAAAACATTGAGTCGGTCGATTTCTTCAACGTCGGCGCATCCCAACGCCCACCGGATCGATCGCTCTTGAATTTCGCGTTTGAGTACTACTCTAACCTCGTGTCTGAGCGCTTTCGAATCGTCGAGTCCGTCAATGGGTCTATCCGGATCCAAAACTACCGCCGCCGCAACAACGGGGCCGGCCAGCGGACCTCGACCTGCCTCATCGATCCCAGCGGTTTTACTTGTCAGTTCATAAGAACCCGCAGACCCTGCAGACTCCGCATCTATTTTCATATCCGATCTGAAACCAGTGACATAACGACATCCGCTGCACGCTCGGACGCGCCACGCCTCAGTTTTATATGGATCTCCTTAAAGGCATGTCCGAGATTTTCATCGTTTTCAAATCGTTTTATCTCTTCGGCCAGAGCGTTCCCTAGGCGATGGGGGGTCGCGTCGTTCTGGAGTAACTCCGGAACGAGACTGCAACCAGCCAAGATATTGGGTAATGCTACAAACTCCGATTGAATCAATCTTTTTGCGATCCAATAGCTGAACCGTCCTAAACGATAGCTCACTACCATGGGTCGTCCTAGAAGCAGAGCTTCCAACGTGCTCGTTCCCGCTTTCGTGAGGACCACGTCGGAAGCGGCGATAACGTACTTCGAATTGCCTTCAACGAGCCGCACGTCCGTTCGAGTCTTTTTTTCAACGATTCCTGCCAAAAGAGACTGTATTTTGTCGTTAACACACGGGATAACTATGACAGCTGAAGGATAACTCCGACCTCCAGGATTAATCGTAGCTATGGCCTTTTCAGCGGCGTCGAGAAACAAGTCGCCGAGAAATTGGACTTCGGAAACCCGGCTACCAGGCAGCAGCGCCACGACGAGAGCATCACGCGGTAGCCCAAGATAAGCGCGCGCCTGAGATGACGTTTCAACGGGATCCTCATTCGGATCTATGTCGTCGGCGAGAGGATGTCCGACAAATTCCGCTCGAACGCCCGAATCTCGATACAATGGCGGCTCGAAAGGAAATAACGCCATCACCACATCGGTGGAGCGGCCGATCTTACGAATCCTGCCCTGTCTCCACGCATATACTGCGGGACTGACATAGTGCGCCGTGGGTACACCTCGATGCTTTAGTAGCCGCTCAAGCAATAGGTTAAACACGTTGAAATCAATACCGACGACCACGTCTACTTCCTTGAAACGTCGATATAAGCGATGGATGATCCTTACTAATGCTGGCAGCCTTTTGAGCGGATCTATGAATCCATTAACCGATAGCTCCTCGATGGTTGCCAGTGATTCAAGCCCTTGCTCTAGCATCTGATCGCCTCCAACACCTACAAATCGCATGCTCGGCGCTCGTCGAGTCAGTGCGTTCATGAGGCCCGATCCCAGAATGTCCCCGGATTCTTCGCCGGCGACGATGCCTATTGTCAACGTTGGATTAGCCATGTTTCGCACGTCCGTTCACTCCATGGCTCACCTCAAATTCATTTCCGGTTTCACAGTCGGGAAAGCAATCGCTCACGAGTCAATCAATTGCCCCTGGTACGGTATGCTGGCATTAGATTTTACGCTCGACGCACAACAACTCAGTTGTACAGGCAAGTTCTTCATCGACATGAGCGTTGCAAGCGAGTCTCATCATCTTGCGTCGGTGCGTCAGAATAGTGGCTTCGAGCAGTAGTCGATCACCAGGCACCACGGGGCGCTTGAAACGCGTCTTATCAGTACCCGCCAAGTAGTGAACGTAACCATCAGACGGCCTGTTGTCCCGAGTTTTAAATGCAAGGATTCCCGCTAGCTGTGCCATGGCTTCAACGAGTAGAACACCTGGCATAATCGGGTGTCCTGGGAAATGCCCCTCGAAAAAAGGATCACCGATACTTACATTTTTATATCCTCGAATATCCTTCCCCGGACGGATTTCCGTCACCCGGTCAACGAGAAGGAATGGATACCGATGCGGGAGATATTCGAATATCTCGTCTATGTTCATTGTGCCCTGAGTAGATTCGATAGCGTTCGAACCTTAATCGTTTTGTCGACCGGGATCTGTCATTTTTTCGAGTCGGGCTAGTCGTTTGGCGAGTTGGTCCATTTCGCCAAACCGCAGCGCATTCCTCTTCCAACGAGCCGACTTGTCGTGCAATACACCGCCCGAGTACAACCCTGGCTCGTCAATCGAGCGCGAGACATGGGTCATCGCACTAACCATTACCCCATCTGTTAGACGGATAGGACCATCTCCTCCAATTCCAACTGCGCCTCCAATCATGCAGTTACGCCCTACCACCGTACTTCCACCCATACCGACGCAACCGCAAATAACGGTGTGGTCTCCAATTTGGCAGTTGTGACCAATTTGCACCTGGTTATCAATCTTCACGCCATTACCCACAACAGTGTCCGTAATAGTTCCTCGATCTATTGTCGTGCAGGCGCCCACACTCACATCGTCTCCAAGACGAACACTTCCGATCTGCGCGATTGGCTGCAGGCGACCTTTTGCGTCCGGTGCGAATCCAAATCCGTCAGCGCCTATTACTGCACCACTATGGATCATGCAGCGAACGCCCACGCGAACTCCGTGGTACAAAACCGCGTGCGGGCTAATGACGGTATCGGTCCCGATCAAACACCCTTCGCCAACGTAGGCACCGGACCCCACCTCTACACCAGCCCCAAGGACCGCGCCCGACTCGACCGTCGCAAACGCTCCAATTCTGACGCCTTCTCCAAGGGATGCAGAGCCATCGACCGACGCGGGTTCCCGAATTCCAATCGGAGGCCTCGGTCGGTTCTCAAATAACATCGAAGCGATAGCGAACGCATGGTATGGATTTTCAGCAACGAGTGCATTGGTGGGACAGTTGGCTGCATCATTTGCCCGCAGGATGACTGCGGATGCCGCCGTGTCAGCAAGGTATTTGCGGTAAGGAGCGCTCGAAAGATGTGTAAGCTCCCCTAGGGCGGAAGTTTCTATCGAGCCAAGGCCCGTAATCGTTGTTTCGCCGTCGCCGATAAGTTCCGCTTCAATGAGCGTGGCGATTTCAGCAAGCTTCACAGGCGCTGGCCGGCCCCTTCCATCACTGTTTCTCGTTTAACTTCTCAGTAACTTTACGGGTGATGTTGTGTTTCGTGTTTGTGTAGAGAAGTCCCGCCCTCGGCATAACGAGATCGTATCCTTCTACCTCGATTAGGTCCTGAAGCACGGCCTGAAATTTCGGGGTCATTTCTCGCATGAGATCTTGTTGGAGCTCATTGCCTTTCTTCTGGTATTTCTGGAGCTCGAACTGGGCGTCAATATTAAGATCCCCGATCTCCTTTTGGAGTTTCTGTTTCTCTCCATCAGAGATAACTTCTGCATCCCGCGCTAATCGTTCCTGTAGAGCCTTGATTTGATCGCTAAGGGATTGGATCTCGAGTTCATCGGCTTCAACCGCAGCTCGAATAGCTTCAATCTTTGCTTTGCCTTCTTCACTCTGAAGAATCGCTTGTTCTGCATTAATTACTACAATCTTCAACTCAGCTTGAGAACTGAGAGACAAAAGCAACACCGCCGACAAAAAGCATTTCTTTAATTTCTTATGCACCGTACTTCTCCTTCTGGTTCTTCGGATCCGCTATATCAGCCATAGATGCTCTAGACGCGGAGTATAGGCCCGAAAGCAACGTAATTAGAACGTCTTGCCGAGTTCGAACGAAAAACGTTCGACTTCATCAAACGGACCTGTATTTAGCGGGTGCGTCAGCGCAAAGGACATCGGCCCCATTGCCGTAAGCCACGTAATCGCGAATCCAGTGGAATAGCGCAATTCCTCCAGCGACAAGTCGAAGCAATTGACCGTACCCTCGGGGCAATCCGTGTTAAAGACGTTACCGACGTCAACGAAAAAGAGCGATCTTATCTGTCCGATCTGCTCGACCAACGGTAGTGGGAAAATCAGTTCTCCACTTAATTCCACAAGCGCGTTTCCACCAAAAGGATCACCCCTTGCATCGCGATAAAAGACCCCCTCGATAGGCTGTGTGCGGGGGCCAAGTGTGCTGTTTTCGAACCCGCGTACCGAACCGAATCCACCCGCAAAGAAATGTTCGTAAAAGGGGTAAGTACTGGTAGAACCAAATGCGGCTCCGTAACCTAGTTCGGCCCTAAGCCGCAGAGCCCATAGATTGGATCGCGAAACGAACGGTACCGGAAAATAGAAGTCGCCCTTGTAATTAACACGGTAAAACTCAAGATCGCTGCTCGGAATAGCTACTTCAAGGGAACCGACATGAGACCGTCCGCGGGTCGGGAACATGCCCCGATTCAACGTCGAACTTCGCCATGAACTTTCAAGCTTGTAGTTGAGAAACTCATTGCCCTCAGCATTAACGAAAGAAGAAATTTCTTGGGCAGCTAGAAATCCTTGGGTGATCTCGGTCCGTTCGACCGTAAGAGAGAACTGCAGGCGTTGGGTCTCACTCAACGGGAAACCAAAATTAATACGACCCCCGAGAGAATCGGTGGAAAAACGCGCCAGATTACGAGCGTCGTAATTCGTTTCTCGATAAAAGACGTTGAAGCCCCGACTGATCCCATCTGCCGTGAAGTACGGGTCGAAGAAATTGTAGTTGATCGACTTGATATATTTACTCCAGCTTACGCCGAGGCCAAAGCTATTGCCCGTTCCACCTACATTTGTTTCTTGAAAGTTGGCCCCGAGTATCAAGCCCGAATATTCTGCGTAGCCCAACGTCCCTGATAGGCTTCCGGTGGGTTGCTCCTTCACGGAGAACTCAACATCGATCTGATCATCCCGACCTGGAACCGCCGGGGTCTCCACGTCCACTTCCTGAAAATAGCCTAAACGCTCCAGGCGGATTTTGGAGAGGTCAATCGCGCGCGTGGATGCCCAAGCGCCCTCCATCTGACGCATCTCACGCCGTAATACTTGATCCTGCGTCGCCGCATTTCCGGCATAGGAAATGCGGCGCACATACGCTCTTTGCCCCGTATTCACCATGAATTTCACGTCCACACTGCCGTCATCGTGGACTTCTGTGATTCCGGTTGCTTCGGCAAAGGTGTATCCCGAGTTACCCAATACTCCGGTTATCCGCTCTTCGGTGGCAGTAACCCGTGCGCGCGAGAAAACTTGTCCGGGTTGGACGACGAAAAGTGCCTTGAGCTGTTCGGGTTTTACTTCCCCCAGCTCTCCAACGAGATCAACTTTGTTGACGGTGTATTTCGCGCCTTCCTCGACATTCACCGTCAAGTAGACCTGGCGGCGGTCCGGCGCCACGCTGACTTGCGTCGACGATGCCCGAAATTCGACATACCCCCTGTCTTGGTAATACGACTCAAGTGTTTCGATATCGCCCCGCAGCTTCTCCCTGGAATATTTGTCCTTTCCACGTACAAATCCCAATAGCGAGGGATGCTTAAGCTCTAGTTCATCGAGCAATTCCTCTTGCTTAAATACAGTCGCTCCCACGATGTTAATGTGTCGGATGCCCGAACTTTTTCCTTCTTCAATATCGATCGAAATCGCGACACGGTTACGAGGCAATCGGTCGACCTTAGTCTCGATTCCCGATCCGTAACGTCCCTGGGCGACGTATTGGCGCTCAAGTTCGATGGCGACTCGTTCAAGCGTCGACTGTTTAAATATTTCCCCTTCGCGCAACCCTTGCTCTGCTAAACCTTCATACAAGGACTCGTCCTTAATCGCTTTATTGCCTTCGATCTTGATTACTTCAATCGCAGGTCTTTCTTTCAGGATAACGATCAGGACGTTGCCATCGCGCGCCATGGTGATGTCATCGAAATAACCCGTACGAAACAAACCACGAATGAGTTGGCGAATCGTCACGCTGTCGATGGAGTCGCCTACGTTCACCGGCAATTCATTGAACACCGTACCAGCAGATACACGTTGCAAGCCTTGCAATCGTATATCCGAAAGTTCAAAGCTTGCGGTCTCGGCCCTGAGAGGCCACGCGAGCAAGAGAAGGCTGCTTATCAACGCCATCCGCATCGACTTACCCTAGTAACCTCGTCAAATCGTTATAGAAGGCGAGCACGATCAGACCCGCTACGGCGACAATACCAATCTGAACTCCCAGCGTCTGCACGCGCGTTGGAACCGGTTTTCCGATTACGATCTCAATCCCGTAAAACAACACGTGGCCGCCATCCAGTAATGGTATTGGAAGCAAGTTGATGACCCCCAAGCTGATTGAGAGAAGTGCAAGTACGTTAAAAAATTCCTCCCAACCGGCTTGTGCCGAATCCCCGGCCACTTTCGCAATCGTGATGGGTCCTGAAAGATTGCGGGCCGACACAAGCCCCAATACCATTTTTTTCACCAGTCCCAGCGTCAACGCTGTCTTCGACTGCACTTCTTCGATTCCTCGCCAAAGTGCTTCACCGATAGAAAACTGGATTTTCCGCGTGGGGATGACGGGCGCCACGCCTACAAAACCAAAAACCGCACCGTCAACATCGATTCGCTTTTCTGGCGTGACCGATACGTACACGGCCCCTGTTTGTCTTTGGATCAGCATCACTAATTCAGTCCCAGGCCCCTGCCGCACATGATCAACAAAATCCATCCAGTTCGTCACCGCCTCATCGTTAATCGATAGGATCCGATCTCCCAACAACAAGCCGCCAGTTTCCGCAACGCTGCCCACCTCTACTCGCGCGATGACGGGTTCAAAGCTCATCGTCAGGCCAAGCGAATCCATCAAGTTCGGGTCATCGACGCCCACGTGCCAACGATCAATGGGTAACCAATAATCGGCGCTCCGCCCAAGTCGACGGGTGGTCACCTTGATCTCACCCGAATCCCCTAAGCGCGCCGCTAATTGCATGTTCACTTGCGACCAAGACGAAGTAACCGCTTCGTCAACGCGGATAATTTCCTCGCCGCCCCGAATGCCTGAAATGTGGGCGGCAGTATCTGTACCGGGAGACCCTAGAATCGGCACGACCGCCGTCGTGCCAACCGCAAAAAGGACCCAATACACCAACCACGCGAACAAGAAATTGGCGACCGGTCCGCCCAACGCAATAGCGATTCGCCAGCCAACTGAGAGATCAGGAAATAGGACCGCTTGCTTACGATCCGCGACCTGATCACTCTCTTCCTCGCGCATTTGTACGTAGCCGCCCACGGGAATGATTGCCAGGACAAATTCGGTGCCCCGTGAATCAGTGTACTTCAGTAACGGACGACCGAATCCCACAGAAAAACGAACCACGTGGACCCCGGACATTCGCGCGACAAAGAAGTGTCCAAATTCGTGGACCGTCACCAGAATGCCGAGCGTCAGCAGTAAGTAAAATAAGTATTGAAGAAATTCCATACCGTTAGATCTGGAACCTTTTGACCGTCTTCAGATTGCGTCGTTGCCTATCGGGGATTCCGAAAAAACAGCTTTAAACGGAGATAATAGCAGTACACGCTCACGACAGCATCGTCATTAAGGCATAAACCGGAGCGGCCGCAAGCAAAGAATCGATACGGTCAAGAACCCCACCATGACCCGGCAGGATACCACCGGAGTCCTTTGCTCCAGAGATCCGCTTTACAACACTCTCGAAAAGATCACCGACAATTGAAACAGCAACAACAAATACAGTCAAAAACAACCAGCCGAACGACCCAAACAGTCCAAGAAGTCCGGAAATTGTTACCACGACCTGGCCTATCAAAACCCCCAACACCAATCCACCCCACACGCCTTCCCAAGTCTTTCCCGGGCTGACGTTCGGAAGCAGCTGGGTGTTACCAAATCGCCGACCTGCGAAATACGCCCCAGTATCTGCAGCTGCAATGACTACAATTAGCCACAGGACCATCCAACGACCATCCGGTTTCTCGCGAATAAAGTTCACGGCTAACCAACCGCCAACGCAAACTACCCAACCCAAAGTCCCGATCACGATGGGCGTCGCGAGAAGTGTCGAAAATCGCGGATAACTAACTACAGAAATGAGCGCAAGTACCCATACTGCACTGACCGCAATAACGACCCCGTACCAGATGTCGGGTGAGCGCCAGAGCAGCAACGCCATTAATGCACCAGAAACCGCGTAAACGAGCCGTAACAATAAGGTTGGGATTCTCGTTAATCCGGCCCACTCGTATAAACCAAGGCTAACGAAAAGGAGAAAAAATAGAGCTAATTGCCAGGGTTCAGAGAAGACGATCGCGGCAACCACTACGGGTCCCAGCACGAGACCCGTGATCACACGGAGTCTAAGCACTACTTGGTGCGCCTACCGTAGCGCCTTTGACGCCCCTGATATTCAGTAAATGCCGATTCAAGCAGCGTTTCGTCAAATTCTGGCCAATAGGCTTCGGTAAAATAAAGCTCTGTGTACGCCAGATTCCATAGTAAGAAGTTACTAATACGGCGATCACCACCGGTGCGGATGCACAGATCTGGCTGGGGTAAATCCCGCATAGACAGGTATTTTTCAAACGTATTTTCGTCCACCGAATGAGGCTCCAGCTCGCCGCGCTGAACAGCCATGGCCATTTCACGCGCGGCACGGGCAATGTCCCAACGGCCACCGTAGTTGGCTGCAATCGTCAAGTTCAAACGATCATTTAGACGCGTTGTTTGTTCAGCCCGCGCCATGAGCAACTGAATTTCTGCGGAGAATCGAGTGCGGTCGCCTATGATGCGCAGTCGCACACCTTTCGCGTGTAGCTCCTCAACATCGTTCTCTAGCATTCCACTCATCAGCCTCATTAGCAGATCAATCTCTTTTTGCGGCCGATTCCAATTTTCCGTACTGAACGCGAACAACGTAAGGTATTCGACCCCCAAGTCGGCGCACAACTCCGCTACATGCCTTACGTTCCGAGCACCCGCTTGATGTCCCGCTGCGCCCGGCAATAACCTACGTTTCGCCCACCGATGATTTCCATCCATAATGATGGCAACGTGTCTTGGAGCAACTAATGGGCTTCGAGCTAAGCTAATTTGAGGTTCGGACATATGACCCCAAGTCCTTTAAACCACGTATTCTCTTTGCATCGCAAACCTTCGACTAAAGAGCCTCCCGGCTGCGAAAAGCACCCGCTTAACGTAGCCAATAAATATCTTGGCAGCAAGTTCCATATGTGCCAAAAGTGTGCAACACGACATCTCCACCATGAATCACGACTTTGATCAGGCACCGATATAAAAATCGCGATTGGCACGCGCTAAAACTGGCAACGGGCGAGCATACAGTCTAATTAGATACATCGATATGACCCACGGTATGCTCGTACGGTGGATGCTCACGTGCTTACTCGTTGCCCGACATTCGATGAATCGATAAAACGTCTACTCTTGATCAGTACCGTTGCGATAATGGTATACGCAGCTTTGGGGGCAACCGCCGACCACCCGCAAGTTGTCATTAGAACCACCGCCGGAACCATGACCGCGGCGTTGGATGAAGTCCGGGCTCCACACACCGTTGCCAACTTCCTTGATTTAGTCGATTCAGGTTTTTATGACGGACTGATTTTCCACCGAGTAATAGCTGGATTCGTCATTCAAACCGGAGGCTACGACATCCAAATGCGGCGTCGGGAGGGTCCCCGTCAAGTCCCCAACGAGTCTTTTAACGGCCTGAGAAACCGGAAGGGAACGTTGTCTATGGCTCGCCTAGAAGACCCCGATTCCGGGAGTAGTCAATTTTTTATTAACTTAAGTACCAATACACACCTCGACGCTCTACCTGGAAAGCCCGGCTACTCGGTATTCGGCCACCTCATCGCCGGTACGGATGTGGCGGAAATCATTGAATTTACTGAAACGGGAATTCTGCAAGGAATGGCCGGGGTACCGATAGAACCAATTGTGATTCTAACCGCCCGTCGAAAACCGCAAGATCTACGACCTGGTACCAATGCATCCCGACGCCTTTTGCACGATCTCTAGGGTGCCTGATCTACCGCGTTTTTTGTCAAATGACCATCATTTGCGGCGTCTGATTCCTCAAACTTCCTGAAGGACCTGTCTCCCCTAAGGTATGATCGCCGCTTTTACGGATCACGCTAATGAAGGTCCTTGTTACCGCAGTATTCACATCACTCTTCTTCATAGGTATCGCGACCCAGATCTACGCGCTCCTCCCCGAGAATTTGTTTTATTTATTGGTGGTGATGTCGACCGCTTCGATCTTTGCGTCGTTAATTACCGTCCGCGTTAACGAGCGGCTCACGCGGGTGCGCCCGAGTTCACGGAGGTCTACAACATCTCAACGATCACACCGTAGCGATCGTAGCCCGAGCCAACCTTTGCCACCCAATACTCAGCGCGAAGAAGGTACCGTTAAATGGTTCAATCGCAGTAAGGGTTTTGGTTTCATCATTCGCGAAAACGGCGACGAGATATTTGTTCATCACCGTTCTGTCAGCTCGCACGACGGACAGCGAGGTAACCTACGCGACGGCCAGACAGTCAGTTTCATCGTGGTCGAACGATCCAAGGGCTGGCAGGCCGAAGACGTCACCCCGACCTGAGTCCATGAACGTCCGCCAACTTCTCGATGACCGTCTCAGCACAGCGTTCAGTCGGGTCACCAACGAATGGGCGCCTGCTTTAGTGTCTCCCGCGAGGCGTCCCGAATTCGGCGACTATCAGGTCAACGGTGCCATGGCAGTGGCAAAGCGCTTAAAGACTAATCCGCGAAAGCTGGCGGAGGACGTCGTTAATGCTGCCGACTTGACCGGACTAGTCGCAAAAACCGAGATTGCAGGGCCAGGATTCATCAATCTCACGTTAAGCCAGGAATTTCTTTCGGGAACTCTCGCGCGCGCCCACCTGGTTACGCCGGTGGCCAAACCCGAGCGCATTGTTATCGATTATTCCTCTCCCAATCTGGCAAAAAGCCTTCACGTGGGACACCTAAGAAGCACTGTAATTGGGGATGCTACTGCTCGGACACTCGAATTACTTGGTCATACTGTATACAGGCAAAACCATATCGGCGATTGGGGAACCCCGTTCGGAATGCTCGTGACCTATTTGGAAGGACAAAATCAATCAAGCAACGACCTAGGAGACTTCGATCATTTCTATGCTCTAGCGAGCGAGCGGTTTGAAAATGACCCAGCTTTCGCAGAAACCGCACGCAAATTCGTAGTCGATTTACAGTCCGGGAAAGAGGCTGCTTTGACCCAATGGAAACAATTCATCGAACTTTCGTCATCTCACATGCAGCGCATCTACGATCAGCTCAACATTTCTCTGAATCCAGACCATATTCGAGGAGAAAGCGCCTACAACAACGACCTTGCTCAGGTCGTGACAGACCTCGATCAAGCAGGACTTCTAAGGCTCTCGGACGGCGCTAAATGCGTGTTTCTCGACGAATTTACTGGTAAAGAAGGCAAGCCCCTACCCATGCTCGTACAAAAGTCCGACGGCGGTTACTTATATCACACGACAGACCTAGCAGCCCTGCGGTACCGACACAGTGTGCTTCACGCAGATCGAATACTCTATTTTACCGACACCCGACAAAACCTGCATTTCCGTATGCTATTTGCAGTCGCCCATGCTGCTGAATTCGTTCCCAAAGCAACGAAACTAGAACACCATCCATTCGGCAAATTACTCGACAGCGATGGTCGACCCTTTCGATCACGAGACGGATCGACTATCCCCCTTGCCAAGCTTGTGGAACAAGCCCACGAGAGGGCAAGAGCCGTCGTTCGTTCAAAAAGCTCGAACCTTGACGAAACTGAATTCGATGAGGTGGTTCACGCAGTAGCTATCGGAGCAATCAAATACGCGGATCTTTCGAAAAACCGTCTGAACGACTACACGTTCGATTGGGACAGCATGCTTGCGTTTGAGGGCAACACGGCGCCTTACCTTCAGTACGCATTCGCGCGTATTCAAAGTTTATTTGCGCGCGGGAATTTCGACCCCGAGTCGTATAGAAAAGACGTCGCATTGGAAAATCGGAACGAACGGGAGTTAGCTGTCCAACTTTGCCGTTTCGAGGAAACTCTCGAACTGGTAGCACGGGACGCGATGCCACACCATCTTTGTGCGTATCTGTACGAACTTACGTCCCGCTTTATGCGGTTCTACGAAACTTGTCCGGTCCTCGATGCCCCTGAGAAAGATCGCGAGAGCCGACTGGCTCTTTGTGTGCATACAGCGAAAACGCTTGAAACCGGACTCGACTGCCTAGGAATAGCAACGCTTACGAGGATGTAGTGCTCACGAGCCTCGTCGGCACAGAATACGACTTGAGCCCTTCCACAAAATTCCGCAACGCATGAATACCAGTAGCTTCTGCCGTACCGCACCACTCCTTGAATGCGATTAGCAGCTCATCGCCATTGCCGCCCCTTTTCGACCAAACCGCCTGCAGCTCTACGCGCATTTCATAGATGGTCGCCAACACGGGAATGTTTTCGACGATATGCGCTATACGCTGCCGTTCTCCTTCCTTAACGAGCGTCTCTTCCCGACAAAGGATGGACTTTGCTCTTTTTAGCATTTGCCTTGTGGCCTTATCGGCCCGTCGATATTCCTCTTCCACGAGAGGGCCTACCACTTCCTCAGCATAACGAGCCATGACCTCGAACCGGTCATTTAACACGGCCCATGTGGTGTCCATATCGATCTGCTTCTTACCATTCACCCTCTCGACCACTGGACCCGTATACAGCGGTTTAGCAAGGCCCAACAACTGAAAACACCGAATCCAAAGCCAACCCACATCAATTTCCCAAGGTCTAACAGAGAGCTTGGCGGAATTCGGGTAGGTGTGATGGTTATTGTGAAGCTCCTCGCCACCTACAAGGATTCCCCAGGGAACAATATTTGTGGCTGCGTCCGGAGTTTCGAAGTTCCGATAACCCCAAAAATGCCCAACGCCGTTTATCACTCCCGCTGCAAAGAATGGGATCCACAGCATCTGAACTCCCCAGACCACAATACCGATGCTTCCAAAGAGAAGGATGTCCGCGATGACTACAATGACAATGCCGGTGAACAGAAATCTCGAGTAAATGTTTCTCTCCAACCAATCCTCTGGCGTTCCCTTGCCGTAGCGATTGATGGTGTCGGCCGTTGCTCCGGCTCGATAGAATTCTGTGCCGCGGAACAAAATAGCTCGCAATCCATGTACGCGTGGACTATGCGGGTCCTCTGCCGTTTCCGTGGTAGCGTGATGTTTACGGTGGATTGCTGTCCACTCAACCGTCACCATCCCCGTGGTTAACCAGAGCCAGAACCGAAAAAAATGTTGCAAACAAGGATGCAACTCCAGTGCTCGGTGAGCCGAGAAACGATGCAGATATACGGTTACTGAAACGATGGTAACGTGGGTCGTAACCAGGGTGTAAAGAATTGCCACCCAAGGATTCAATCCCACAACTCCATACCACCAATCGGGGATACTCACTCAGGACTCCTGTCGTGTTGGTCCATTAGGTGCATTTTGACGATTTGAACCACCAATTACTACCAAAAGCAATATGAAACAATATCCGGTAGCCCTATTAACGTCGCCGATAGCAACGACCGATCAGACACGATTCTTGCTGGGGATTGTCCGTGCGTAAAAACGAACTGCTCATTGAGGCGAACGAATTAGAGCGAATTGTCGGTACGAAAACCTGTGTGGTCATCGACTGTCGTGCCAAACTTGATGATCCTGACTGGGGTCGAGAAGAGTATTCTCGCGGACACCTACCTGGCGCTATTTTCGCGGATTTAAACACGCATCTCTCTGCTCCTCCTGGCACGCGCGGTCGGCATCCGCTACCGACGCGCCAAAAATTTGCCGATCTTTTATGTAGCTGGGGTATCAAGTACGACACCTTGCTTGTTCCTTATGACTCAAACGATAACGTCTACGCGAGTCGATTCTGGTGGATGGCCCGGTGGGTGGGCATTACGCAAGTCAAAGTACTAAATGGTGGTTTAGGTAGTTGGCTCAGCCTCGGCGAGAGTTTGTCCATGGAAGAGCCGAAACGGAAGAGATCCCAGTTTGTAGCCCAACCTCCGCTAACGCGTACCGTGTCAGCGGACGACATACAGAAGCATAACTACGCACTGATCGATGCGCGTGCGGTCAAGAGATTTCGTGGCAAAATCGAGCCTATCGACACTAAAGCCGGGCACATTCCTGGTGCTCTGTGTCTACCCTATGAGCACAATTTATCGAGCGACGGAAAGTTCAACACGCAGAGCACGCGATTCAACGCGTTTAGCAGCGATCTAGATATCGTTTGTTATTGTGGTTCGGGTGTTTCGGCAACCCAAAACATCATCGCTATCCTGCTTGCTGGCCTACCAGAGCCAGCTTTGTATCCCGGATCGTGGAGCGAATGGATTCAAGATCCTACGCGACCAATATCACCATAATCGAACCAGCCGCTGTTGAAATTCGGCATGGGCGTGTATTTTCGCCGCGCTACGCAGACATCTATTTCTCCGCCGGCGGTCCGGTCGACAGCCGCCTCGTTTTCTTGGAACCTGCAAAACTGGGCGAGCGCATGAGTCAAACCCCGGTTTTTACTGTGGTCGAATTAGGTTTCGGATCGGGCTTGAACTTCGTAGTCACGGCCACGGAGTTCCTTAAACAATCCCGTGGCACGACCCGACTCAGGTTCGTGAGTTTCGAAAAACACCCGATCAGGCTCGACGATCTCAAACGGGTCGGACAACCCTGGCTTAGTTCTCTACCGTTCGTTGCGCAATTATGGACCCAATATCCTCCCGCCATTCACGGTTGGCATCGTCGTTTCTTCGAAGGCGGCAACATCGAACTTTCCGTATACGTAGGTGAAGTGGTTACTGGGCTTACGGACTTTTTTGAGCGCGACCAAAGGGGCGTAGATGCTTGGTTCCTGGACGGGTTCTCGCCGGACTGCAACCCTGTCATGTGGCAAGAATCCATGCTGTCGAGATTGCACACGCGCACTCGTGTAGGAGGGAGCGTGACTACTTTCTCATCCGCAGGACGCGTCCGACGAATCTTGCAAAGTGGCGGATTCAATATGGAGCGGATAAGCAGCTTGCCTGATAAGCGACACACTCTGTGCGGTTGGTTAGCGACACCGGCCTTCAAACCCAGTGTTCCTCCTTCTGAGGCCGTGGTCGCAGGCGCTGGGCTCGCTGGATGTGCCGCCGCAAATGCCCTCGCTAAAAAGGGAATTAACGTTACTTTGCTCGAGCCGACTGGCCACGTCGCCCAATTCGCGTCAAGCGTTCCATCAGCGATCAACCACGTGCGCCTGTCCGGGTCTCCATCTCCGGAGGCGGAACGCCGCGTCCAAAGCTATACGTTCTCTACCGCTTTGATTGCGTCCATTCGAAGCGCGAGAACCACCGGCGCACTCCAACTACCCGGTGCAAACGCGTCACCGAACCGACTTCTGACAATCGCAAAAACGCTTGGCGATTGGGCCCGATTTTTACAGCCGGACGAAGCATCAGCTATCGCCGGCACTGCCTTGACCCGGCCCGCAGTCTATTTCCCCAACTCTGCGATCGTTAACGGCCCGGAATTTTGTAGAAAGTTAATCCGCCATCCACGCGTTCAATTAACTAAGGGGGTACTGACCCAGGATTTATCGATGCCAACCGTAATCGCCACGGGAACAACAATTCCCACGAGTTTACGACTACCTCCGCTCGAGATGGCAACGGTACCCGGACAAATCGATCTCTTTACCAAGATCTCCGACTTTGACCTGCTAAAAACGACGGTTATCGATGATGGATATGTGATCCCATCGACACGTTCAGTATTGGCGTCAGGGTCTACTTATGAGCACGGCAGATGGGATCCCAGCTCTGCAACTCACGCCAATCGCGCCCGACTTAGGGCGCTTTTCGGACACGCGCTATTTCGATGGATACAACGCTACCGAGGAACTCGTTGCGTAACTTCTGACCGAGTCCCGATAATTGGACAAGCTACAGAGACGTTGTGGCTGAGTCTCGGTTACGGGAGCTCGGGCACCACCAGTGCATTACTCGCAGCAGAGACTATCGCGAGTGGTATCGTTGGAGAACTCCCACCCATCGATACGCACGCGCTAGCTGTCGCCGATCCAAGCCGATTCGTAGAACGTCAAAAGAGGCGCCCAGATCCTTTTACTAACCAATCTCATTTGCGAACGCGCGCACACTAATGACCGTTTCAATGGCTAGAAGATCGGCGAGAATTTGATCGCTCGGTGAATCCGCAATATCGATCAGATTGTAGGCAATCTCGCCGCGACTTTTATTGATCATGTCGATGACATTAATCTGGCGATCAGCAAGCACCGATAACAAACCGCCAAGCGAACCAGCGACATTCCTATTCGAGATCCCAACTCTGTGTCCTTCACTCGGCTCCATAGAAATTGTTGGGAAATTGACCGAATTCTCGATATTTCCATATTGCAGAAACGTATCGAGTTGTCCGGCTGCCATCACGGCACAATTTTCTTCGGCTTCAGTTGTCGACCCGCCTAGGTGGGGCATCGCGTGCGCTCGCTCGTGCCCACTAAGGAGTGAGTTTGGAAAATCGGTAAAGTAGTACGACAGAATACCCGTATCTAACGCGTTCATAACATCGGGAACGTTAACAATTTCTTCACGAGCAAAATTCAACAATGCTGTCCCAGGACGAAAGCTCGACAACGTCCCAGCATTAATCATCGAGTTGGTTTCTGGATTCGCTGGCACATGCAACGAGACGAGCTCAGAGCGAGAAAAAAGACTCGACAGATTTTCCATACGCACGACCTGGCTCGGAAGACGCCAAGCCGCATCGATAGAGAGCGCTGGGTCGTACCCAATGACGTCCATACCTAGATCAAGTGCAGCCTTGGCAACGAGTGAACCGACCGATCCAAGACCTACCACCCCTAGTGTCCGACCAGTCAATTCCCGCCCTTTAAACCGTTTTTTTTCTGATTCCACTTTGGCATGGACATCGATTTCTTCTTTGACATCATGGAGATTTCGGACGAATCGCATGCCTCCGACAATATCCCGGGCGGAAAGCAGCAGGGCAGCAAGAACTATCTCCTTAACCGAATTAGCATTGGCTCCCGGCGTGTTAAAAACCACGATGCCACGCTCGGTACAAGTATCAACCGGAATGTTGTTTACCCCCGCGCCAGCCCTGGCAACGGCAATAACATTCGTATCCAGTTCGTCAACCCTTAGATTGTGACTTCGCAATAAGATCGCGTGCGGGTGTTCCAAATCCTTGCCCACCAGGAACTTGCCTGCGGTTAAGGTGGCAATACCTCGCTCAGCAATATTGTTGAAGGTGCGTATTCGATACATTGGCGGTTGGATTTCCTCGCTACCGCATAGCGCAAGCGCGCGATTTGATCACCGTTTCCATCGGAATTTCAATCAACATCAGCTATTGCCCGTTCGATTTCGGAGATGATTAATGCGAGCGCATCTTTTGACCTGAATTTGGAGAGACGTTTCAGCCAAAACCGACGATCGTCGACTACTGCGTGAATGGTCCGAATCAGCAATCCAATATCAAGTTCGTCTTCCTGGAGAACTGTGCTGCAACCAGCAGAACGGGCAACTTCCGCGTTTTCAATTTGGTCTCCGCGGCTGACATTTGCTGGGAGCGGCACAAGGATATTCGGTTTGCTGAGTGTTAAAAGTTCATACACGCTGTTGGCTCCCGCGCGAGAAACAACGACATCTGCACATGCAAGGAGGTCACCCCAACCGTCATCAACGTATTCGAGTTGGCGATAGCCGCAGTTGCTTTTCATGGTCTCGTCTAGATTTCCTGGTCCACATACGTGTACGACGTTAAATTCGTTGGTCAACTGCTCCAGCGCTTCGCGGATCAACCGATTCAAGCGCCGCGCGCCAAGACTCCCTCCAACCACGAGAATTATCGGTATGTTCTGTCGGAAACCTAACCGCTCTCGACCGCTTTCTGCGTCGCCTTCCAACAGCGCTTTACGGATTGGTGTACCGGTAACCACCAACCGGCGAACAGATGCCTGAGTCGATTCAAAGTTGACACAGAGAGAATTGACGAACGGAAAACAGAGCCGATTGGCTAGACCTGGCGACACATCGGATTCGTGTGCGACGACAGGGATCCCATAGAGCCAGGCAGCAAAAACCGTCGGAAACGCGACGTAGCCTCCCTTCGAAAAAACGACATCGGGGTTCTCTTTACGCAAGATCCTTATAGCTTGAACAACGCCAACCAGAACGCGAAAACAATCGAACAGGTTGTCTATTGACCAATAACGGCGAAGCTTCCCTGTCGTAATTCCGTGGAATGCGACGCCAAGGGATTTTACCAAACGCTCCTCTAAGCCGCTCGTCGAGCCGATAAACACGACCTGCCAACGCCGAGCAATTAGGTACTCCATGACCGGTAGCGTAGGAACAACATGGCCAGCGCTACCGCCACCAGTGCAAACCACCTTATTCAAAGTGCCAGAACCTCCCGAACAAACGGAATGGTCAGTTTTCTGGATTGAGCTAAGGATTCAAAATCCAACTTTTCGATGACATGGGCGAGATCCGCTTGCGAGCGACCAACCCGCGCGAATACGTATTCCAAAACATCGTCCGCCAATTCAAGGCCTCTGTTCCTAACTTCATCGACGAGCCACTGCCGTTTTTCACAATCCGGTAAAGCCTTGAGCTCCATACAATGAAATGAGCGTACCCTCGACGCCAAATCTTCAATCGAAAATCGCAATTGATGCGGTGCGTCGGAACCGGTTACTAATAGGCCGAGGCCTCCTGCAAATCGCGCGTCGGCGAGGGCTAAGAGCTGTTCCTCTGCGTCCCGACGTCCTACCCAGCAATCGATATCGTCGATAACCACTTTCTGATAGCCGTCGTAACCATCCAGATCGACATCAAACGGCGATATAACTTTCCCGGGAAGAAAAACGGAGTGGTCGTTTTGGCTGCAGATAGCCTGGGCCAAATGGGTCTTCCCGACGCGCGCCTCTCCATAGATCCATACGCATTCGTTGGAAGTGGCAACTTCGATCAATTCTCGATTAACCCCAATGCGAAATCGATCCAAAGCAAACTCTTCACGCAGCGGAAACTTCAGTGGCAATTGACCCGACACGCCGCTCTCCTTTCTGTTTCAACTGCCATTACGGGGTTTGCCATTTGCGCACGGCGCGACGACTCCAAGTAATTACGTAGTCAAACCCTGAAACCAGCGAAAAACCAGCCACCAACCATATACCCGCCGGGTTAACCAACAGTCCGGCGAGATCAGCCAAATATTTCAACTCCGAGAGTTCGATCAGCTTTAGAACCAAGACAATGACCTGAAGTCCAGTATTAATCTTGCTAATTAGCGTGGGGTCTATCTCCAATGCGCCAAACAAGTGACGGAACGTTGCCGCCCCGGTAACTATCACCAGATCGCGCCCGATCACGATCACAGCAGCCCAGAATGGAATGTGACCCTGGATGGTAAGCAATACAAAAACCACCCCCACTAACAATTTGTCTGCTAATGGATCGGCCATTTCGCCGAACTTACTAGTCCAGCGGTACCCTCGTGCCAATGCGCCGTCCAGCCCGTCCGACAAACCCGCTATCAACATAAGGATCAAGGCTTCAGCATAGTCGCCATTCCATATGAACCATGCAATGGGGAAAATAAGGGCGAGGCGAAACAGGGTAATTACATTTGGAATATGACGAATCATGGCTCGCCCTGCCATATGTAGTGATTCGAATCGAGTCCCGAATTCCGAGTGGTATCTCTGAAAAGTACGCCGTCAGAGTACAGAAGTTCGGACAGTCGGGCTAACGTAGACCGCGTGTGTATAACCATTCGAATTCGGTCTACCGAAACCTCCGCCACATCGACACGGTCGATGAATTCGAGCGATTGCAGGTACCCCAACAACGAGCCGTACTCGCGTACAGACGCTATACCCGAGACTACGATATTTACCCCTTCCGTATGCAAGCCGAAAACCACGAAACGTTGCACGAGTTCGTCCGCGACCGCATCCAGTATCTTTCTGCATACAGCATCCCTTGTCTCACCCTCGTACGCGAAGTTCGTTTGCCTTCCCTCAAACATCAAGCCACCGGCACCACTCCACAGTCCCCCAACGTCCATCCATATTCTTGCAGTCAGAACGTACTGAGCACCATACCGTTCGCTAGCTCGCAATATCTGTTCCGAAAACCCTCCCAAAACCGTCGAACTGGAAATACGCTCGCGATCGGCAAGGTCCATGAGAGGAAACTGTAAAAGCAGTCCCCGATCGCGACTCCGGGCTTTAATTATCCCCACCCACTGGCTGCTATCGTCGCTCGTTGCAAGGCGAGGAACGTCTTCTTCTACAACAATCCAAGCCAAAACGCTGGGCCTATTTGCACTCCATATCGGTAAAGCAGCGCTTCGAACAAGATCCTGGACGGCACGCGGGTCAAAACTCACTTCAAGTATGGGTTGGCCAGAAACGGGGTCGTTAATTCCGCGTGCCTTTTGTACGAATCGGTACCGCGCGTAAAAACGCTCAGGATTTCGTAGCGCGGTACTAACCATTGCATTGCGCGGTATCTCTTTCAGGCCGGTGACCCGGGTTAATACGATAGCAAATGCCTTCGTGGCGGCAGCTCGAACATCCGCAGGGGATTGTGTTGCCACTGAAACTTCGACATCGTAAAGCCAGTTGATCACATGGGCTCCCGTCTCAAAACACGAACACATCAGGAACAACAAAGAAACAAGTCTCGTCACCAAGAAAGCCGTTCCATCGGGAGCTAAACGGCAGCAGTGTAGCGAAAATATTTGGTAAACTCGCCAATCTTTCCAGGCTTGAGCGAGGGGTGACGCGTTGGGTCTTACATACAGCGAGGCGGGCGTCGATATCGATGCTGGAAACGAACTGGTGCAGCGAATTAAGAACGCAGCCAAACGGACTCATCGACCTGAACTATTGGGCGGCATCGGCGGTTTCGCGGCCCTTGCAAGCATCCCCAAAAAATATCGGGAACCCTTGCTCGTTACCGGGACAGACGGTGTTGGTACAAAACTCGCCCTGGCAATAGCCCACAGCAGGCATGACTGCGTAGGCCAGGACTTGGTGGCCATGTGCGTGAACGATGTTCTCGCAGTCGGTGCAGAAGCATTTCTATTTCTTGATTACTTTGCGAGCGGCAAGCTAGACGTTGACGTCGCTGAACAAGTCATCAACGGCATCGTGCTTGGGTGTGAAGTCGCAGGATGCTCCCTAGTTGGCGGTGAAACGGCTGAAATGCCAGGCTTCTATCAGGGTAACGATTACGACCTAGCGGGTTTTTGCGTGGGCGTCGTCGAACGAAGCGAGATGGTTAACGGCGATTCTGTTCGGGGCGACGACGTACTCATTGGCCTTGCTTCCTCTGGCCCACACTCCAACGGGTTTTCGCTGATTCGACGCGTTATCGCCGATTTCGGTCCGTTAAACGACAGCGACTTGCTCGATCAACTGATGGTCCCCACTCGCATCTACGTGCCTACCGTATTGCCCATCGTATCGCTCGTTACTGGACTCTCCCATATAACCGGCGGAGGGCTCATCAAAAACATCCCCCGTATGTTTTCGAGCAACCAGCACCTGGTGGCCGACATTAACCTCGGGGCATGGGAACGGCCTCCCGTTTTCAACTGGCTACAAAGGCAAGGAGGAACTGACGAGATGGAGATGCTTCGAACTTTTAATTGCGGCATCGGTTTCGTCATCGCTTGCCGTCCTGGAAACGTCGATCAAATACTCGAGCGACTCAACGAAAATGCCGTCGTTATTGGACAGATCAAATCGTCAAGCGCCCAGACAAAGAAGGGCCATTTAGTCATCGGTCCGGCGAACGCGGAGCTCGGATAGCCCAAAAGTAGTTCATCGCTAGGACGCTTAAATCAAGTTTTCGGCATCGTGACGCCGGTCTGGCCCTGGTATTTACCGGCTCGATCTTTGTATGTAGTTTCACACTGTTCATCCGACTGTATGAAGAGCATCTGAGCGACCCCTTCATTCGCATATATCCTCGCCGGCAACGTCGTAGTATTAGAGAACTCAAGGGTCACGTTCCCCTCCCATTCCGGTTCAAGCGGGGTCACATTTACGATAATTCCACACCTAGCGTAGGTAGATTTTCCAAGACAGATTGTCAGAACATCCGAAGGTATCCGGAAATATTCCACGGTGCTCGCAAGCGCAAACGAGTTTGGCGGGATAGTGCAGGAATCTTCCCGAACGTCAACGAAACTATTATCGTCGAATGCCTTAGGATCGACCGTCGCGGAAAAAATGTTCGTAAAAACTTTAAACTCCGGCGCACACCTAACGTCGTACCCGTAACTCGATGTTCCAAAGGAGATCACCGGCCGGCCGTCGACTTCGCGTACTTGAGTCGGTTCAAAAGGCTCAATCATTCCCCTCGTCTCTGCCATTTCCCGTATCCATCGATCCGATTTGATAGTCATTGATCGTCTATAGCTAGTGTTGGCGTTGGTGCTTTATCTCGGCTGATCAGCCACAAAGCGGCTGCCGTCCTCCGGGCGCAGTCGCGATAAAGAGTGGCCATCGGCGATACATTGTCTAACGCAACTATCGGCACTCCCGCGTCAGTCTGTTCCCGGATCGCCGGATCTAGAGGGAACTCTCCGAGCAACGACGTTCCGTACTCGGCTGCTACTCGCGCGCCGCCACCGCTGCCGAACAGCGCATGCTTACGATCGCAGCTGTCGCATACGAAGTAGCTCATATTTTCGACCACGCCAATTATCGGCACCGATACTTTCCGGAACATCTCGATACCCTTGCGCGCATCCGCCAATGCAATCTCCTGAGGCGTTGTCACGATGACGGCGCCACCAACCGAGACTTGTTGCGAAAGGGTTAGCTGAATATCTCCTGTCCCGGGCGGCATGTCGACAACGAGATAGTCCAGGTCACTCCACGCAGTTTGCTGCAACAATTGTTGTAGCGCCCCCGACGCCATTGGTCCGCGCCAAACCATCGGAGTTTTATCCGTTACCAGCATACTCATGGAAATCGCTTCGATGCCGTGACACCGAATCGGTACAAACTGATTCTCTTTCTTTATTTCTGGTCGCTGTCCTTCTCGAATACCCAACATAATTCCCTGACTAGGCCCGTAAATATCCGCATCCAAAATACCAGCCTTTGCTCCGGCACGATCCAACGCTACCGCCAAGTTAACGGCCGTGGTCGACTTGCCAACACCGCCCTTACCAGAAGCGATGGCAATTACATTGCTCGCCCCAGGCAACGCATGAGATGGAGGCGCTCTGAATTTCAATTCCAGAATTATTTCGTCTTCCATCCAACTTTCGAGGGCTGCAGCGTACACCGGCGCTAAACCTTCCACCGGATATCCGAGCTCAATCAGGACATGCCATTTCCCATCCAATTTCGCAGCCCGCTGGATTGCTCCTAGTTCACGCCAACTGACGTTCACGATTGGATCCAAAAATGTCTCTAGTGGTTTCCCCATATAGGTTGCTCGCCCCAGTCGATTCAGCATTATATAGTGCGCCACCAATAACCGTGCCTTTGTTAGCGCGGAAACGCACACCATAAGACTCGGATCTCAAAATTATGCGGCGAATTCTTGTGACCAGCGCGCTGCCTAACGCCAACGGCGCAATACATCTCGGTCATTTGCTCGAGCACATCCAAACGGACATTTGGGTTCGTTATCAGAAATTGCGAGGTAACGAGTGCATCTACGTCTGTGCCGACGACACCCACGGTACGGGAACAATGTTGAAAGCCGAGGAGCTCGGGGTCTCTCCTGAGCAACTCATTGACCAAGTTCGGATAGATCACTGCAAGGACTTTAAAGATTTTCTCGTACAGCACGACAATTACCATTCCACACATTCTCCTGAAAACGCACACTACTCGGTATTGATCTATGAACGGTTAAAAGACTCGGGTTACATCTTTACCAACGAAGTAGAACAACTTTACGACCCACAAAAGCAGTTATTTTTGGCCGACCGATACGTCAAAGGAACCTGCCCCCGCTGTGGGACTGACGATCAGTACGGCGACAACTGCGAAGCCTGCGGTGCAACTTACGATGCGACCGAACTTGTTGATCCACGGTCTCTTCTTTCGAGCGCCGAGCCGACGATGAAGTCTTCGACCCATCATTTTTTTGACCTCGCGCAATTTAAAGAATTCCTGAATGGATGGATCTCAACGGAAACG
>JAYGFA010000030.1:0-4528 GCA_046582115.1 Pseudomonadales bacterium | reverse complement strand
CGTGTGCTCTTCCGATCTGAAGTGACAGCATGCTGGGAGACGAGGATGGGCCGTTAGCCGGATTGATCGCGGAAATTCTCATTTCGGTCCCGGCCACGTCGATTGCGGGGGGTACGGATGAAATTCAGCGCAACATCATCGCCGAACGCGTGCTCGGGATGCCGAAAGAGCCCCGCATGGACACAGGGCCGTTTCGCGACGTCATGAAGAACCCGCGACCGGCGGCTCCATAAACATTGACGTACGTCCTCCATCGACGACGAGGTCATGACAATTGACGTAACTGCTCGCATCACTCGCGAGGAACAGTGCAGCTTCCGCGATATCCACCGACAACCCGCTCCGAGGAAGCGGTGTTGCACGAGATAGGTTGGCCTGCAGTTTCTGCATCTTGCGCTCATTGTCTTCGTCGGTAAGCGTATTGGCTCGAGCCGAACCACCCCAGAATATAGGCGTCGCGATCGCGCCTGGAGAAATGGTGTTCACCCGAATGCTGTACGGACCAAGTTCGATGCCGGCCATCCTCGTGTAATGCGAAACCGCCGCCTTGAGGACAGAATAAAGCACGTTACCTTGTCGGTATCGAAGACTCGCGATACTCGAGTTATTGATGATTGACCCACCGCCAGCGGCTTTCATGGGCTCGATGGCATAGCGAATCCCCAGCGCAACGCTGGTGAGTAATAGGTCAACTCCGTATCGAATTTGTTCAGGAGTAATACCGTTCACGTCCCCTGGCGTCGGACCTCCAGCGTTATTGAATAAAATATCGAGTTTCCCGAACCGGTCCAGCGCGTGGTCCACCGACGCCTTGACGTCGGCTTCTTGCGTTACATCGGCTTCGTGGTATACGGCTGCGTTACCGAGCTTTTCTGCTAGAGCCTTCCCTTTGTCACGAGAACGGCCCGTTAGCAATACCTCTGCTCCTTCCGCGACGAACAGTTCCGCGGTCGCAGCGCCAATGCCGCTAGTACCACCTGTAACCACCGCGACTTTCCCAGACAAGCGTCCAACCACAACATGCTCCTTGGTGAAATAAGCTCAAATCCTAGCATCGTAGGGCCCGTTATAACGCTAGGTCCAAATCGTGTCCGAATTTCCGCACGGCAAGCGCAGACTCATTCAGCGTGCTGTCGGCTATATAGCGACGGTCGTCATCGGCGAGATCATATTTTGTCCCGACGAGCACACTGGAGCGCGTTTGGGTCAAGTGCTTCGGAGCAATTCGGGAGGACTCCTACCAACATTCGAAAACTTTTGTCGTCCCGGATTATCCAGTAGGTAGCTTGACGGTGGCTGTTCCAAAAACCCGCGTTTCTTCGGCTTCGTTGGTGATCGTGATATCAATTTCGACGGACCCGGCTTCTTCGTCGACGTCGGTGACGACACCCACAATCTGGTGAGGCTGATCGACGAGGACAGGCGCCCGGAACACCGTATCAATGGCTACGATTTCGGCCGATGGTGCCCATCGGTGGATCATCGCACCCAGAAATCCCTGACTCATCACGCCCGGGACCAATGCGCCAGGAAATCCCTCTTTCCGGGCCGCCTCATGATCGGTAAATCGGGGACCACTCCACCCAACGAACTTGCCAAAACGTTTGACGTTCTCAAGACTGGTATCTGGCGCGAACGTCGGCAATTCAACCCCAAATTCCACATCGCCCACAATCGCTACGGTTTCACTCACTGGGCCTTTCCCTTATGACCGTTCTGGTGTCGGCATTCGCCACATGAACACCCTCCTCGTCAAAGAGTTCCATCCGCGTGACGAGAAAGATCATCCGTCCCGATCTTCCGGTTTTCGTATAAATGTCGTGTAGGTGCGATTTTCCCGTCAGCGTCACCCCAGCCCGAATAGGCGCCATCCACTCAACCCCCTTCCCCGCATCCATGCCAACACCACCCAACCGCGGGAAGTCGACCGGCATCGATCGGCCCCCGACCAGGGTCGATACAAACGTCGGCGGCGCCTGAAAGTCGACGTGCGTTGGGTCAGTAAAGCGCGGGGCTTGCTCGCCACAGCTCAGCGCATATTCCGCAAGACGCTCGCCATCGATGTCGAAGGTTACTTCGTCAAATTCTTCGTTCAAAAAACCCGAACGAAGTTCTTCAATATCCGTTTCCAAACCCCTTCCCCCTAGTTCTTACTACAACGATCGATACTAACATCCCTAGCATCTTTGGTTATCAATGCAGGGTCCTCGGGAGCTCTCGTTCCAAGTATTCGATCGCTTTTCGAATATCTTCAAAATTTGGATTAAGGCTAACGGCCCTCTCGAATGCGATCACCGCCGAGTCCACATCTCCAACCCGCATACATAGTTGTCCAAAGCCACTGATCGCACCAAAGTGCCGGGGTTCAAGCTGCAGAGTCCGTTCGATGTCCTGCATACTTTCGAGATCTCGTTCCTCGATAAACCGCAACGTTGCACGCTTGTTCCACGCTTCAGCCCACGTCGGCCATCGATCAACCATTTGGTTCAGCTTTTCATTGGCATCCGTCAAAGAACCTTGGTTAAAAGCTGCGATAACGAGCTCCATTGCTTCTGCCGCCTCAGGCTCCTCGTGGTTACACCAAACCTCCCAAATTCTGCTTTCTACCTGTCGGCTTTCCTGCCCAGGTTCCAACAGTTGAAGTTTCTCGAAAAGCGATGCGAGTTCCGCGTGCTCCGCTACATCGGTCGTCATCATGGTTATTACAATTTGCTCAATGAGCAGAGCAACAGAATCAAGACTCATACCAGACGACCCGATAGACCACCGACGTTGGTGGTCGTCAAAGCCGTAACGATCCGAGGATTCACTTTTCGCCAGATGGAGTCAGAAGTAGTTACAACTCGGGACAACGACGACTCTATTCGCATCCGAAAATTAACAGCCAACGGTTTTTTCTGCCATTAGGGTATTCACCTCGCTGGGAGTCAGGCGAAGTAATTCGTATAGGACCTGTTCGGTATGCTCGCCTAACATGGGCGGTCGGCGCGTCGCTGGTCGGCCTTGCCCCCGAAGCAAAACCGGAATCCCCGTGTAATGGCGCGTCTCTGCTGACGGATGCGAAACCGCTGGGAAAAAACCCGACGCATGGGCGCTCTCATCGGCCGCCATATCGTCACCCGTAACGACCCTCGAACAAGGCACCTCAGCGGTCCGCATGATCGCTTCAACCTCGTCTAGACGCTTGGTCTTTGCCCATTCGCTGAAGCGAACATCAAGTTCGTCGGTCGCAGCAAGCCGCCCAGCCGCGGTCGTGTACGTTGCGTCTTCCATCCACGGTTCGTTCAATGTACTTCGTAAGCGAAACCACTGTGCGTCGTTTTCAACGGCGAACGCGACCCAGCGATCCCCGTCTAGGACCTCGTAACAACCATGGGGCGCCATGTCGATGCTGATATTACCCAGCGGCGGAATTTCGCCGTCCTCGTAAAACTGCTGCAAGAAACGATCGCCGATCAGATATGCGGCTGTCTCAAACTGTGCCGCCTCGATAAAACACCCAAGCCCATTGCTATCGCGTTTGATCAATGCGGCAAGCAACGGCACCAAGGCTTGTTTGCCGGCCATATGATCTGGATGGTTGAGGTTCGTGCCGACCGGATACGGGTCGTCCGGGTGCGACCACTGTGACGTGACTCCGGAGAATGTCTGCAGATTGGGGCCGTAGGTCTGAAAACCATCGTATAGGCCTCGGCCTAGTCCTTGACTACTTAGATACACGACGTCCGCGCGTGCCGCTCTCGCACCCTCGTAGTCGAGGCCCCAACGGCCCACAACCCCACCACGCATATTTTCCATCACAACGTCGCAATGCCCGGCTAAATCGCGAATTAGGTCCTTGCCTCTCTCGTGTGTCATATCAATGGCGACGCTACGCGTACCCAGATTCAACTGGTTGAAGGTCGGGCAGTTGTTGACATCCATGTAGCCGTTCAAACCCATCTGGCGGAGAAAATCGACGTGTGTGGCCGATTCCACCTTGATTACGTCTGCACCAAAAAGACCAAGCAACGATGCCGCCTCCGGAACAACGGCTCCAACACCCAACTGCAGCACGCGTGCCCCATCCAGCGGTCTCGCGGGGTCTATTGCGCCGACGCACGGCACTACCTCCGGTCGAGGCTCTTCGGCGATCTCAAGCACTTGGAGATTGCCGTTGCCGGGGGCGGGCGCTGACACGACGACGGGGTTCTCGTTCGAATCCCCGATCCGAATTGGGGGCCGCATAAGTTCAAGATTGCCGAAATCAGGATCCTCAATTGAAGTAAACAACTCTCTGCCTGCAACATGAGGATCCTCGCGAAACGCAGTCAGTGAATAAACAGGGGTGATCGTGAGACCCAGAGATTGGCCCCGCCGAAACATGTCATCCACACGCATCGTACGGGTAATCTCGGAACACACCATGTATAGCGCATCGGCGTTTTCCATGCGAAAGGTAGGATCCGCCCAAGGACCACTAACAAAGTCCTCTGGACAACCGAGGACTTCGACAAACGCATTCCACTGGCCAGGGGTCACGGCCAGT
>JAYGFA010000023.1:0-24207 GCA_046582115.1 Pseudomonadales bacterium | reverse complement strand
GAACTGTTTTAAAGCGCCTTCTAAATCGCGATCGAAGAAAGCGCGATCGATGGTAGTTGGCGCGAGACGAGCTAGCGATTCGAGTCGATCGCGCAACCACTCCACTTGGGCCCCCGTATGTCCAAGTCGAATCGCTCGGTTGAACCCTGGAGGCGCTCGCCATAAAAGCGTGTAGTTACCGAACCAGTGGTGTTGGATGGTCGGAGAGTCGACGACATAGCTAGTGGCTTCGATTTCTACTGTATAGCTGTTGCCCGAGTTGCTTAAGAGAGCGGCAAAAAAAGGATCAGTAGAGTCGTCCCATAGTTCTAGAACAGCCGGCCGGTTCAAACGCTTCAGTTCCGCAAGATCCCCGTATCCTCGAAGGCACCTAAGCAATGTCTCCGAGTCGACCGCACAGGGTAATCGCGGCGAATCATTGGTGATTCCCCAGGCGAGGTAGACGCTATCGTAAGCTGCACGAAATCCTCGGTCCGGATCGGAACTGAGTCCGGAAAGACTTGCGATTGGTATAACAGGATAATTCGCCTCGACTGTCTCTGACTCGACCGCGGTTTCCCGGACGGAACTCGATTCCGATGCCTGTGCGGAAAGGCTGCTTTCGTCAGTTGGCGCGACTCCGACTTCGGTGGGCGAACTACTGCCGTTGGTATTTGAACTAGCCGTTTCGAGTTGCAGTCTACGGTCGGCCACTTCTGTTTGCGGCAAGGGATTCGTTGGAAACAGATATAACCATGGATTGCCGGGAGATAGAGCTAGGCCGACAAACGCGATAGCGGCCAAACCTAAGGCGGTCACCAGGGGCCAACGCCGAGATTTTCTTGATGGAAACGCTTCTTTCACCGCCTGCGAAACAATACGTCGCGATACTCTATGGATGCCGCCAACGTACGCGCCGAGTAGGCATCGATCGCATAAGACGTTGATTAAGCGGGGGATGCCCTGCGTCCATCTATAGATTGACCGGCGAGCGGAGCGCGTGAAGACTTCGGCGGACGCACCGGATATACGCATGCGGTGGGCAATGTACGCGTGAATGTCGTCGCTATCGAGCGCCTCGAGATGGTATCGGGCGGTGATACGTTGAGCCAACTGTCGCAGCTCGTGACGGTCGAGGGTCTCGCCGAGTTCGGGCTGACCGATGAGGATGATCCGTAATAACTTACGTTCGTCGGTCTCTAGGTTGGTGAGCAGTCGAATTTGCTCAAGTACCGCGGGCGAGAGGTTTTGCGCTTCGTCGATGATCATGACCGTACTTCGATCGAGTGAATGCGTATGAAGTAAGTGACGATTGAGTCGATCAATGTATTGTTTGATCGATCCTGGCGATTCGGTTGAGTAGTCGATACCGAGCTCGTCACATAACGATTCAAGCAGTTCGCGCACGGTCAGGCGAGGATTTAGGATGAACGCCACGTCCTGATCGTCGGGTACTTGAGCGATTAAGTTACGCAAAAGAGTCGTTTTTCCCGTTCCGACTTCGCCCGTAACCAAGACGAATCCGCCCTCGGATTCGAGGCCGTACATCAAATGTGCGAGTGCCTCACGGTGTTTTTCGGACAAGTAAATGAAAGAAGGATCGGGTGCTATTGAAAAGGGTTTCTGGTTTAGGCCGAAGTGTTCCAGGTACATATAGAATTTCGTAGTCTGCTAATGAGGTTGCTGAAGGAGCGTGCTCGATATTTTGGAATCTTTTTCGCGCCACAGCGCGTCCGCCCAATCTTTACGATCGTCACGATCGGCCGGTGGGATTGGATAACGTCGGGCATGAAAGTAGACGCGCGTGCAACGCCCACAGAGAAATTCCCAGAATCCAGGCGTGCCGTCGGGATACACGATGGTGACGTCGATAATGTTGTCGATGTGTTGCGCAAGGGCATCGCAGACGTAACCGAGGCCACCGGTTTTCGGCAGCAGGAGGTACGAGTAAGGAGAAGCCTGGGTGATTTTTTTTTCATCACTGTAGCGCGTGCCTTCGAGAAAGTTGAGGACCGACGTTGGCCGTTCTAGAAAGCCTTGACAGGCCTGCAATGTCGCGTTTCGGTCATGTTCCCGCAGCGACGGATTTTTCTCGAGCTGCGCGCGACTGTACCGACGGACGTACGGAAAGCCGAGAAGCCACATGGCGACGCCGACCAACGGGACGTAAATAAGTTCTTTTTTCGTAAAAAACTTTAACGGGGGGATGTGCCCTAACAACGTGTTCTGCAGAACAAGGATGTCGGTCCAACTTTGATGATTACAGACCACGACGTTCCAGTGCTTTCGATCCAAATCGTGAAGTAGAGGCGGTTTTTCGATGTGTGTGATACGAAGCCAATGGACCATGAAGCGATTCGAAAAAACCCAACCGTCGATCATTCGATCCATCAGATGGCCAAAACCGGCACGGATCCATTTGATGGGTAGGAGGAAACGCAGTAAGCCCATAAGGTGCAGGGGCGTACACCACAACACCGTGCTGATGGCGATAAATAAGACGGCGGTAATGCCCCTGAGCGTATAAACCATGGATGATGTTTAACACACCGCCTCGAAAGGCGACAGCGTGGACAGATCCGCTTTGACACAGCTAACTCGCGTCCGTATAGCGTGGCCAATCTTCCTAGGCTTTGTATCGGTGGCTAGCTGTTCAACCGTTTCTTTTTATAGCCAAGCGCTCCGTGGTCACTTGGAGATACTGGTTAATCGTGACGACGTCCGTGACGTCATATCTTCTCCCAATACATCGGCGGTTCGCCGGCACGCACTAATCGGCGCGACGTCGGTTCTAGATTTCGCGGGGCGAGAGTTGGCGTTGCCGGCGAAAGGTCGGTACGCTCGTGTCGCGGAAATCGATCGCCGGTATGTCGTGTGGAATGTAGTTGCGGCCGCTGCGCTGCGAACCGAACCTTTAGCGCGCTGTTATCCGGTAATTGGGTGCACTGCCTATCGGGGGTATTTCACGGCAGAGGGAGCCTCAAGAGAAGCCAACCGGTTACGGCGTCGTGGTTACGATGTGCATGTCAGCGGAGTTGCGGCGTATTCGACGCTCGGCTGGTTTGACGATCCACTCTTGTCAACATTTCTCGACTGGCCAGTTGAGCGGTTGGCCGAGCTACTTTTCCATGAATTGGCGCACGTTGTCGTCTATGTACGAGGGGACTCAGCGTTTAACGAGGCGTATGCGTCATTCGTGGGCGAACGCGGTTTACTACGGTGGTTGGAGGAGCATGGTGGCGATGCCGCGGCGTATCGATCGCACCGCCAGGCACGAGTCCGGCTTGATACGTACTTAATGACGTGGCGCGAGAGCCTTGCTCGGCTCTACGCTGGGATGGAATCCCGAGCGATAAAAATCGAGCATAAGCACTGGGCCATGCAGGAGATTGGTCGATGCTACCGCCGACATCGCGCGGCACTCGGTGCGGGCCGTTTCGATGGCTACATGGAACAGCCGTTTAATAATGCGCGACTTGCCCAAGTGTCTACGTATCGGCATTGGTTGCCTGCGTTCGAGGCTATATTCTTAGCTAGCGCAGAAGACTGGAAACCCTTCCATGCCGAAGTGCTCGCGCTGAGCGAATTGCCCCGAGGCGAGCGCGATGGACGTTTGGTGCGGTTAAGCCAGAAGAAAGAAGCAAAGACTCGAGATGACCACAGTGCCGAGGAGATTGAGTGCAAGCCCTTCTTTGACCATTCGATCGATACCGAAGCGACCGGTTGAAAATACCACCAAATTCGGAGCGGTCGCAACGGGTAGCATAAAGGCACAACTGGCGCTCATCGCTGCTGGAACCATTAACAACCGTGGATCCATTCCTGCAGCGAGGGCTGCGGCGGCAAGTATCGGCATCAATAACAAGGTGGTAGCCGTATTGCTGGTCATTTCGGTCATAAACGTCACGCATAGGCAGATCGCGATAAGGATGGCGAGCGGATGCCAACTGGACACGGCCGATACCCCTTGACCCAAGGACTCGCTCAGCCCCGATTCGCCAAACGCTTTTGCGATGGCGATACCGCCGCCAAATAGGATCAACAAGCCCCATTCGATTTTTTTTGCCGTGTCCCAATCAAGCAGTTTCTTACCTTTGCCGTCTGGAACCAAAAACATAATGACCACAGCGGTCAGAGCGACCATCGAATCGTTCGAGTAGCTCAGGGAAAATAATTCAGACCATCCGCCAAAGGGCTCGCTGCGTGTAATCCAGGCGAGCGCCGTGAACGCGAAAACGTACATGACGCGTCGTTCCGCTGTTTTCCAGATGCCAACATCAGGCAAATCAACAGCGCCGCTGTAACGTAGATTCCGGGTAAGCCAGAGACCGACGATGGGTAGTAAGACAAGCACCACTGGTACGCCCCATGTCATCCAGGTTAAAAAGGAAATGTCTTCCCCCACTTTTTCGCTATAGATCGCCATAAAGACGACATTGGGGGGCGTGCCAATGGGCGTGCCGATACCGCCAACACTAGCGGCGTAAGCAATTCCGAGCAGCAGTGGAACAGGTAGTGCCGGGTCGCGCGCCTTCTCGATTACTGCCAGAGCGACCGGCAGAAGCATGAGCGTGGTTGCGGTATTGGAGATCCACATTGAAAGCAGCGCAGAGGCTGCCATAAATCCGAACACGAGGCGACGGCTGCTGGTGCCGCCGAATGCGCGTACCATGGTCAGGGCGACGCGCAAGTGCGCTCCGCTTTTTTCCATTGCCGTAGATAGAATGAATCCGCCCAGTAAGAGCAAGACAAGGTAATGACCGTAGGCGGCTGAGGTTTGCTCCATGGAGAGCACGCCGCTCATCGGCAATGCTACCAAGGGGATGAGTGACGTAACAGGGATGGGGATGGGTTCAAATATCCACCAGACCACACAGATAACGGCCACACTCAATGTGATTGTGGCGTCCCAAGAGAATCCGCTCTTAAGGAGTAACAAACCGGCCGCGAGCGCCAGAATCGGACCCAGCCAGAGTGAGCCGGATGTGAGGGAGGAATTCATGCGTAGCGGCCAAGATTGCCGGATCGGGTAGCGGATGGAAAGCTCAGCAGGCAGTTTTTACTGGTATGACTTGGAAACTACCGGGACCGATCCGAAACGCGATAGGGTTGTTCAGTTTGCCGGTATTCGCACCGACCTGAACCTTGAGCCCATCGAAGAGCCTTTCGTGACTTATGTTCGATTGGCCCCTGAAATATTGCCAAGCATTGAAGCGTCTTTAATTACCGGGATCACCCCGGCGAGATCGGAACAAGGGGTCAGCGAGTGGCAAGCCTTGAGCGAGATTAATGAACGTTTTTCCGTGGCGGGAACTTGTGTTGCGGGGTTCAATAATATTCATTTTGATGACGAGTTCATCCGGTACGGTTTTTATCGCAACCTTCTCGACCCGTACGCCCGCGAGTGGCGAGACGGTAATTCGCGGTGGGATCTTATCAACCTTGTACGTGCTGCAGGAGCATTGCGCCCCGACGGCCTCGAATGGCCGGTGCGGGACAGTATGCCGGTCTTTTCGCTTGAGCAAATGGCTCGGGTAAACAAACTACTGCACAAAAACGCACACGATGCCTTGTCCGACGTTGAGGCAACGTTGGCATTAGCCCGGGTGATTAAATCTTGCCAACCTGACCTCTACACCTATGCTCTGACGCTGCGTCAAAAAACCACGATCGGAAAACTACTGTTGCCGCTCGGAGAACGGATCTGCGTGCATGTGTCGGGTTTTTACCCAAACAGTCGGTTTTGTATCACGCCCATTGTTTCGATTGCTCGCCACCCAACTATTGATAACCGCGTTATCGCCATTGATCTCGGTGGCGATATTGATTTTGTCTGTGAGAGCTCGGTCGAAGAGATCCGCGACGCGGTTTTCACCCGTTTTGAGCAACGCGGACGCGATGTGGCTCGGCCACCTATTGTCACCGTGGCATTTAACCAGTGTCCTTTCGTTGCACCGATTTCTGTCGTTCGAGAAGCGGATGCGGACCGCTTGCAGATTGACCTGGCGGGAGTACAACGGGCTCAAGAAGCCTTGGCTAAATGCTCCGATCTGGCGGAGCGAATCGGCGCCGTCTACACGAATGATGAAGAACCCGACCGACCGGATGATCCCGAATACGCGCTATACGATGGATTCATTAATGATTCCGACAGACGTACGTGCGAGGCCTTGCAACGTGCCTTGCGAGATGGAAACCCATGGCTAAATGACGAATTTGCTGACCCGCGATTAGCCACGTTATCGCAACGATTGAAAGCGCGCGTCCGGCCTGACGAAATGGACGAAGAAGAACGTCGGGTATACAGAGAATTTGTTCGACAACGGCTCTTCGGCAAGGACAACAAGCTTGAGGCGTTCGTGCGTGAACTCCAAATGTGCCAACAGAACGACAGTCTGGATGCGCAGGACGGCGAGGTTGTACAGGCGCTGATAAGCCACGCGAAGAAACTTAGAGCCGAGTACGTCGGGAACGTCACCGATGGATGAGTGCGTTCGACTTAACGATGTGGGCAAGCAGTTTGATGGTAAGTGGGTGTTTCGGCACCTCTCGTTCACACTTCCGACGCATCAAACGACGGCCATCGTTGGTGAAAGCGGTTGCGGTAAAACCACCCTGTTGCAATTGATTAACGGCGTAGTGCGCGTGGATGAAGGGGTTTTGAGCGTTTTGAACGCGCCGATTCCCGAAATCGGTCTGGCGACGTTCCGACGGAAGATTGGCTATGCCGTTCAAGGGGCTGGTCTGTTTCCGCATTTGACGGTGCAACAGAACGTTGATCTGTTGGCCCGTCTTGAAGGCTGGTCAGAATCTAAAATCCAAAATCGAGTAATAAGGCTCTTCGAGCTGATGGGTTTGGATTCGGCGCTTGGTGCACGGTATCCGTATCAGCTTTCGGGTGGCCAACAGCAACGTGTAGGCTTGTGTCGGGCCATGATGCTCGAGCCTCCGATGCTGCTTTTGGATGAGCCGTTTTCGGCGATCGATCCGATTACACGCGAGGAGATTTATGACCACTTCGAGACTTTGCAGCAACAAGAAAATGTAAGTGCGCTATTGGTAACGCATGATCTTCGCGAAGCCGTCCGACTCGCACAGTTTCTGGTCATCATGGGCGGTGGCCAGATACTTCAACATGGCGAAACGACTGCAGTGCTCGAATCCCCTGCATCAGACTCCATTCGACGCCTCATCGAGACGCAACTTTGAAGCGATTGTCGGTCACGTTTGCGTTACTCAGTTGGTTGCCCTTATTGGCTACTGAGCCGATTGTCGTGGCGAGTAAGAACTTCACTGAAAGCTATATCCTTGGAGAAATCATTGCCCAGCGGCTAGAACAAGCGGGCATGGAGGTTGATCGTCGCTTCGGCCTTGGCGGCACATTGATCTGCTTTGAGGCGTTGCTGGCAGGTGATATTGACGTCTATGTTGAATATAGCGGAACGCTTGAGCAAACCATTCTCAAACTCGGGAAACGCACGTCGATTAAGGGACTCAGGGAACACCTGGAGTCGCGCGGTCTTTCGCTACTTTCTCCCCTGGGATTCAACAACACCTATGCCATTGTCTTGCGCAAAGAGGTTGCTGACGCGCTGTCGCTAGATCGGATATCGCAACTAGTTGATCACGACGACCTGCGCGCGATGGTCTCCCACGAGTTTCTTGAACGCGAGGATGGATGGCCCGGGATGCAGCGCGTGTATGGGTTTGACTGGGTTCCAGAGGGCATCGAACATGGCCTCGCTTACCAAGCGATTGCCGACGGATCCATAGACATTACCGACGCTTATTCGACCGACGGTGAACTGCAACGGTATAACTTGAGGGTATTGGAGGACGATAAGGCGTTCTTCCCGACCTATCTCGCAATCCCCTTGATCCGGGGTGATCTCCTGCCGAGCGCGAAAGCCGCGATCGAGGATTTAGCTGGCACCCTGGATGATTCGTCGATGGCGTCCCTTAATGCATCGGTCGTTTTCGACGGGGACGATTTCGCTTCTGCAGCAAGGAATCACCTCAGCTCCATTGGGTTTGATTCCGCCGACCAGCGTTCGAACATCCTTGACAATTTACTCCGCAACACTCAACGGCATCTGTGGTTAACAGCCATCGCGTTGTTGACAGCATCAATTGTAGGCATCCTGCTCGCGCTGGCCGTATTCCAGGTTCGTTGGTTATCCAACGTCGTGCTTTATGTCGTGGGTCTTCTGCAAACGATCCCGTCGATTGCGTTGTTGGCACTGATGATCCCGATTTTTGGGATAGGGATGTTGCCTGCTGTGGTGGCGTTATTTTTGTATTCACTGCTGCCGATCGTACGCAATAGTGTCACGGCGCTGGTGACGGTGGATCCGCTGTTGCGACGCGTAGCCAAGGCCATGGGGCTAACACGCTTCGACGAGATTCGTCACGTGTACGTACCTCTCGCCATGCCGGCCATTTTGGCCGGTGTGCGCACCGCCGCCGTGATCAGCATTGGTACCGCGACGCTCGCGGCCTTTATTGGGGCCGGGGGACTGGGCGATCCGATTGTCACAGGGCTCGCGCTCAACGATACGTCCCTTATATTGCAGGGCGCATTACCGGCTGCCGTACTCGCGATCGCCACCGAACTATTGTTCGAAGGTATTGAGCGGTTACTCGTCCCTCGACACCTCAAGGTTCTCGAACAGCCGCGCTAAGTCGCTTCGAGGAGGAAGATCGACCCCGCCTCAAATCGATCACGCTGTCATCGATGGCTCGAGGTCTGGTAGTTTTAGCTTCAAGCTTCACGCTACAGGAACCTATCCATGGAAATTTATCGAATGTCTATCGCCACGATCGCGTCGTCAGTTTTGTTGGCCGCGGCCGTGTTCGGGCAAGCCGACGTTGGCAACAATATTCGTGATGCGGCTCGGCCGGACGCAGATATCGTTCGCGATGCTGGACGCAAACCCGCGCAGGTACTCAATTTTCTTGGACTCCAAGAGGGTGCCATCGTGATGGACGTCATGGCATCGGGTGGTTACTACACCGAGGTCTTGTCACACGCGGTTGGGAACCAAGGAACCGTCTACGCACAAAACGCCCCGATGATGTTGAAATACAGGGATGGGTTCTATGACAAGGCCCTGACCGAGCGGCTGAAGGATGGACGTCTTCCGAACGTGGTCCGGCTTGATCGCGATATGAGCGATTTAGGCATTCCGTCAGCGAGTGTGGACCTTGCGATGACGGCGCTCAACTTCCACGACATTTACAACAGTGCCGGTGAGGCTGCGGCTCTGGAGTTCATGTCCCAGGTGTATGGCGTGTTGAAACCGGGCGGCGTGTTTGCCGTGATTGACCACGTAGGAAATCCCAACGGCGGTAACAACCGTCTCCATCGAATGGATGAAGCGGTGATGCGCGAACTGATCGCGCGTTCAGAATTTCAACTCGATGCGTCGGGGGATTTTTTGCGAAATCCGATGGACGATCACACAGGCGGTGTCTTTGGGGCCGACCTGCGGGGCAATACCGATCGCTTTCTGTTCCGTCTAAAGAAACCCGAGTAAGCCGTCGAGGAAGGTATTTCTCGCAATGACTATTGACCTGTACACCTTCGCAACGCCGAACGGGCGCAAGATCTCCATTGCCTTGGAGGAGCTGGAGCTGCCGTATCGCGTGCATTCGGTGCATATAGGGCGTGACGAACAATTTGCGCCTGATTTTTTACGTATCAGCCCCAACAACAAGATTCCCGCAATTGTCGATACGGAGAATGGCCGCGCCATGATGGAATCGGGTGCGATCCTCTTGTACCTGAGCGATAAAACTGGGCGGCTCGTAGGCGATGATCCATGGGTGACGCTGGAGTGGTTGATGCTTCAGATGGCGAGCGTTGGACCAATGCTTGGCCAGGCCAATCACTTTTTGCATTTCAATTCTGGCAAGTCGGAATATGCAGAAGCGAGGTATGCTGATGAAGCTCGCCGCTTGTACGGTGTGCTCGACCGGCGTCTTGCCGAGGTCGCCTATCTTGCGGGGGGCTACAGCATTGCCGATATCGCGACGTGGCCATGGATTGCGCGGTGGCCGTGGCACCGCGTTGACTGGGACGAGCTACCGAACTTGCGACGATGGTATAGCGAGATCGCGGAACGCCCTGCGGTCCAAACGGGCTGGGATGTCCCGGTTGCCACCGGCGATATTCCGATACCGTGAGCCAGTATGTCGCACAGTCAATGTCTTCGCAGGCGGAAAACGTGGCGTCGTCCACAACCTATGGGGGAGGTTTGCCGTGAGACGCGATATCGATATAGAAACACCGGTTAAACCCGCCAAGTTCGCGCACTTTGTGTTACGGGTTCGCGATATCGAGAAATCTCTCGATTGGTACCAAAAAGTTCTCGGCATGACCGTCGTTCATGACGCGGGTAGCCTGGCATTCCTAACCTACGATGACGAACATCATCGGCTGGCGTTGGCGAAGACACCGGTCGAGACGGAGACCGTGCGCGGAAGTCCTGGACTTGACCACGTAGCGTATACGCTTGCCACGCTCGGGGAGTTATTAGGAACGTATGTCCGTCTTAAGTCGTTGGGTATTAACCCAGTGTGGCCTGTCAACCACGGACTCACCACGTCCCTCTATTATGCGGATCCAGATGGCAATCGAGTCGAGTTTCAAGTTGAGAACTTTGATTCGACCGAGGAACTGAATGCGTTCATGCGATCCTCAGCGTTTGCCGAGAATCCTATCGGGGTCGAGTTCGATCCCGAACGACTGCTAGAACGCTATCGCAGTGGCGATTCGCTGCTAGAACTGCGCATGCAGGGTTCTGCGTAACTTAAGTATTTGAACGAACGCGGGTTATTTCGCAAACACCAATGCCTTAAGCGCTGATGCACGTTTCTTGAGGTTCGGCCCCTCGAGCGCGACCGGTGGGCCAGCGCTCCACACGGGAGCCGGCCAACCGACATCGTCTTGCCGCCTAGCGATTACGTGCACATGCAATTGGGGCACCATGTTTCCGAGTGCGGCGACATTGATTTTGTCGGCAATGGCGTACTGATGCAGGGCATTGGACGCGATCTCGATCTCGATAAACGCTTGTTCGCGGCGCGTTGCGGGCAGGTCGTGTAGATCGCGCAAACCGTTGATGCGAGGGACCAAAATCAGCCACGGAAAACGGGCATCGCGCATCAACAGTATCGAGCAGAGATCGAGGTCTCCGAGTTGCTCGCAGTCGGCGAGCAGTTGGGGGTGAATTTCGAAAGTCGCGCTCATTGTTTTGGGTATCCGCCGACCCAAATCGGACTCGACCAGGCGATGGCATCGTTGGCCTGCAACACGCGGACGTAGTAATAATCGCCGTGTCCATCCCCGAGATCATCGAATTCAAAGTGGACATCGTCCAGTCCATCTTTCACGACAGCCCTCAACGAAATGCTGTCGACGTAGTTGTCCTGCTCTAACGACGCGGTAACGCGCCCGTCTTGCATCGCGTTGAACGCTAACACGACGGAGGCTGCGGGAATGTTTTGTGGTGTGCGGAAGATCGGTGGCGCGCCTCCGAACTCACGTGCCGCGGTCAGTTCAATATCGATGCGACCGGTGCGACGGATGTTCTCGAGATCAAGCACGATCGAGCTCGTGTCGCCGCGCGTATGCGTCGAGAATTCGAGTGTCCGGTCATCGAGCACCGTCAAAGACTGTAAATTGGTGTTGTGAAAGTCGGTGCCCGAGACCTCTCTAAGAGTGGCTCCGGTCAAGCGTAGTGTTCCCTGCCAAAGTCGCCAGCCGCGAGGGTTGTCGCCGCGGTTTGTAGGTTCTGAATCGGATTGAAAAGTGACGTGAAACGTCCCGGACGATGACAGTCTCTTTGCGTCGTCTTGTAGATAGCCCTGCTTCCAAATGGCCTCGTCGTTTCGAAAAATGGTAACGGTGTCGATGGGGGCGGTACCGATGACTCGTCCGCGGAGTCTTCGTTCTTCGGAAAAGCTCGCTCTCTGGCCCATCTCGACTCCGTTTAGGGTGACGTCCAGGATGATGCGATCGCCCGTGGTGGCATAAGACGCCAGGTCTTTCATTGCATCGAACAGGGTATCCCGCGATATCCGCTCGGCACGAAGCGCCCCCAGGCCACCACGCTGCGAAAGCGAACCGCCTTTAGGGGCGGTATAGCCTGGCTGGCTTAAGTGGTTATCGCTTGCGGCGGTAAATCCGACCTGGTGGCCCTGCTTCAGATACATACGGCCGAACCATTCGAATGTGCCGTGCTGCGACATAATCTCGATGAGAGGCTCCAAAAGAGGATCGTTGAGACGGTAATCGCCCGATTGATGTGCATGAGGAATAACCACGATGTCAGCGGGATCGTGCTGAGTACGGAGACCTTGGTACAGTTTGGACAGCGTCCCGTGGGTTTGAGCGGGAACCCGGCGTCTTCCCTGGGGGCTACGGAACAGAACGTTGTGATGACCTCCTTGAGTGTTTCGTATGGTCCATTCGTAGCCGAGAAAGGCGATAAATTCGTTATCCACCGTATACGTCTCGACGTTGTCGCGTAACACCTCCCACTCGAAATCGTCGAGCCAGATGTCGTGTTCTGAGTGGGTAACGTAATCGAGTCTTGCATCGTCGCGCGCCCATTCCATAAAGCGCTCCGGCGTACCCACACCTTCGGCGAAACCTGAGTGGCCGTGCGTATCTCCCCAATAAATACGGCGTTGCGGGTCATTTTCGACCAGGATGGGGTTTCCAATGCCCGTGATTGAACCGTCGGCGGATTGCACGCTGATACGGTAGACCCCGGCCGTGTCGAGTCGAATGTCACGGATCACGTGGATGGCTTCGGACGACGCGGGAATCTCTGAAAGAAGTTCGCCGTTCAATGACACCCGCCACGACGGCAAAGGACCTGTTGCTCGGTTATAGAAACGGTCTTCAGCACGCACCGAGATGCTGAAGGGTTCGTCGATAGCGATTACGGAAGGAGCGAAGGCGTGTACTCCCGCAACGCTCGTACCGGTAACGACGACGGGCTGAATCGGCAGCGACATAAAGTTCTCGCTGCCATCGAAATCTAGATACAACGGCAGTGGCATCCGGTCGCTAGAGACATCGGACATGAGGAAGCCGATGCTGCCGCCGGATGTGTCGCCGTAGGTCAGCGTGACGGTGTCGCCAGAATTTAGACGGCCGGAGGCGAGACGAAAAACGAGGGTTTGACGTGCAATTCTGAAGCCGCCGTGCATGCCGGCGAGGGGAAAAGCGCCGTGTGCAAATTCGACCCGGGGGTTCGACGAGCGGATACTGATGTAATTATCGGCCGTCGGATCGGTCACTTGTAATTGCCCGTAATTGGGCATGAAGTGGCGCGCGATAAGAAATCCACCCCCTGCTTCGACGGCTTTTGTACCGACCGTAAATGTTTGTTCAATGGTGACAAAAGTCCGCGCTTCGAACGGTCCGAGATTCGCGACAAGTGTCCCGAATGCATGGGGGTTTTCGTCGCGGAGAGCAAACTCCCTAATCATCCGATCGATCGCGGCAAAGCGATTGTTTGCGCTGGTTAGCGGGTACGCGGACATTTGCGAAATCAACTGTGTTGCATTGACAGGCACATACCCACCCGAGAGCGCATATGCGTTCAACCAATCCCAAAGGGTTCCGAGACGCTGTTTTATGTTGACGAAATCCGTGGGCGTGTTTAAAGCATCTACCTTTAACGTCTCCACGCGCGACCGCAACTCATCCGAAAGATAATCTGGTGTGGCCCCGGCGGCCGACGCACACGTTGTTAGCCATATGGCAGCCGTGATTAATAGGAATAGTGGGCGATACATGTGCGGGTACCTCTCTCCACCGGCTGTAGGATGACGTGCATTCGAACGACGGCGCTTAGTGAACCTTGCGAAACGGCGTCAGCTGTCTATAGTAACGGTTTTTAAAGCGGCATCTGCTGGGGACTTTACATGAGTGAAGCCGAAGAGCTTGGTCGTGACCACGAGCTCGATCTAGGTTGGATGGACCAAAAAGGTCCTTGGGGCACTCGTGCGGAAGAGGGCAAGCACGGTCTTACGCTTGCCGATATTCAAATTGGTGAATACGGGCGGGTACCAGACGAGAGCGACAACCAGACGGGGCGTCCTCGGGGTGCGGCGGCGCGATCGGGTAGCTATCGAATTGGTAACTATGCTGTTCGTACCAAGAGTGAAATTTGGCTCGATAACGCTTCTTTTTTGTATGAAGAAGCGCTGCAACGTCAATGGAGCTCTGCGACCGATGTTCCATGGCATACCATTGAGCCGCTACCTGACGATATCGAGCAAGCGCAATGCCAGATGGCCACGTTTCTGACGGAAGTTGAATTTGTTGCGGGCGACGTTCCGGCGCGGTGGGTCTCGCAGACCACGCCCGATTTTTTCGAGGCGCGGCAGCTACTGACCGCGCAAGTCATGGATGAGGCCCGTCACATGGATGTTTTCCGTAAACGGGCGCTAGCCAATGGCGGCGGATTGATGGCGGCGACAGGGGCAACCTCCGGTTTTGTCGGGAGCATCGATTTATCCCGAGATTTCACCGAGATGTCGGCGCGGCTGCATATCGCTGGAGAGGGTGCGGTACTCACGATTTTCCGCATGGGCGAACTGATGGCGTACAACGACGCCGAAAAAGCGATGTACCGACTTTGCGCACAGGATGAGGCTCGTCACGTCGCGTATGGTGTCATGCATCTGCGCTACATGGCGGAAACAGCCCCCGAACGTCACGAGGAAATCAATTGCTATCTGGATGAAGCGGAAGCGGGCATCCTCTCCGGATCTGCAAACCCAGCGGGACAGGCTCCGATCTTGTCCGAGCCGTTAGCTATTCTCTTGGGTGGTGGTATTGCCAAGTTTGACGAGGGATACAAGAAACTTGTTGCGCTGCGTCGGCGCCAGGTTCAAGAGTACAAAAAGCGGGTGGTTTCCGCTGGCTTTGGCGCTCGGTTCGAAAACGGACGTTCTCGGATCGACGAAATTCTTGAACAGGCCGCCGCTGCGTAAACTCGCATAGTGCGAGAAACAAGGCTTGCGTATCCTTAACGGAAGTATTTTGGGAGACCTCTAAATTGGCGAAGGCAGTGAAGGCCGCGGCGAAAGCGGTCAAATCTCCGCACGCTGAAACGGTTCGAAAAGCCGCGACGGCCCCGATGCTCGAAATTCCAGAGCCGAAACTCAACTGGATGAATAAATCCCGGCAATGGGGTGTGAGAGTCAAGCCTGGAAAGAAAGGTTTGACGCTTGGTAGTTTGAACGTCGGTCTTTACGGTGAAATTCCAATGGAGTGGCCAGATCAAACTCGTAATCCGCGGGGTGCGGTCGCCCGCAAAGGCATGCCGCCGGTTGGCTACATGCTTCGAAGCAAAGCGGAAGTGTGGGCCGACAGTGCAGCGGATCTTTACGAAGAGGCGATCCAGCGACGCTGGGCACCTGCGACGGACGTGCCTTGGAACACCGTCAAGCCCCTGCCTGAAGATCTGGAACGCGCTGTATGTCAGGTCAGCACGGAGTTGTCGCAATACGCAAATGTCGAAATCGAGGTTATTTCAAGCTGGCAGCACCAGATGGCCTACGGGTATCACGAGGTGAAACAATATCTGGCGACGGCGGGCTTCGACGCAGCACGCCATTACGAGGTTTTTCGTAAACGGGCGCTGATCAATGGCGGTGGTTTAGGTTTCGAGGGACCTGGCCAAGTTAATCGTATGATTCTGGAAAGTCGTGGCGGTTGGACCGAAGCCGTCGTGTATCTGGTGTTGGTGCGCGGTTTGTTTACCCAGACTATGGTTCGGTATCTGGAGCAATATGCGTCTAACGAGGCGGAGCGCTTCATCTACCAGAACGTTCTGCAGGATAAGGCTAGGCTACTTACGTACGGCCTTGATCATCTGAAATTTGCGATCGCCCACGGTGAGGATCGAAAACAGATCATCGCAACGCTGTTGGCTATCGGTGATGGATTATTTATCCGTGACTTCAATGATCCTGTTCTTCGCGAAGCGTTGGCCATAATTTTTGGGGGCAGCATCGATGGGGCTCGCCGCACAGGGATGGATCGGTACCACGACATGATGCGTACGTATATCAGCACCCATCTTGAGTGTTGCCGGTGGTTGGATGTCCCACGCAGGTTACCGGAACGACTCGAGCAATTCGCTCCTCAGGAATAGGCGTGGCCGCATTTCCCTCCGTCAAGTGGTTCGACGATGTTCGCCAGATTTTCAATAACGATGAATCATTTCGGGGCGGTGGCGGTGGTCTATGCAACTGTGTTGCCGGAATCAAGGTCGGGGACGAGATTTTTATTTTATCGTTTGAAGGGTTCGAGTGCGTTGAAGCGCGACAGGCCAACATGAGTGATCTGGATGAAGTTGATTTTTATCTGGACATGGGATTTCTCGAATGGCGAGCGATGATTGAGAACATCCGTCAGAACGAACACGCTAGCCTTGGGTACACCCTTAACACATTGGATTTGGATCGTGCCGAGCGACTCGCGACGTCAGTGCACGGTGATCAGTATCGGGAAGATTTGTTTTTTCGTTACAACCAGACTTTGCAGTATTTTTTTGACGCGTCGTCTCGGATCAAGACGGAATTTGCAAGGTAGGGAGTTATATGGCCGCGTTAGATTGGTTAGAGACCGCAAGCGATCGTCTAAATAATGACTCGGCGTATCGAGGCCTTGGCAATGCTGATGTCGATATCGCATTTCGGGCCGGGAAAGTCATCAGACGCGTTCGGTTTGACGCATTCTCGGTAGGAGAAGTTGAGACTATCGATGAGGCCGCGCTTCGGGACGTGGAGCTAGTGATCGATATGCCGGCACGCGATTGGACCAATTACCTCAAACGGCGTAGCAAAGGAGATGGACCGTCCCTGAGCGGCCTTGACGTTGAAAAAGGTATTGTGAGTGCACGTTCGCCGATCGAGCGGCTAAAGTTCGATCGATTCCTGCGCTCAATTCAAGCATTGGTGGATGAAGGCGCTCGTGTTGTCGCTTCATGACGGTTACCTTGCCTAACTCGGGCCCGTGCATGTAACGATGCCGGTCTACGAATATCGTTGCGATTCCTGTCGAGAAATTACGACCGTATTTGGTGCCGTTACAGAAAAAAACGACCATGTCACCTGCGCGGCGTGTGGTTTCCCCAAAGCACACCGCATCGTTTCTCGTCCTTCCGTGCGGCTCTCGAACTTGTCTAAGCTTGAGCGTTTGGATCCGAAATACGACAAACAGATCGATCAAGCCATTGCCGGCAACCCGGCCGCTGACCCTGACCGCCTGATTAACCGGCGTGGGGATATCTCGAAGGGCCGTGATAACGATTGATACGGGTGCTGCTAACGGGTGGTGTGCCAAAGTAAGAACTAAGGATTGGTGCGGGTCGCGCTCGTTGCGAGTCCTTTCTCTCCAACGATAGGGGGTTGCATGGGCTGGCTAGTGCAACACTGGTTTGCTGTCGTGTTGTTTGCGGGCTACACAACGTTGTTGATTATTCACGCACGTGCCGGACTGAAGGTCAGTGACGCCATGGGCGAATACTTTGTCGGTGGTCGGCGCGGTGATTGGCGTTTCTTTCTTCGCGACGTTTTGCGAGCACCAATAGCTACATTGGGCATGCCGGCAAAGGATATGCGTATGGAGCACCATGGCTAATCTTCGCCGCACTTATTGTTTTGGCAACACGGTTATCGTAGCGACTGGTTGCCCTGCGTCTGCGCTATTTCACGTCCGCTCTGGAATCGGTGACCGTCCCAGATTTCCTTGCTGTTCGCTTTGCCAGTCCTGGCCTCCGAGTGGTGACTGGGCTCGTGGTCGCTTTCTCGAGTCTTTTGTATCTGATCGCTATATTCAAAGGCGCGGGAAATCTTTTTCGGGTGTTTTTGGATATTCCGTACCAATCCGCGGTCGGTCTGACGTTGGTGTTCGTTATGGCGTACACGTCGGTGGGAGGCTTCGTTTCGGTGGTACGGACCGATGTGGTGCAGGGGATCCTTATGGTTGTCGGTTCGCTGCTTATATTTGGGTTTGTAACCCACGCTGCCGGAGGTATCGGGAGCATCGCGACGTTGCTTGAACGACCCGATACCGCGCATTTGTTCACGCTCAATGCGAAGATTTCGTTCGCGGTGTTTTTTGGTATCGCGATGGCCGGCTCTCTAAAGCTCTTGGTCGATCCGCGACAACTCTCACGCTTTTACGGTTTAAAGGATGCTTGAGGATTACGTACCGGTGTTTGGATCGCTGCAGTAGTCATTTTACTCATTCAATTCTCCCTCTTTCCCGTTGGCTTATACACACGGGTGCTGTTGGAGTGAGTCGGTGATACCGACCTCGTTGTACCGATGCTGGTTAACGATTTGAATGTATTTGCAGCTTTAGTCACAGATTTTCTTGTTGTGGCCATCACAGCGGCTGCCATGTCCTCGATGGATAGTGCATTGCGTGTTGCGGGGTCCGTCCTTTCGCGTGGCGTCGTGGGGTCCTTTCGTGAGGTGACTGGATCAGAGGGCGTGCATTGGACCCGCTGCGGTATTGTCGGAGTTGCATCGGCTGCGGCATTGATTGCGTTGAATCCGCCAGCAGGTATCGTTGAGATTACGATTTTTTCCGGTAGCTTGTATGCGGTTTGCTTCGTCCCTACCGTGATTCTCGGATTACACTGGGATCGTGGTGACGGCGTGAGCGCCATGACGGCTATCGTTGTAGACGTAAGTACGCTTGGTGTCTGGCTAGCTCTGGGTTTCAACAGCCTCGTTCACGAGGTATTCCCAGCATTGGTCGCGTCGACCGGTAGCTATGTAGTCTTGGCGCTCGCGCGAACACCAGTAGACGATCCTCAGATTCGAGAGATTTTTTCAAGTTTCGATAGGGGCAGTGATTCACAGGATGCCGCCGCACCTTAAAACGGGCGTATGAAGCGATAAGCATTGAAACAGAGGGACATCAAAGCGGCTTTTTAGGTAGCGGAGCGTGGATACCTATGTACTATCGATCGACGGCAGCGTGATCAACATGTCCCCGTAGGGTACTGGTTGTTTGGGCAACGAACGGGTTGTTGGAGGGTAGCAATGGCAGGTCCGCTCGATGGGATTCGGATCATCGACTTCACGACGATGATCGCGGGTCCATATGGCACCATGATTCTTGCCGATCAGGGTGCAGACGTAATTAAGATTGAGGCACCGGTACGGAGCGATCGCGTTCGGCGCGCCGGATACGGGCAGCGTCAATTCTCCGCGGCGTTCGTAAACAACAATCGGAACAAGCGTTCGCTTTCAGTGGATGTGAAGGCCGATGCTGGTCGTGAATTGATGTTGAAACTCGCAAAAGACTCTGACGTGTTCGTCCAAAACTTTCGCCCTGGTGTGATGGCCCGGCTTGGCATTGATGAGCCGCAACTCCGAGCCGTCAACCCAGGTCTTATTTATGTTTCGATGAGTGGTTGGGGAGAGTCGGGGCCGTACGCGCATAAACCCGTGTACGACCCGATCATTCAGGCCCTGTCGGGTCTCACCACTGTCCAGGGCGGGTCGGATCAAGCGAGGCCGAGGCTTATCCGAACGATTTTGCCCGACAAACTGACGGGCATCACCGCAGCTCAAGCAGTCACAGCTGCGCTCGTTGCCCGTGGCCGAACTGGACAAGGACAACACGTACGGCTGTCCATGCTTGATGCGGTCGTCGCGTTTATGTGGTCCTCGGACATGGGTGGACAAACGTTTGTGGGTAAAGAGGTTAGTTCTGCTAGGGCCGCGACTGTTATTGATTTGATTTACGAAACGAAGTCGGACTACATCAGTATTTCGGTGATGAGTGACGAACAGTGGCGCGGTCTTTGCGGTGCGGTTGGGCACCCAGAGTGGCTCGAAGATGAACGCTTCAAGACAGCGGCAGGTCGTGATCGATACGCCAACGACCGCCTAGAATTAACGCAATCGGCACTGCTCGACAAAAATGCATCGCAGTGGCTTGAGATTCTCGATTCCGCCGGCGTCCCGTGTGCACCAGTACTTAAACGACATGAGATGATTAATCACCCGCAGGTCGAGGCGAGTGGAATCGTGGTAGAAACGGAACACCCTCACGCGGGTCGATTGCGGCAGGCGCGCAATGCCGCCCGTTTCGAGGTGACGGCGACCGAGATACGCCACGGGGCGCCACTCCTTGGGGAACATACGCGTGCCATTATGAGCGAACTCGGTTTTAGCGGCGCCGAAATTGATGGTTTGATCGCAGAAGGTGTTATTGGCGACTTCCAATTAGAGGACCAGTCCTAGACCTAGGATCTATTAGAGGGTTTTTCGCGTAGAACCGTATAAAGGATTGTGGCGATCACAATTACGGCCATCGAAGCCAATGCCTCCTCCGGGCGTAAGCGCATAATGTGAATCAGTGTCCAGCCCATCAGAGCTAGAAACAGCAACGGCGGTAACGGATAAAAGGGAATTTGATAGTCGGGACCTGGCGCCTGCTTTCGCCACCGCAGGACGAAGACTCCGAGCACCGCGATGAAACTGTTAAGACCCAGGGCAAAGCCGGCGAAGACAAGGATAAAGTCAAACGACGCAGTCAGAATAAACAAGAGCGCTAGTGCAGACTGGAACAGCACGGCAACATAAGGAACGCCAGCCTGGTTGGTTTTTGCAAAGGCGCGCAACGTGGTGAAGTCTTGGCCTAACACCTGGAACACTCGAGGCCCGGCAAGCGTCAGGGCGCTCAACGTTGAGATAAGTAGCAAAGCCAACATGATGGCCATCAGCATTGCCCCGTTGTGACCAAAGACGTGATACGCCGAGACGTAGCCGATCTCAACTCGTCCGACCATGAGGTCGATGGGCGTTGTCACGAGGAACGTGAAATTGAGCAGTAGGTAGAGGCACAAGACGACGAATGTTCCGTTACTCATTACGCGCGATAACATTTTTCCGGGTTCTTCAAATTCGTCAATCATGTACGTGACAATGTTCCATCCTGTGTAGGCGTAGTACACGTAAATGAGTGCAACTGCGAAAGCGCCACTGGTTATTAGTGGCAGCTGATCCAAGGAAGGCGAAAAATTAATCGGCTGGACGACGGGCGCCCAAAACCACGCGACTAAGCAAAATGAAACGATCAACCCAATTTTTAGGAAGGTCGTTGATCTTTGAACACGGGCACCAGCACGCCGCGTTGTCGTATGAACGCCAGTCAAGGCAATAACCAAACCAACGGCCCAAAGCGTTGGAGACTGGCTCGGGAAGGCGTTTGCTATATAGGTGCCAAAGGTTATCGCGACGAGGGCGGACGGCGCTGCAAACCCCATAATGGTTGAGATACAGCCCGAAACGAATCCGGCCACGGGATGATAAATCTGTCCCAAAAAGTTGTATTCGCCCCCTGAACGAGGCAGCACGGAGCCCAGTTCTCCGTAGCTGACGGCTCCGGCGAGGGCGACAACGCCCCCGACTACCCAGAGCAGGAGCAACGCGAAGCCAGACTGAATTTCTTCGAGCTGAAATCCGAGGCTGGTGAAGACACCGGTCCCCACCATGCTGGCAACCACTAAGGTCAGTGCTGTCCGCGGGCTGTAATGGGTTTCTGTGTCCAAGCTGTAGGAGCCTTGAGGTTGAGGCAACGCGGACCCAATCTGAGCACGCTCTTGCGACGAAGACTAGGGGGGGGATGGTTTTGGTGCTGATTGCCAGGTTTGTCGGACTGTTACGTCATTGTCGCGTTAGTCGCGATGACTCATCTGCAAGACTGAAGGGCTGGTTTGCGCCGGTAATTGCCGGGACGGTCCTCTACCGTGGGTGCATATTGGGCGAACGAGTCACGGCCGTGCACGGCTTATACTAGAAGCTACTCGTGCCTATTGGACATGTCCGTGCATTACGAAACGCTGGAAGCTCGGTTTAGCAAGATCAACGATTTAAATCATGCACTCGCGATGTTGTCTTGGGACGATGCTGCGGTCATGCCTTCGGGCGGCGGTTTAGCGCGTGCGGAGGCACTTGCAACACTGAACGGCTTAATACACGGTGAACTTTCGTCGCCGCAGATGGCCGATCTTATCCAAGCGACCGCTGACGAACGACTCGACCCATGGCAGCGGGCAAATGTGTTCGAGATGGAGCGATCATTTGACGCCGCCATGGCAGTGCCAGTGGATCTAGTAACGGCGTACTCGAAAGCAAAATCAATTTGTGAACAAAGGTGGCGGCGGCTCCGTGCAGCAAATGATTTCAAGGGCATACTTCCACTATTGAGCGAGGTCGTGAATCTAACGAGACGTCGGGCGCAGTGTCTTGGTGAAGCGAACGGATTGGCTCGCTACGACGCTCTGTTGGACATACACGAACCGGGATTGCGACAAGCTGATGTTGATCCACTGTTCAGCTCGTTATTGGATTTTCTTCCAGCCTGTATCGATTCTATTCTGTCGAGACAACAAACTGCGATTCCGATTGAAGGTCCCTTCGCCGAAGAGCGCCAAGCAGATCTAGGGCGATTGATGATGGCGCGATTGGGGTTCGATTTTGACCACGGTCGACTCGACGTCAGTCATCACCCGTTTTGTGGAGGCGTGCCAGAGGATACGCGCATCACAACACGGTATAACGAAAATAATTTTCTTGAGTCCTTGTTTGGTATATTGCACGAAACGGGTCATGCGCTCTATGAGCAGGGCTTACCGGCCACATGGCGTAGTCAGCCGGTGGGCGGTTCCGGTGGCATGGCTTTGCACGAGAGCCAATCGCTGTTCATGGAGATGCAAGTGTGTCGGAGCGCAGCCTTCATCTCGTTCGCGGCGCCGCACATTCGTGACGCTTTTGGGGGTGACAACGAATCCGCAGAGTGGTCTGCCGATAATCTGCTGCAGCATATACGAAAAGTAGGGCGCGGCTTGATACGCGTGGACGCGGACGAAGCCACTTACCCCATGCACGTGATTTTGCGGTATGAACTTGAAAAAGCGCTAGTAGCAGGCGACCTAAAACCTGTCGATATTCCCGATGCCTGGGACGAAAAAATGCAGTCTTTCCTTGGACTCAGCACGGCCGGTAACGACGCAGATGGGTGTATGCAAGATGTGCACTGGTTTTCGGGCACGATCGGCTATTTTCCGACGTATACATTAGGCGCTCTGATTGCAGCCCAGCTGTTTAAATCAGCGACTGAAGCCATCGACGATTTGCCCGGTTTAATCGCACGCGGAGATTTTGGTAGGTTGGTTGGGTGGCTGCGGCAACAGATCCATTCCCAGGGTCGCCTTTTAGCGACCGGACCACTGATCGAAAAAATCACCGGTGAACCTTTAAGCACGACTGCATTCAAGACCCATTTAGAAGGTCGCTATCTCGACTAAATCCTTCTGCCGAAAATTCGTGGATGGCCATCGTGACGGACATTGAAGGCATGTGATATTTCTTGCTTGTGTGGGTAGCGGGTCAAATGACTTGTTTTTTTCGGAATTGGCTGATGGATTAAGTCGTACGTTGAGTGGTAGACATATATTAGACAAGAGACAAACGTGAAGTACCATCAAGCGATGGTCATGCGTCTTCCGGCACGGTTAGCGGTTGCTTTGCTCCTTGGGCCTTATGCCGTCATAGCCGAAGAATCTTTAGAGGCAATACTTGCGGAGCCACTTCCTTCTGAAGCGTACGTCGCGTCCGTACGGTGCGTGACCATGCGAACGTTTCGTCGTATCGAAGTTCTAGATGAAAACATCCTGTTGATGCGAGGCTCGGGTAGTCGGTTGTGGGTTGCACAGACTTATCAGCGCTGCAGTGGCTTGCGTAACGAGCATGTACTGGATTTCCAGCAACGTCGCGGACGTATTTGCGCAGGTGATTCGTTCCGCGGAATCATCGCGGCAAGCGAACGTATCGCGGTCACGCCGGTATGTGGGATCAGGGTGATCTATGAGGTCGATAATGACCAAGTTGCCGCTCTCAGCCATGCGATTCGCGCCAAGCGATCCACAGGCACGGTGCTGCGTTCATGGAAACAAAAGCCTGCGCTGGAAGAATGAAGGATGGTTTCGGGATGCTGGACGAAGATGCTTGTTGAGGGCCGAGGAGTTACCCGCTATATTCCCCAGAACCGTAACGCAATCCAGAAGGCCAATAGTGTCCGGCGGTAGCGAGAAGTTGGGCCGATAGCGGGTTGTCACAACGGGACGGATCTACCGAAGGCTAACCAGACAATGCGAGTGTCGGGAGTGCCAT
>JAYGFA010000077.1:0-45319 GCA_046582115.1 Pseudomonadales bacterium | reverse complement strand
CTCGACCTGTTCTTCAGTGCGATCCTGAAACTCCTCTAACGCCTCCGTCAGAAGTTTCTTGGTCTTTGTTCGATGGATGTCGTTGACGACAAGAGATAACTGGTCGGGGGAAAGCAGATCTGTTCCTTGCCGTATCAATTGGAAGAGTTCATCTAAGTTCGTCGCCATCTCAATTGCTTTCTTAAACGCGACCCTCGCGTTGGTTGTCTTCAGGGAACAAGAAAATTCCCGCTTACGGAATATATCTATTCGGTCGTTGAGTACCCTTCGTCCGAAGTAATAGATGCCATTTCTGCAGATCTGATATGGATATTTGTTCAAAATGTAGCACTCGGTGTAGCAAAAGCTAATGTCTGGCTGACAAAATGAACCTTGAATGCCGCTATAAAGCTTTAGCTAAGGGCATTCTTGGAAATATGGCGGAAGAGGTAGGAGTCGAACCCACCAGACGCCTATTAAGCGTCTCAACGGCTTTGAAGGCCGCGCGCCCCACCGGAGGCGATACTCTTCCAAAGAAGATTAGACGTTAAACACGTGCGACCTCTCAGTCGAGGCCTTTAGGTAAGTACTTGGTCTGGCGTTCCTACGACTTGTCGTAAGTCACCGATGCGCCGGGTGAACCTTTTGCGGTCGAAATATTCGAGAATCTCGATGACGATATTGCGGCCGATGCCAGTCGAATCGCGAAATGCTCGCACTGTGAAATTATCGTGTTCGGCAAGATCGATCGCAGTTTGCGTCAGTTGCGCGATCTGATCGGGAAGGTAGTAGCGATTCGTAGAGATCTGAATACACAACCGAAACTTTACTAGCGCAGGCATTTCTTTCTCGAGTTTTGACAGGGGTATCCCGAGGTGTTTGGCTAAATCTCCCGAGCTCGGGGGCTGCGCCTGGTCCAACAATGGCTTTACTTTATCGAACAGCGCGACTACTGCCCCTGGGACGTCTGCCTGATGGTCCGCAAGTGCAAACCGACCACTCTTTATTTTGATCGTCCCATCGTCCACCGCACAAGCGAGGACAATCCGACTTGCTTCAACGGGTTGGCCGACGAGGGCCGCCAAGCTTTCTAGCTCGATACCTTCGCTATCAGATACCAGTCGGTGGTGCTCTTCCAACGCTCTTGTGAAGGCGCGTATTTGTGTCGTGAGGTATTCTTCGTGTAATAAGAAATCGTTCTTGAGCGTTAACGGAGCCAAGCTTCTGAGCCTTTCGGCGTCGGGGTCAGTCAGGTTCCAGGAACGACGAAACCGATCGAAATGCACGGGTCTATATCTACACATATCCAACAAGGATTCGACAGGATCTTGTTGTGTAGAGGCCAGCCTCAATCGACCGAGCATATCTAACCTTGCGGGACTTCGACGCCGTGCACGGGGTTCATCAAGCGCAATAACTTCGGCACCTCCCATGGTTCTTCCAAGATCGTGATCTCGGATGATGAGCGAATCGCCGACTTTGACATGCATCTGCGATTCAACGAGTAGATCGGCAAGTTGTTCACTTCCCGGTTCTGCGGTGTTGCCTTCGAGCAGCGCAACACGTCCAAGATGGTGACTCGTGGCGTGATAAATATGTATTGGAGAGCGATGCCGAACGATTCTCGGAAAGTCACCTAAGATCGAAAGTTGAACCGTCGCGTGTGATGTTGGGAGACGTGCGGTGTTTTTTAGAACCCAATCGCCGCGTTGTACTTTTTCTGCGTCAACGCCAGCCAGATTCATGGCCGTTCGATCTCCAAGATCCGCCTTTGACGCCGGCTGATTCTGGACATGCAGGTTGCGTACCCGGATAGGAGTTGCGTCCGATCCGAGAACAAGTTGTTCGTCAACCGCGCAGGTACCGGCGACGACCGTTCCCGTGACAACGGTGCCTACGCCACGAACACTGAACGATCGATCCACTGCCAACCGAAATTCACGCCCTAAAAGATGTTCGGTCGAATGTTGCGCTGCGGCAGTTGCTAACGTGTCGCGTAGAAGATCGATTCCTTCGCCGTTTTCGGACGAGACTTCGATGATGATTGCATCATCCAAAAAAGACCCCTCAACAAACGTCTTTATTTCGTCCTGTCGATTTTTTCGCGCCAGATTGCTAACCCGATCAATTTTGCTTAGCGCGATAGTTCCGCTCTTAAGGCCTAGTAGTGAAAGAATTTGGAGGTGTTCCCGTGTCTGCGGCATAACGCCGTCATCGGCCGCGATCACAAGGAGGGCATGCTGCATCTCGGCGACGCCTGCGACCATGTTGTGGATGAAGCGATGATGTCCGGGGACATCTACAAAGCCGATACGGTGGCCACCTAAATTCGCGTACGCGAATCCCAAATCGATAGTTAAGCCACGTTCTTTTTCTTCAGCGAGTCGATCGGTATCGGCACCCGTTAGTGCTCTCACGATTGACGTCTTGCCGTGATCGACGTGACCCGCGAGCGTGACGATCATGTGAGGTCTTCCAAAGTGCGATTCAGTTCCTCCAGCGGTTCTGCCCCTCGGAGATCGAGCAACAAGGTATCGTCTTGTATCCGGCCGATGACTGGGGGATTGAGATTACGAAGCCTCGATTCCAGATTTCTTATTTCCCGCGGCACCGCGTGGGAAATTTGTATTGCGAGGCTGTCAATGAGTCGATCGGGCAGCGCACCACTACCAATCTGCGTTTTGCTATCGACGACTTCGACTGTGAAATCCTCAAGTTGTTTCTTCAGCAATTTGGCGAGAACTTTGCCACGATGAGCCAACGTCTTCTGCGGCAAGGTGAGCGTCTGTAAAAGCGGAATTTTTTCGCGGGCGCTATCTGGGTCCTCATACGTTTTGAGTGTCGCATCTAAGATTGCCAAAGTTATTTTGTCCGCCCGCAGCGCGCGTTTTAATGGGTTTTCTTTGATCTTTTGGATGAGCTCAATCGAACCGGCAATGATCCCGGCTTGGATACTTCCGAGTAGCTTGTCGCCTGAGAACGTGACGATGTCGGCGCCTTGGTCAAGGACTTCGCGCGGCGTCGATTCGTGGGGTAATCCGAAACGCGCGAGATCAAATAGAGCCCCGCTGCCGATGTCTTCGACGACGGGCAAACCGCTTTTCTCGCCAAGCTCTTTGAGATCGCGGGTCGTCACCGTTTCCGTGAAACCGTCGATATGGAAGTTGCTCGGATGCACTTTCAGCAGCATGGCCGTGCTTTCATCGATTGCGTTTGCATAGTCCGAAAGTCGGGTGCGGTTGGTAGTGCCTATCTCAACCAATCGACATCCAGCGCGTTCCATGATGTCAGGTAAGCGAAAGCTTCCTCCGATCTCGATCAGTTCACCGCGGGAAACCGGTACCGATTGGTTGTGCGCAAGGGTATTGAGCACGAGCAACACCGCGGCTGCATTGTTATTTACGATTGTCGCAGCCTCGCAGCCGGCGAGGAGCTTGAGCCGATGTTCGACGATATTTTCGCGCTCACCCCGGCGCCCGGTCCGTAAATCGTATTCAAGCGTGGTTGGTCTGGTCGCGACGCGAACCGCATCTTCCATCAATTGTTCACTCAGGAGCGATCGTCCGAGGTTGGTATGAATCACTGTCCCGGTGAGATTGAAAACGGTTTCGTAGCCGTGTCCTATGTTAGTTCGCAACCATGCTGTAATCGGTTCGAGATAGTGTTCAGGGTACGTCGCCCAGCCCGATAATTCTGAAAGCTCGCGTTCGGATGACTGTATCGAACGGATAGCATTGGCAACGGTCGCCGCACCCCACTGACCTACCAGAGACGTGAGTTGCGGTGCCCGGAGCACCTGATCGACTCCGGGTAATTTGCGACGCTGATTGTCGTTTTTGATCACGGATAAAGCTTACCAGTATCGTCCCCCGGGAATGTGATCGTGGCTGTTGATGGTAGGTCGCTGCTGTACGTGGGGCGCTTCAAGTAGCGGGTCTGCGACTGCTTAATCCACGGGAAATGCGGTAATGTCCTCGCATTCGAACGGGAGAGTGCCCGATGACGGATAGTAGGCGATTAGCGTTTGTTGGTCTCGGCGTGATGGGCTATCCGATGGCCGGTCATCTGGCAGCTGCTGGACATCAGGTAGTGGTATACAACCGAACTCAAGCGACGGCTGAGCAATGGTGTGCCGAACACAATGGATCGGTTGCTACCGCACCGCGTGAGGCTGCGATTGGCGCCGAAATTGTGTTTATGTGTGTGGGCAACGATGACGACGTCCGCAGCGTCGCATTATCCGATGACGGTGTCATGTCTGGCGTCGAGGCCGGGGCCATCGTCGTAGACCACACAACGGTATCAGCCGAACTCGCTGTCGAGCTCGAACAAGCAGCTAATGCAAAAAGCGCCGATTTTCTAGACGCGCCTGTCAGTGGCGGCCAGGCAGGCGCAGAAAATGGGCAACTCACCATCATGCTTGGTGGGGCGGAGGCTGTTTTTGCGCGTGCTGAGAACGTGATTGACTGTTACGCCAAATCCGCGCGATTGATGGGCGGCGTAGGTGCGGGTCAGTTAACGAAAATGGTCAACCAAGTCTGCATCGCGGGCATCTTGCAAGGCCTTTCGGAAGGACTTCATTTGGCTGAAAAAGCCGGCCTTGACCTAGACGATGTGGTTGATGTGATCTCAAAGGGGGCGGCCCAGTCATGGCAAATGGAAAATCGCGCCGGGACGATGGCGAAACGTGAATTTGAGTTCGGTTTCGCTGTCAACTGGATGCGTAAGGATCTGGATATCGCACTCGCGACGGCACGAAAAGTCGGGGCACGAATGCCCTTGGCAGCGCTTGTTGATCAATTCTATGCAGACGTGCAGGCGATGGGCGGGAGTCGCTGGGACACGTCGAGTCTGATCGAACGCTTGCGCAGGGTTGAGGAGTAGGCGGACGAGCTAGCGTTCGTTGATTGGAACGAAATCGCGGAACCCCGGCCCCGTATATAACTGGCGCGGACGCCCAATTTTGTAGGGAACGCTCACCATCTCCTTCCAGTGAGCAATCCAACCTGGGGTTCGGCCGGTCGTGAAAATCGCGGTAAACATCTCAGTGGGAATACCCATGGCCTTTAAGGTGATGCCGGAGTAAAAGTCGACGTTAGGGTACAAACGCCGCTCGACAAAAAATTCGTCTTCGAGGGCAATGGTTTCGAGGCGTTGTGCCATTTGTAGGGTAGGATCGTTATCCACACCGAGTTCGCTCAACACTTCGTGGCAAGTCTCCTGCATGACTTTTGCCCGAGGATCGTAATTCTTATAGACCCGGTGTCCGAAGCCCATGATGCGAAAGGAATCGTCTTTGTCTTTCGCCCGTTTCACGTAACGATCAATGTTGCTGGGGTGGCCTATGTCGGCAAGCATGTTGAGGACGGCTTCATTGGCGCCCCCGTGAGCGGGTCCCCACAATGCGGCGATACCCGCCGCAATACTTGCGTATGGATTTGCGCCCGTCGAACCAGCAAGACGTACGGTTGAAGTGGACGCGTTTTGTTCATGGTCTGCGTGCAGGAGAAATATTCGATCCATGGCCCGCGAGAGGACAGGGCTTACCTCGTAGTCGTCGCCGGTCGAGAACATCATGTTCAGGAAGTTCTCGCCGTATTCGAGATCGGATCGTGGCGCGATGAACGGTAGCCCTCGGCAATGACGGTATGTCATTGCGGCAAACGTCGGCATCTTCGCAATTAAGCGACGGCTAGTCAGCATGCGGTCATCTTCGCTATCGATGTCAAGATCAGCGTGATAGTGAGCAGACAGGGATGCCGTCATCGAGCACATGGTGCCCATGGGGTGGGCGTCCCGTGCAATCGACGCATAGGCACGCTCGTAGCGTTCGTCGACGGATGCTTCGGTCTTGATCGCGGAAACGAAGGCTTCCTTCTCTTGGGCGTTTGGAAGGGCGTCGTTCAACAGTAGGTAGCACAATTCCAGGTGATCGGACTGTTCCGCAAGTTGTTCGATAGGATATCCACGATGCAGAAGCACGCCGTTATCCCCGTCAATGTAAGTGATCGCAGATTCGCAAGACGCGGTTGAGACAAAACCAGGATCGTAGGTGAAATAACCTTCGGCAGTTAGTTTTCCCACGTCAATAACGTCTTGACCCTCGGTCGGACTGTATACCGGGAGGTCGACTTCGACCCCTCCAACTGATAGCCGAGCTGTTTTATCCGCCATGCCCTCTGTTAACCCCCTTGTGGATCGCTGTTGCAGGAACCGGGCGATCGAGCGTATCGGGGCTGCCTTGATCTTATCAATGTAACAGCGCGCGGACCAAGATTTTTCACCTTCTTTCGTAGTTAAGTTTTGGGTCATGGACTATGATGCAGACGCCGGGCGGTGTTTCCGGAAGCACTCTTGATACCTCGGGAAATGACCAGCGTTACCTGAATGAATACTGAACGCCCCGTCAATCTAGGGTTTGACACGATCATACGGCAGCCAGTACACGCCATTGCGTCGTTTCTGCACCGCGTTTCCGGAGCGTTTCTATTTTTTGGCTCGGCGTACTTGTTGTTTTTACTAGATCGGTCGTTAGGGTCCGAGGTTGGTTTAAACTCTGTGATAGATCGCCTCGACGGAACGCCGGAAACGTATTTGCTCTGGTTGATTCTTTCTGGGTTGATCTACCACGTGGCGGCCGGTATTAAACATCTCCTGCTTGATATGCATATAGGCGATTCCCACGCCGCCGCGGTTGTGGGCTCATACCTGGTGATAACGGTTAGCGGATTGCTCGCCCTCTCGGCGGGATTTTGGTTGTGGTAGTGGGTCCGCTCAGCATACGTAACCGAGGACTCTTCGATTTTGTCTTGCAGCGCGCGAGCGCGGTAGTACTAGGCCTTTATACGTTCTGTATGCTGGGTTTTTTGTTATCTCACCGAGAGCTCCCGTATGTTGATTGGGTCGGTTTTTTTCGGTCCGTGCCCATGATGATTTTCTCGACCGTGTCCCTTGTATCCTTATGTGTGCACGCGTGGATCGGAATGTGGACGATCGGGACGGATTACATTCGACCATTGTCATTTGGCAAACGGTCAACGTTCTTGCGCCAGGGCTATCAGGCGTTGATCGTTGCGTTATTGTTGATCTATCTCGCCTGGGGAAGCGCGATTATCTGGGGTCTTGGCTGATGGCTGTGCGCACGCTCACATTCGATGGGGTGATCGTCGGGGGCGGCGGCGCCGGCATGCGCGCGGGCCTTCAACTAGCGCAGTCGGGATTGAAAACTGCGGTTATTTCAAAGGTATTTCCAACACGTTCGCACACCGTCTCCGCGCAAGGCGGGATCACCTGTGCGATTGGCAGTGACGATCCGGATGACGATTGGCGTTGGCACATGTACGACACTGTCAAAGGCTCTGATTACATAGGAGACCAGGACGCGATTGAGTACATGTGCCGTGTGGGTCCAGAGACTGTTTATGAGCTTGAGCACATGGGGATGCCTTTCTCACGCACCGAGTCCGGGCGGATCTATCAGCGTCCGTTCGGTGGGCAATCAAAGGACTATGGAAAAGGCGGTCAGGCGTCGCGTACCTGCGCTGCTGAGGACCGCACCGGTCACGCGCTACTGCATACGCTATACCAAGCGAATCTACGTGCCGGGACGACGTTTTTGTCAGAATGGTTCGCTGTGGATCTTGTCAAGAACCAAGATGAGGTGGTTGTAGGTGTTGTAGCAATATGTATCGAAACGGGCGAGACCGTGTATGTCAAAGCGCAAGCAACGGTTTTTGCGACGGGGGGCGCTGGCCGTATATACGCGAGCACGACTAATGCGCTGATGAATACGGGTGATGGCATAGGAATGGCATTACGCGCCGGATGCCCGGTTCAAGATATCGAGATGTGGCAATTTCACCCAACGGGTATCGCGGGTCATGGGATTCTCATCACGGAGGGATGTCGCGGCGAGGGTGGATACCTCATCAACAAGGATGGCGAGCGCTTCATGGAGCGGTATGCGCCTAATGCGAAAGACTTGGCGAGTCGTGATGTTGTGGCGCGTTCGATGATCCTTGAAATTCTAGCGGGCAACGGCTGTGGTCCGGAAGCCGACCATGTTCTTTTGAAACTTGATCATTTGGGCAAAGACGTCCTTGAAAGTCGATTACCAGGAATTTTGGAGCTGTCGCGCACCTATGCCCACGCCGACCCGGTCAAAGAAGCAATACCGGTCATTCCCACTTGCCATTACATGATGGGAGGAATTCCAACGACCATGGACGGACAGGCGTTAACCCAAGATGCGGTTGGTGGTGATGTTCCGATCGAGGGTTTATATGCGGTTGGTGAAACTGCTTGCGTATCGGTACATGGTGCGAATCGTTTGGGAGGCAATTCGTTGCTCGATTTGATCGTGTTTGGCCGTGCAGCAGGTATACATATCGAAAATATCCTGCGTCAGGGTGTCAGTTTTCGCGACGCAAGCGAGGGTGATCTGGATCGTGCCCTCGCGCGCTTAGATCGCTGGGACAATTCTTCGGGTGGCGAAGCGGTAGCCGATTTAAAGAAGGAACTACAAGACACGATGCAGATCAATTTCGGGGTATTTCGGACAGAATCCAACATGATCGAGGGTATGCGGGTCTTGGCCGAACTTCGCAAGCGGATCGCGTGCGCACATCTTCCGGACAAGAGTGAAATTTTTAACACGGCGCGGCTGGAAGCGCTGGAACTCGATAACCTGCTTGACGTAGCCGAAGCAACCGCAATTACTGCTGAAGGTCGGCGTGAAACCCGGGGCGCTCATGCGCGCGTCGACTATCGGACAAGAGACGACGAGAATTGGCTCTGCCACTCACTGTATTTTCCGAAAGAAATGAGGGTTGGAAAAAGGCCGGTCAATTTAACGCCTAAGAGTGTTCCGAGATTCGAACCGGAGGAGCGTACGTACTAAATATGCACGTAAGCGTATACCGATACGTACCTGGCCATGATGTAACGCCACGTATGCAGGAATATCAAATTGATATTCCTGCAGACCGCGATTTGATGGTACTTGACGTTCTCCAACTCGTTAAAACAGAGGATCCGACGGTGGCGTATCGACGTTCCTGTCGTGAGGGAGTGTGCGGATCAGATGGAATCAATATGAATGGGATGAACGGGTTGGCCTGTAAAACACCCGTGTCGGAAGTTGCCAACAACAAGACCTTGGTCCTTAAGCCGCTGCCAGGTTTGCCCGTTATCCGCGACTTGGTAGTGGACATGACCCAGTTCTACAACCAGTACGAGAAAGTAGACCCATTCCTCATCAACGACGAGCCGCCACCAACGCAGGAACGGCTGCAGTCGCCGGAGGAGCGCGCGGAACTCGAAGGGTTATACGAGTGTATATTGTGCGCGTGTTGTACTACTTCGTGCCCTTCGTTTTGGTGGAATCCGGATAAGTTCATAGGGCCAGCGGGGTTACTTCAAGCGTATCGGTTCCTAGCCGACAGTCGTGACACGGCGACCGAAGAACGCCTATCAAAACTCAATGACCCGTTTAGCTTGTTTCGGTGCCGCGGCATCATGAATTGCGTAAGCGTGTGCCCGAAAGGTCTGAATCCGACTCGTGCTATAGGTAAGATACGTTCGTTGCTGTTGAAGCAGGGTTCCTGAAGACAGCGCGTTCCATGTTTCATCTTTAAACGCGCTGAAGCGCCATGGATGAGAACTATCTAATTCGTATGCAGCGGAGTTCCCATATTTCAGGGGGAAGCGCGGCATACGTCGAGATGATGTACGAACAGTTTCTGGAAAATCCGAATGTGGTTCCCGAGGAGTGGCGTGATTATTTTGAAAAATTGCCCATGGTGGATGGCATTCGAGTCGATTTTCCCCACGGGGCAATCGTTCGGCACTTCGAACGTTTAGGCCGAAATCGCCTCAAAGCACGCCCTGAAAAGGTAAGCGCCGAAGTTAGCTCAGAACATGAACGTAAACAGGTTCGTGTTCTGGAACTAATCAGCGCATATAGACACAGGGGACACCGTCGTGCCTCTATCGATCCGCTCAACGTCTGGGTACGGGATCCGGCGCCCGAGCTTGATCTTGACTATCACAATTTAACGGACGGCGATCTCGACACCGTGTTCCAGACGGGATCCTCGCATTTTTTTGAAAGCGGGCAAGCGTCACTGCGGGTCATTATCAACGCACTTGAGGACACATATTGCCGATCGATCGGAACGGAGTACATGTTTATTACCGACGCAGATGAGCAGCTGTGGTTGCGTAAGCGACTCGAATCAGTACACGCAAGGCCGACATTTTCGCATGAGCACCGGCACACCATCCTTGAACGGCTTACGGCAGCAGAAGGCCTCGAAAAATACTTACACAATAAATATCCGGGTACGAAACGATTTGGGCTTGAAGGTGGTGAAAGTCTGATTCCTATGTTGCATGAGGGCTTGCAGCGGTGTGGTTCACATGGCGTCGTGGAAACTGTTATCGGCATGGCGCATCGAGGTCGTTTGAATGTATTAGTGAACGTGCTCGGTAAGCAGCCTGCGGACTTGTTCGATGAGTTTGATGGAAAAACACCTGACGGGGATCGGACGGGAGACGTTAAGTATCACCAAGGGTTTTCTTCCAACGTCATAACTGTTGGCGGCGAGATGCACGTGGCCCTGGTATTCAACCCTTCGCATCTCGAGATCGTTGGCCCGGTCGTTGAGGGATCCGTTCGCGCGCGCCAAGATCGACGCCGGGACTACTCCGGAGATCTTGTGGTCCCTCTTGTGATACATGGCGATGCAGCATTCGCGGGTCAAGGGGTGGTGATGGAAACGTTCCAGATGTCCCAGACCCGCGGTTTTCACACCGGCGGAACGATACACATCATTGTCAACAATCAAATCGGTTTTACGACCCACCGCATTGACGATGCGCGGTCAAGTGAATATTGCAGCGAGATCGCAAAAATGGTCCGGGCACCGATTTTTCACGTTAACGGAGACGACCCGGAAGCCGCTGTCTTTGCCATGCAGTTGGCTGTTGATTACCGCATGGCCTTCCATAAGGACATTGTCATCGATCTAGTGGGTTATCGACGGCGAGGACACAGCGAGGCCGAGGAGCCGATGAAGACGCAACCAGTAATGTATGCGTCGATTCGCCAGCACCCAACCGTATGCTCCCTGTATGCTGAGCGACTGCGAGCCGATGGCACATTGCCGAGCTCTGAAATTGATCGCTGGGCTTCGCGATATCGTGATCAGCTCGACTCGGGAGACCATGTGGCCCTTTCCTTAGTGCAAGAGCCAGATACGGATCTTTTTGTTGACTGGCGACCGTACCTTGGCCACGAGTGGACAGCACGCGCGGACACAGGTTTCGCCCTTACACGTCTTAGGGAGCTTGCGGAGGGTGTGAACAGGGTCCCGGCGGGGTTCGTTTTACACCGACAGGTACAAAGAATAATTGAGGACCGGCGACGCATGGCGGCGGGCGCCATGCCAATCAATTGGGGATTCGCCGAGGTACTAGCGTATGCGTCACTGCTCGATCAGGGACACCCTGTCCGATTGACGGGACAGGACGTGGGCGTGGGAACGTTTTCGCACCGACATGCTGCATTGCACAATCAACGAGACGGCAAACGTCATATCCCTCTCAATCATCTTTCTGAATGGCCGACCTTTGATGTTTACGATTCGCTACTTTCGGAGGAAGCGGTGCTTGCCTTTGAATACGGCTACGCAACAACGACGCCTGGAGCACTTTGCATCTGGGAAGCACAGTTTGGCGACTTTGCGAATGGTGCTCAGGTTGTCATTGATCAGTTCGTTTCGAGTGGTGAGGCGAAGTGGGAGCGTCTATGTGGATTGGTTATGTTGCTACCCCATGGATATGAAGGTATGGGCCCCGAGCATTCTTCCGCCAGGTTGGAACGCTTTTTACAGCTCTCGGCTGAACATAACATGCAGATTTGTCTCCCGACGACGCCAGCACAAATGTTCCATATGCTTCGGCGGCAAGTTATCCGACCGTTGCGCAAACCACTCATCGTCTTAACGCCAAAAAGCCTTCTAAGGCATAAGCTAGCGGTTTCGGTGTTGGAGGATCTTACCGCGGGTCGGTTCCACACGGTGCTTGGCGAAATTGATGCGGTGGATCCAAGTCACGTGAATCGCCTTGTCCTTTGTTCAGGCAAGATCTACTACGATCTCTTGGAGCAGCGCCGCAAGGAAGGCGCAGAAAATGTAGCGATCGTCCGATTGGAGCAGTTATACCCATTCCCCGAAAGTGACTTGCGGCGCGAGATTGCACCTTTTCGAAACATTAAAGACGTGGTGTGGTGTCAGGAGGAACCCATGAACCAGGGCGCGTGGTATTCGAGCCAACACCATATACGCCGGGTCATTTTGGACCACAATGATAAGCTCTATCTGTCGTACGCTGGACGCGAAGCTTTTGCAGCCACGGCGGGCGGATACGTAAGCAAGCACATCGAACGGCAGCTGCGGTTGGTAAGAGAGGCATTGTTCGATTGATGATGAGTGTGTACGTGCGACTCATCCATGGAAACTTATGACCATCGATATCAAAGCGCCAACGTTTCCTGAGTCGATTTCCGAAGGCACAGTGGCTGCTTGGCATGTGCGGCCGGGTGAGTCCATTGCTCGAGACGAATTGTTGGTAGACATTGAGACCGACAAGGTGGTCATCGAGGTTTTTGCTCCAGCTGATGGGAGTTTGACGGAGGTAATCAAGGAAGAGGGGGACACTGTTGAGAGCGAGGAGGTAATTGCGCAATTCGAAGCAGGCGACATCGATGTGCCGAGACCGGAGCCGGTTCCCGAGCAGCCATCCTCAACAAGCTCTGATTTCGAAGACACTAGGCTCTCGCCCGCAGCTCGAAAAATGGCGCTTGAAAATGATATTGATACAGAAGGTTTGAGTGGCTCGGGTCGTGATGGGCGCGTGACTAAAACCGATGTAATGGCATTGGTGGAGGCAGGCGATAAAGGTCTCGATGACGGTCTGCAACGTTCGGTCGATTTGGGTGGGGAACCTGATTCTGTCGCGTTGGGCGAGCGAGTCGAACGGCGAGTGCCGATGACGCGACTTCGAGCGAGTCTTGCCCGGCGCCTCGTCGAGGGTCAGCAAACAGCGGCAACTCTTACAACGTTCAACGAAGTGGGTATGGCCCCGATCAAACGTATACGCGAAAAATATCAACAAGAGTTCCAGCAAAGCCATCATGGGACCCGATTGGGCTACATGAGTTTCTTTGTCCGCGCGTCGGTAGAGGCCTTAAAGCGATTTCCTGCAGTTAATGCATCGATCGATGAAAACGACATTGTGTATCACGGGTACTACGACATCGGTGTCGCTGTCAGCACGGAGCGGGGGTTGGTTGTTCCTGTAATTCGCGACGCGGATGCACTCGGCCTCGCTCAAATTGAAGATCAGGTAGGCGAGTATGGTGGTAAAGCACGCGACGGCAAGCTTTCTCTGGAGGATCTTCAGGGCGGCACATTCACGATATCCAATGGCGGTGTGTTTGGCTCGTTGATGTCGACGCCGGTACTCAATCCACCGCAAACGGCGATTTTAGGCATGCATAAAATACAGGATCGCCCTGTCGTCGAGGATGGCGAGATTGTGGTTAGACCCATGATGTATCTAGCGCTCTCGTATGATCATCGTTTGATCGATGGTGAAGAAGCGGTTCGATTTCTCGTTGCGATTAAAGGCATGATTGAAGACCCAGCGAGGATTCTTTTAGAACTGTGAAGGACGTTTCGTGAGTGATGTGTTGAGTTATGAAGTCGTCGTGATTGGCGCGGGTCCTGCTGGCTACACGGCTGCGATCCGAGCATCGCAATTGGGGCTGAAGACGGCATGTATTGATCGCACCCGCGGCAAGGACGGCGACCCATCGCTGGGCGGGACCTGCTTGAACTGGGGTTGTATCCCGTCTAAAGCGTTGCTCGACGCGTCACAGAAGTATGCGGAACTCGATGGTTTGGATGCGTTAGGAATCGAAACGAAAGGGGTACGTCTTGATCTCCCGAAGATGATTGCCCGAAAGGATGCTGTTGTTACGCAATTGACCGGTGGCATCTCATCGCTTTTCGAAGCCAATGGCGTCACCTTTTATGCGGGTTCGGCGAGGCTGCTTTCGGGACGTCGGGTGGCGTGGTTGGACCACCAAGGACTGACCAATGAGTTGAGTGCCGAACATGTGATCCTTGCACCAGGTTCGGTGCCCTTGGATCTTGAGGCGGCACCTGTTTCCAATGATGGAATTGTCGATTCGACGGGCGCCTTGGAGTTTGGAGTCGTTCCGAAGCGACTTGGGATCATTGGTGCAGGCGCCATTGGGCTTGAGCTTGGCAGTGTATGGGCCCGCCTCGGGGCACAGGTGACCATGCTCGAAGCGCTCGATACGTTCTTACCCATGGTGGACACGCGTATCGCCCGTGAGGCTTTACGAACGTTTCGGAAGCAGGGACTTGATATCCGTTTGAGCACGAGGGTTGTTGCCGCTGCTGAAACAAATGGAAGTGTGGATGTCACCTACCAGGACAGCGATGGCGATCAGAGCATTTCTGTGGACAAGTTGATCGTTGCAGTCGGGAGATGTCCATACACGGAAGGTCTCCTTACGCCGGATAGCGGCGTTAGCGTAGACGAGCGAGGCTTTTTGTACGTTAACGATCTTTGTGAAACGGGTGTTCCTGGCGTATTTGCCGTGGGCGATGTGGTACGCGGTCCGATGCTGGCCCACAAAGGAGCAGAAGAAGGAGTGATGGTTGCCGAGCGAATCGCAGGGTTCAAACCACTGGTCAACTACGCCACCGTTCCAAATGTGATTTATACCCACCCGGAGATCGCTTGGGTGGGGCGGACCGAACAGGAATTGACGGCAGAGGGCGAGGCCATCACGGCCGGATCCTTTTCCTTTGGAGCGAACGGTCGCGCAATAGCGGCGAACGATGCCGAAGGTTTGGTTAAGATTGTTACCGATGCGGCGTCGGATCAGATACTCGGCGTACACGTGTTCGGACCGCAGGCATCCGAGTTGATAGCCCAGGCCGTAATCGCCATGGAATTTAACGCAAGCGCGGAAGATTTGGGATTGACAATGTTTGCGCATCCCACGCTCTCTGAAGCGTTTCACGAAGCAGCGCTTGCCGCTGGGGGACGGGCGATTCATATGGTAAATAGAAAGAAAAAGTGATGGTAGTTATGTAGCGTCCGTTTAGGGTGCGGCAGGTTCGGGGGAACAACGTCCAATGAATCTTCACGAATACCAGGCGAAGCGTCTTTTTGCCGACTACGGATTGCCCGTTTCGGTTGGATATGCCGTTGACACCCCGGATGAGGCGCTCGCGGCGGCGGAACGCATCGGAGGTACGGCATGGGTCTGCAAAGTTCAAGTCCATGCGGGTGGCCGTGGTAAAGCGGGTGGAGTACAGCTCGTCGATTCAACCGAGCAGGTACGCGCTTTCGCAGATCGCTGGCTCGGTACGCGTCTGGTGACGGTGCAAACGGATGCCGATGGGCAGCCTGTGAACCAGATCTATGTCGAGGCTTGTGCAGGCATTGAGCGGGAAATGTACCTGGGAGCCGTGATCGACCGGAGTAGTAGCCGCATAGTTGTGATGGCCTCGAAGGAGGGTGGAGTCGAAATCGAGAAGGTTGCTGAGGAAAGCCCCGAGAAGATTTTCCGTATCACTATCGATCCTTTCGTTGGGGCGCAGTCATATCAGGGCAGGGATTTGGCTTTTCAGCTCGGTATGGAAGGAGATCAAGTAAATCAATTTACCAAATTATTCAAAAACTTATTGGAATTATTTAATAAATTAGATTGCACTTTGATCGAAATCAATCCACTGGTGATTACCGAGGCGGGTGACGTCCACTGTCTGGACGCTAAGATCAATGTGGACGGAAATGCGTTGTACCGTCAAGACGGTCTTCGCAGTATGCGGGATATCGCTCAGGAGGATGCGCGAGAAGTACGGGCTGACGCGTTCGGTCTGAACTATGTCGCCTTGGACGGCAACATAGGCTGCATGGTTAATGGCGCTGGTCTTGCCATGGGTACCATGGATTTGGTCAAGTTGCATGGTGGTGACCCGGCTAACTTCCTCGATGTTGGTGGTGGTGCGAGTCGAGAAGCCGTCGCTGAGGCGTTCAAGATTATTTTATCCGACGCCAATGTTCGTGCCGTACTCATTAACATCTTTGGCGGCATTGTGTCTTGCGCAACCATTTCTGAGGGGATCGTCACGGCCATTGAAGAGATCGGTGTTGACGTCCCCGTGGTGGTGAGATTCAAAGGGAATAGTGCCGAGCAAGGATCCGAAAGACTGGAATCCAGTGGGCTTAATCTTATTATTGCCAACTCCTTGGTGGACGCCGCCGAAAAAGCGATTGCAGCGGCGGGAGGTTCCGCGTGAGCATCCTGGTAAACCGTACGACACGGGTGATTTGTCAGGGTTTTACAGGTTCTCAGGGTACGCTGCATTCTGAACAGGCGCTCGCGTACGGGACGGAGTTGGTTGGTGGTGTGACGCCTGGTAAAGGCGGCGGCGAACATCTGGGCTTACCCATATTCGATACGGTGCGTGAGGCGGTGGAAGAAACCCACGCGGGCGCGACGGTAATTTATGTCCCAGCCCCGTACTGCAAAGATTCCATACTGGAGGCTATTGATGCGGGTATCGACCTAATCGTCTGTATTACTGAAGGCATTCCAACACTGGACATGCTTGAGGTTAAGGCGCGCACCGAGATCTCTGGGACTCGATTGATTGGTCCCAATTGTCCCGGTGTCATCACACCGGGCGAATGCAAAATCGGAATTATGCCGGGTGATATTCATTTGCCTGGTAAGGTCGGCGTAGTTTCGCGTTCGGGGACGCTGACTTATGAAGCCGTCAAACAAACGACGGATAAAGGCTTCGGACAGACAACGTGTGTTGGGATTGGCGGTGACCCGATACCAGGAACGCACTTCATTGATGTGTTGGGTCTTTTTCAGCAAGACGATGCCACCGAAGCCATCGTTATGGTCGGCGAAATTGGAGGCACGGCGGAAGAGGAAGCCGCCGAATTTATCAAAACGCAGGTGTCGAAACCGGTGGTTGCGTATATCGCAGGTGTGACGGCACCACCCGGTAAACGAATGGGGCATGCGGGTGCGATTATCGCTGGCGGAAAAGGGACCGCGCGCGAGAAATTCACTGCGTTGGAGGCCGCGGGAGTTCGAACCGTGCAGAGTCTGGCCGACATTGGCGAGGCGTTAGCAGAAGTTACGGGTTGGGAGTAAGCGATGACGGCAGAAACACATGGCTTTCAGACCGAGGCACGGAAGTTGCTGCAACTGATGATCAATTCCCTGTACTCGAACAAGGAAATATTTCTACGGGAGCTGATATCCAATGCTTCGGATGCAATCGACAGGTTGCGGTTCGAAGCGTTAGAACGACCGGAGCTATCCGAGGTAGATCCGGACTACCGAATTTTCATTGGATTCGACAAAGACGAGGGAACACTGACGGTTGAAGACAATGGCATTGGTATGTCGAGGCAGGAAGTTATCGAGAATCTTGGCACCATCGCCCGCTCCGGTACCGAAGAATTTTTCGCCAACCTTACCGGTGATCAACAACAAGACTCCACATTGATCGGCCAGTTTGGTGTCGGTTTTTATAGTTCGTTCATCGTTGCCGACGAGGTCGAGGTGCTTACCCAGAAGGCTGGGGAGGGCAAGGGCACGAGTTGGAAGTCAAGCGGCGAAGATGACTTCATTGTTGACGACGCTGACACGACCCGTGGAACGCGTGTGACGCTCAAGCTAAAAAAGGATGCGTTGGAATTCGCCGACGGGTTCAGGTTACGAAATATTGTGCGGCGTTACAGCGACCACATCGGGATACCCGTCGAAATGCCGAAAGGCGATGACGAAGCGAGCGATGAAACGGAGATCGTCAATTCCGCCAAAGCGCTGTGGACGCGATCTCGTTCTGAGGTTTCGGAGACCGAATACCAGGAGTTCTACAAGCACATCTCCCATGATTTTGAGGACCCCACGGCGTGGTCGCACAACCGAGTCGAAGGCAAACTTGAATACACCAGTTTGCTTTATGTGCCTGCGCGTGCACCGTTCGATTTGTGGAATCGCGAGTTACCGAGAGGGCTTAAGCTCTATGTGCAGCGGGTCTTTATTATGGACGACGCGGATCAATTCCTACCGCTATACCTCCGTTTCGTCCGCGGTGTAGTTGACTCCAATGACTTGCCACTCAATGTCTCGCGTGAATTGCTGCAACAATCTGAGCACGTGCTTTCGATTAGGAATGCGCTAACCAAGCGGGTACTCGACATGCTCGGAAAAATGGCGGAAAAGGATCCTGATAAGTACGGCGCGTTCTGGGACGAGTTTGGGCAGGTGCTTAAGGAAGGGGCGGGAGAGGACGCAACCAACCGTGACGTCCTGCTTAACCTCATGCGCTTCACATCCACGGCGGATGAGTCCTCAGATCAGCGTATTTCGCTCGGGATGTATAGGGCTCGTGCAAAAGCCGAACAAAAAACGGTCTATTACCTGTTGAGCGACAATCTCACGACGGCTCGTCAAAGCCCGCACCTCGAAGTATTCAAGCAGCAGAATATTGATGTGTTGTTGTTGACGGACCGTGTTGATGAGTGGGTGATGTCTTTTTTGACGGAGTCCGATGGCTGGTCGTTTCAAGACATTATGCGTGGCGAACTTGACCTACCGGATGTCGAAAAGCCTAAAAGTTTGGATGACGATCCCTTAGTCAACCGGATTCAAGAGGTGTTGGGCGAGAAGGTTGAATCGGTGCGGCGGTCGACCAGACTGACCGAGTCGGCGTCGTGCCTCGTACTTGGCGACGATGACATGGGACAACAAATGCGCCGTATTATGGAGGCGACGGGCCAATCGGTGCCAAGCTCCAAACCACACTTTGAGATCAACATAGGCCATCCGCTGATCGAACGATTGGACGCTGAATCTGACGAGGCTAGATTTAGTGACATGGTTTTGATTCTCTTTGATCAGGCCTCTCTCGCGGATGGGACAGCGTTGCTCGAGCCGGGCGAATATGTACAACGTATTAATCGTCTTCTCATCAATCTCCTAGAATGACGGAAGTAAATTGCAAATAGCGATCATTGGCGCGGGTAACTTCGGCACGGCCGTTGCGAACATTGTTTCTGGAAATGGTGTGCCAGCGTATTTGTGGATGCGTGATTCGCAACAACTCGCCGAAATTGAAAAGTACGGCGAGAATCGCCGCTACCTACGGGGTCATCCGCTTGAGGAGAAAGTCACTCCCACGCTGGACCTTGAAATAGCGGTAACCGAAAGTGACCTGCTGTTTATTACCGTTCCAAGCACATCCTTTAGAGCCGTGTCTATCGAGTTGGCTCCTTATGTCGCCAACGAAACCTATGTAGTTAGTGGGACGAAAGGCGTGGAGGCACCAGGGTTTAACTTGATGAGTCAGATCCTTGAGGAGGAATTGCCGGATCGTCGGATTGGAGTTATTAGTGGGCCCAATATCGCCGAAGAAATAGCTGATGGACATTTCACTGGAACGGTCGTCGCTAGTCGCGACTCTGCACTGTGTGAATGTGTTCAGACTGTATTTGCGAGTGAGACGTTTCGCGTCTATTCAAGCGAAGATATCTATGGCGTCGAGCTGGGCGGTGCGCTCAAGAATATTTATGCGATCATTTGCGGAATGGCTGCTCGACTCGAGGTAGGCCAAAACACGATCGCGATGCTAATTACGCGAAGTCTCGCCGAGATGAGTCGATTCGCCGAATCGATGGGCGCTAATCCCTATACGTTTCTGGGGCTTGCCGGTGTAGGTGATCTGATGGTGACGTGTACGTCGCCACTTTCTAGGAATTACCAATTGGGCTACCGGATCGCCGCCGGCATGCCGCTTCATCAAGCGATGGACGAGTTGGGCAAGTTGGCGGAGGGTGTCAACACGTTACACGTCGTGCATCAAAAACGGGATCAGCTGGGTCTGTACATGCCGTTAGCCGAAGCGCTATTTCGTGTGCTATTCGAAGGGGGCTCGATAGACGAAGTTATCAATGGATTGATGACGGGCGAGCAGCAACTTGACGTTGAATTCGCTAAGCCAACCGCTTGGGGGACGGCAAATTGAAATTGTGGCCGATCATCGTTTCTTTAGCCGTTCCCACGTGGGCGAATGTGGATATACCGGAATCTTCCGATGTTGCGTCAATAAGTCGCTTTCCCCGGTCGTGGATTGTCGGATTCGAAACAATCGAAGAATCCCGACCGCACGAATTCATCATTGGTCCCGTTGACAAGATGGGTCAGGAGGTACGTTTCGAAGATGCAGTACGTGTTGAAGGTGAGAAAACTCGCGTCACCTACCAGATACCTCCTGGTTTTAGGTTGGCCGAGGTCCTCGATTACTACGAAAAGCAAATGAGTCGGATCGCTGCTAAGGTTCTTTTCCAGTGCCGCGGTCCCGCGTGCGGCCGTGCTTCAATTTGGGCTAACGACGTCTTTGGTATACGTCTCTTGGCTGCACCAAACAGGAATCAGCATTACCTTGCGGCGACATTCAAGGTGGATGGAAAGCAAATGTTGGTCGCGGTTTATCTCGTTGAGCGCGGGAACAAACGCATATACGTCCACGTTGAGCAGGTCGTAACAAGCTTCGGCGTCAACTTTGACGGGAATCGCAATTTTGCTGAGCGGCTGGCAAAGAGCGGATTTATCCGCATCGAGGAGGTTGTTCCAAACCAACTAGGCATGCTGGACGCCAGCCAGCTCGACAAATTGGAGTTGCTGGCAGAATCGTTAACCAGTTTTGTTGGACAACAAATCTATGTGGTTTGTCATCTACATGGGTCTTCGGAAGTCGACGATCTTCTTCAACGGTCCGAGGAGTGCGCCAAATCAGTCGCGGAACGTATTACGAAAGTTAGCGGGGTGGCAACGGTACCGTTTGGCGTCGGCCCGTTATCGCCGACACGAGAAGCAAACCACTCAAGATTAGAACTGGTGCTTCCAAGCCGCCTCCGAGGTGAGTAAGGGATTTCGAAGTCCTGCTGCGGTGGAAGCGTTGGTGCGGGATGTTGCCAGTCGGTTAGAACATTCTTCGGATATCTATTACGGCCACGGATCCAATGGCGCGCTCACGGAGGCGTGGGTGTTGGTACACGGCCTCCTGGAGCAACAGACCAGCGACTCAATCAACGACGTGTTTGAGCGGTGTGTGGAAGATCGTTTGTCTCGTCGTCTCAGCGATCGGGTGCCAGTAGCCTACCTGACTGGGTTGGCTTGGTACTTTAATCGATGGTTCGACGTTGATCCTGGCGTAATGATACCGCGCTCGCCAATCGGCGAAATCGTCGAGACTAAACTACAGCCGTGGTTGCGAGAGCCTCCTGATCGCATTTTAGACCTCTGTTGCGGGACGGGTTGTCTTGGGGTGATGTCAGCGTTGGCATTTCCCGAGGCGTTGGTCACGTTGATCGATATTGATGAGCGCGCGTTGTTATCGGCGAAATCGAATATTTTGCGGCATGGCGTGTCGGACACGGTTGAGATTGTGCAATCGGATTTATTTGATCAACTAGAACCTAACGAGTACGACGTCATCATTGCCAATCCTCCCTACGTTTCAGTTGACGAATTAGAACGACTGCCAGACGAGTACACGTATGAGCCACGAGCAGGTCTCGCCGCAGGTCACGATGGCCTTGAATGTTGGCGATCCATACTGATGGAGATCGGCGACTGGATGACGCCTAAAGGCATCTTGGTTGGCGAAACGGGCAGTGCAACGGCAAACTTTTTACGTGTGTTTCCAGCGTACGACATATTTTGGCCGGTACTCGAGACCTCCGTGCGACAGGAGGACGGGGGTTTCGGTGTTTTCGTGGCCGACGCGGAAACGTTCTTGCGGTAAGCTGATGGGATGGCTGGCAATACGTTTGGACAGACTTTTACGGTTACGACCTTTGGCGAAAGTCACGGACTTGCGATGGGCGCGGTGGTCGATGGCTGTCCGCCCGGTCTTGAAATCAGTGAGGAGGATTTGCAAGGGGACTTGGATCGGAGACGCCCGGGCCAGTCCAAATACACGACGCAGCGTCAGGAAGACGATCAAGTAAAGATACTTTCGGGCGTTTTTGAAGGTAAAACTACGGGTACTCCAATCGGACTTGTGATCGAAAATACGGGTCAACGTTCGAGAGATTACGGAAAGGTCAAAGACCTATACCGTCCTGCCCATGCAGATTTCACCTATGACCGAAAATATGGCCACCGGGATTACCGTGGCGGAGGCCGAGCGTCCGCGCGGGAAACTGCGATGCGAGTTGCGGCTGCTGGGATTGCAAAGAAATACCTCGGTTTGACCTATGGCACCGAGATACGCGGTTACCTTGCAGAGATCGGCCCCATACGGCCCGAAGTAAAATCGTTAGATACGGTCCACGAGAACCCGTTTTTCTGCCCGGATCCCGAAGTGATCGACGCCATTGCCGAATTGATTGAACAACTTCGGCTCGACGGTGATTCCATCGGCGCGAGAGTCAATGTGATGGCAAGCAATATGCCGGTGGGCTTGGGCGAGCCAGTGTTCGACAAATTGGATGCTGATTTGGCGGCGGCGCTCGTGAGTATCAATGCCGTTAAAGGCGTCGAATTCGGCGCGGGCTTCGGTGTCATTCAACAACATGGCAGTCAACACCGAGATGAGATGGATAAGTCGGGCTTCCTTTCCAATAACGCCGGTGGAATTCTTGGCGGCATATCGTCGGGACAGGACATCGTTGTTAGCATTGCATTGAAACCCACATCGAGTCTGACCCAGCCTGGTAAGAGCGTTGATCGCGCGGGAAACGAAGTGGAAGTGGTAACTACTGGACGCCACGACCCATGTGTTGGCATTCGAGCGACGCCGATCGCCGAGGCGATGGTCGCACTCGTGCTCATGGACCACGCGCTTCGAGATCGAGCGCAGAATGCGGACGTAACGCGGTAATCTTGTTGAATTACGCGTTGACGAGGCCCCCGACACGTGTCCCGGTTATGTAGAATGTTTTATCCCTTTTTCGAATTACTAGGATGCTCGGTCGTTGATTAGAGCGGCAAAATGACTAAAACCCTCTACGACAAAATATGGGACGCGCACGTCGTCGGACAAAGGTCAGATGGCACGACGATTTTGTATATCGACCAACATTTGTTGCACGAAGTAACTTCCCCGCAAGCGTTTGAAGGATTACGGCTGACGGGAAGGACACCGTGGCGACTGGGCGCTAACCTTGCCACCCCAGATCACAATGTGCCGACGCAGAATCGAGCGGCAGGGATCAAGGGAATCGAGGATCCGATCTCCCGAGAACAGGTCATTGCACTGGATCGAAACTGTAACGATTTTGGAATTCGACAGTTTGATATGACCGATCGGCGACAAGGCATCGTCCACGTGATTGGTCCAGAACAAGGAGTCACCTTACCTGGGACAACAATTGTGTGTGGTGATTCGCACACGTCCACCCATGGCGCCTTCGCGGCACTTGCGATTGGCATTGGCACTTCGGAAGTCGAACACGTGCTCGCCACTCAGTGTTTGGTTCAAACGAAGTCTCAGAATATGCGTGTGGAAGTAACAGGTAGCTTGCAACAGGGCGTGTATGCGAAAGACATTGTGCTCGCGATTATTAGGGCGTTGGGAACCGCCGGAGCGACAGGCCATACGATCGAATATGCCGGTACGGCAATCCGGTCGTTGTCGATGGAAGGACGGATGACCGTATGCAATATGTCAATTGAAGCGGGAGCGCGCGCAGGGTTAGTGGCGGTTGATGACGTGACTCTGGATTACCTTGAAGGTCGTCCGTTTGCTCCAGCAGGAGAGCTTCTTGAAAAGGCGGAACGGTATTGGAGTGGATTGATGTCGGACCCGGATGCTGAGTTTGATCTAAGTGCCGAATTGGACGCTGACGTACTGAAACCACAGGTATCTTGGGGAACCAACCCAGAACTTGTCGTTGATATCGATGACGTCGTACCTGCGCCGGACACCTTTGATGATCCTGCGAAAGAGGAAACGGCAGTTAGGGCGCTTGAGTATATGGGCTTGGAACCTGGTATGCCGATGACGGAACTCCGCCTCGACCGTGTCTTTATTGGTTCTTGCACGAATTCACGTATCGAAGATCTTCGGGTAGCGGCGGATCTCGTGAGAGGAAGGAAAGTGTCACCTACGTTGAAGTCTGCCATCGTAGTACCAGGATCAGGGCTGGTTAAGGCCGAGGCCGAGCAGGAGGGTCTAGACAAAATCTTCTTGGATGCAGGTTTTGAATGGCGCGATCCTGGATGTTCAATGTGTTTGGCGATGAACGCGGATCGTTTGTATCCGGAAGAGCGCGCTGCATCGACTTCGAACCGAAATTTCGAAGGGCGACAGGGTCACCTGGGACGCACGCACTTGGTGAGTCCAGCGACGGCTGTAGTAAGTGCCGTAGCGGGTCATTTTGCGGACCCACGAGAATTGATGTGATAGATCCTTTTAACGTGCATCGGGGATTCGTGGTTCCACTTGACCGGGCAAATGTGGACACCGACCAAATCATTCCCAAGCAATTCCTCAAATCCATTAAGCGGACCGGTTATGGCGAGAATTTGTTCGATGCCTGGCGCTTTATCGACGAAGGCGAGATTGGCAAGAACCCCAATGAACGGAAAATTAATAGGGAATTTATTCTTAACGATCCTCGGTATCAGGGGGTGAGCATCCTATTGGGCAGGCAAAATTTTGGGTGCGGTTCTAGCCGAGAACACGCGGTATGGGCGTTACTTGAGTTTGGCATCCGATGCGTTATTGCGCCGAGTTATGCTGATATTTTCTACAACAATTGTTTTAAAAATGGTTTATTACCTATTGTTTTAAAAGAACAAAACATTGACTATTTATTCGGGTTAGCGACAGGTCCACGGGCACTAGAGGTCGAGGTCAATCTCGAAGCTCAGCGGCTCTGTATCGAAACCGTGGACGATATTCCCTTTGAGATAGACCCGGGGCGGAAAGAACCTCTGTTGCTGGGGCTCGATGACATTGGCATGACATTCGTCTATTCAGATGAGATCCGTGAATTCGAAGTTCGGCATCGCGAGGCCATGCCGTGGATTTTCAGCCATGACGAAACATAACATTCTTATACTCCCTGGCGACGGTATTGGTGCGGAAGTGATGCCGCATGTGATGCGCGTCATGGAAGCGGCCGCTCAGGGACACGCGGAACTTGACTTTGCTACGGCGGACATTGGCGGTATTGCCATTGATCGATACGGTAGGCCCTTGCCGAAGGAAACCCTTGATACGGCCCGCCAATCGGATGCAATTCTTCTTGGATCGGTGGGTGGTCCCAAGTGGGATCATTTGGCAATGGACGATCGACCGGAACGAGGCCTACTGCAAATTCGTGCGGCCTTGGACCTATACGCTAACCTCCGCCCAGCGGTGGCATTCCCGTCCCTTGCGAACGCGTCGTCTTTGAAAACCGAGCTCGTGAAGAACCTCAACATCATGATCGTGCGCGAACTGACCGGTGGGATCTATTTCGGCGTGCCGCGTGGTATTGAAAGGGGCAAGGACGGCCGCCGCGGCTATAACACTTTTGAATACAAGGAACATCAGATCGCCCGTATTGCGAGAACGGCTTTTGATCTTGCTCGCCAAAGAGGTCGGCGCCTTTGCTCAGTGGACAAGGCCAACGTGCTTGAGGTCACACAGCTCTGGCGCGAAGTTGTCACCGAGGTTCATGTGGATTATCCCGATGTGGAACTTTCCCATATGTATGTTGACAACGCGGGGATGCAGCTTGTTCGCCATCCTGGTCAGTTCGATGTCATGGTTACCGGAAATATGTTTGGCGATATTCTCTCCGATGTCGCGGCAATGCTGACAGGATCTCTAGGGATGTTGCCCTCGGCTTCTCTCAACGCCAGCGCACAGGGACTCTTTGAACCCGTTCACGGTAGTGCACCCGATATCGCCGGACAGAACATTGCCAATCCGCTGGCGACTATTCTCTCGGGTGCGATGATGTTTCGGTATAGCTTGGCTGAAGCAGAGATTGCAGATCGGCTGGAACAGGCGGTGGCTGACGTGCTATGTCGTTACCGCACGCCTGACATTATGCCGTCGGATGCGGCCGCTGAATTGACGTTGGTGGGTACGGACGAGATGGCGGACGCGGTTATTGGGTTACTACAGGGATGACTGGACCCAGATAATGGAAGAAATCAACGTTGCCATTGCTGGTGCTACCGGTGCTGTGGGCGAGGCCATGCGAGAGATCCTCGAGGAACGTAACTTTCCCGTCGGTGAACTCGCGTTGCTTGCAAGTGAACGATCCATTGGCAAACGACTTCAGTTTCAGGGGAAATCGATTCGAGTGCAGTTGCTTGACGATTTCGACTTTTCGAATACTCAGATTGCCTTTTTTTCATCGGGAGAAACGGTATCGGCAGAGCATGGCGAACGGGCCGTGCTCTCGGGGGCCATGGTCGTCGACAATACGTCCGCGTTCAGATACGAGAACGACGTGCCGTTGGTTGTGCCCGAGGTCAATGGCCATCGAATTCAGGACGCATTCGCGCGACACATTGTGGCTAACCCGAATTGTTCCACTATACAAATGGTTGTCGCGTTGAAGCCCATCTACGATGCAGTTGGTATTGATCGGATTAATGTAGCGACCTATCAGGCGGTGTCTGGCGCGGGCGCGGGTGGTATTAACGAACTCGCAGCTCAAACGTTAGAGCTGATGAATGGGAACGACGTCGAAGCCGCTGTTCATCCAGTCCAAATCGCTTTCAACGCAATCCCCCAGATTGGGGAATTTCAGGACAACGGCTATACCCAAGAAGAAATGAAAATGGTTTGGGAAACCAAGAAAATATTTGAAGACGAGAATATTCGGGTCAATCCTACCTGCGTTCGGATCCCGGTCTTTTACGGACACTCAGAAGCTCTGCACATCGAAACAAGCGATCCAATTAGTGCAGCGGATGCACGCGATTTATTGTCCAACACCGATGGCATTGTTGTGGTAGACGGCGAGACGACCGACGAATATCCGACCGCAGTGCTGGATGCTGCGGGTAAGGACTCGGTGTTTATCGGTCGTATTCGTGAGGACCTCTCGCATCCTTGCGGGTTAAACCTTTGGGTCGTTTCCGATAACGTTCGAAAAGGGGCCGCGCTTAACAGCGTGCAAATCGCCGAGGATTTGATACCTCTACTGGTCTAACACCGAATCTGGTGCGGTCACCTGTGCAGATTGCGTAGGCATGGATTCGACACTGGATCGTTGTTTTGTTTTATATGGTTCGAGGAAATAAAAGCCATGGTGTCTAGGCAAACCATTGCGCTAGGACTCGAATACGTGGGGACGGCCTTTCATGGATTTCAGGCGCAGCACGGGCCAGTAACGGTCCAGGGCGTTCTCGAAAAAGCACTGGGGTACGTTGCCGACGAACCTATACGAGTGACGGCCGCCGGTCGCACTGACGCGGGCGTCCATGCAACACACCAGGTGGTTAGTTTTATCGGTCCCCAAAGACCACTTTCGGCATGGGTTAAAGGCGTGAATTCTGTCATCGGGGACCACGTGGCAGTTATTTGGGCGGAACGTGCGCCGGACGATTTCAACGCGAGACGATCGGCGGTGCGGCGAAGGTACATGTACGTATACGGCGAGACCGATCCGCGCCCCGCAATAGGAAAAGACTATGCGTGTTGGCGGAACAAGATCTTGGATGTGAACCGGATGCAGGAGGCGGCCCAAGTTCTTTTGGGTGAACATAACTTTTCTACGTTCCGGGCCGCGCAATGCCAAGCATCAACGCCCAATAGGTGTATTGAAAACTTGACCGTGAGTCGAAGTGGGCCGATGGTAGTGATCGATACGGTTGCCAATGCGTTCCTCATGCACATGGTTAGAAACATCGCGGGGATGCTTGAGCATGTAGGTTCGAATATGCTCCATCCATCCGATGTCGAGACCCTTCTCGCTGCTCGAAATCGCTCCCTCGCTCCTCCCACCGCGCCACCGCAGGGGCTCTACCTGGTTCAGGTTTCGTATCCCAATTTTCCCCGTCACATTGAAGTCCGCCGTCCCGTTATATTGGGTCCGCAGGTGGTAGACTAGCGCGTTTTTTTTTGGCGGCTCAACTATGAGCGTTGCAGTAAAGTTCTGCGGGATTACGACGGAGGAAGACGCAAGCCATGCCGTGGATATAGGGTGCTGCGCGATTGGTCTTAATTTCTACGACAATAGCCGGAGGCGAGTTTCGCTCAACACAGCCGATGCAATCGTTCACCGCATTGCCGGCGCGGTGAAAACGGTGGCTGTTTTCGTGGACCCGAAAGTCGAACAAGTTTTGACTGTCGTTGAGGAACTAAAGGTGGATTATTTGCAGTTTCACGGCCGCGAACCCGCGGAATTTTGCGAACAGTTTAAAATCCCGTTCGTGAAAGCGGCATCGGTAACTGAGGGCTTTGATTTCGAAACGTTTGCTTGCGAATACCGTCGTTCTATGGCGTTGATGCTTGATTCTTGCCAAGGCCACGAGCGAGGTGGTACCGGAAGAACGTTTGATTGGACGTTATGGCCCAAGTGCGCTACGCAGCGAATAATCCTAGCGGGTGGATTGAACGCGACGAATGTCGTGCAGGCTATACGGCGGACGAATCCTTGGGCAGTCGACGTAGCAAGTGGAATCGAAAAAGGAGACGGACCCGCAAAGGATGTACACAAAATGCAAGCGTTCATGAATGAGGTTCGAGGTGTCGACGGGTAACCGTAAACCGTATAGCGCACCGGACGACGGTGGACGCTTCGGAGAATTCGGCGGACGTTTCGTCGCAGAGACGTTGACGCACGCGCTTGATGAGCTGACTGAGCTCTATGAGAACTTGTCGACGGACGAAGCATTTCGCCTACGGTTCGAACATGATTTAGCCCATTACGTTGGTAGACCTACGCCGTTGTACGAGGCACGTCGGCTCACGGATGAGATTGGCGGCGCGCGCATTTTCCTTAAACGAGAGGACTTGAATCACACGGGTGCTCACAAAATCAACAACGCCGTGGGACAGGCCTTACTTGCAGAACGGATGGGGAAACGCCGGGTGATAGCGGAAACCGGGGCCGGTCAGCACGGCGTTGCCACCGCAACGGTAGCGGCACGGTTTGGTTTCGATTGTTGCGTCTACATGGGTGCAGAAGACGTAAAACGACAAGCGCTCAACGTATATCGCATGAAATTGTTAGGAGCCGAGGTGGTCTCCGTTTCTTCGGGATCGCGAACACTAAAAGATGCGATGAACGAAGCAATGCGTGACTGGGTAACGAACGTTGACGATACGCACTATATTATCGGGAGTGTTGCGGGACCTCACCCATACCCGGCGCTCGTCCGGGATTTTCAAGCCGTCATTGGTAGGGAAACGAAAGAGCAAAGTCTGGAGCAGGTAGGGCGCCTTCCGGATGTGCTTATCGCGTGCGTGGGCGGTGGTTCGAATGCAATGGGACTATTTTTTCCATTTGTTGATGACGATGGGGTCGATTTGGTAGGTGTGGAGGCGGCTGGGCTTGGTATTGAGACAGGCCGGCACGCGGCGCCACTGAACGCTGGCCGGCCTGGGGTGTTGCACGGAAGCCGTAGCTACCTGATGGACGACGATGACGGCCAAATACTAGAGACGCACTCGATTTCGGCGGGTCTCGACTACCCGGGCGTCGGTCCCGAACATTCTTACTGGAAAGACATTGGACGTGCCAGCTACGTCGCGGTGACGGACGACGAGGCCGTTGACGCATTCCGACTGTTGAATCGGACAGAAGGGATTATGCCGGCACTGGAATCGAGTCACGCCGTCGCTTATGCCGCCATCGAGGCGTTGCGTCGCAGCAAGGACGAAATTATCGTCGTCAATCTCTCGGGCCGTGGGGACAAGGATATCCAAACCATTGCGGATATGGATGGGATTAAATTTTGAGTCGTATTGGTTCGCGGCTCGGAACCTACAAACGCGATGGTAAAACCGCGTTGGTGTCTTTCATTACCGCGGGTGATCCGTCAACCGAAACCACCGTTCCTGCGCTTCACGCGTTGGTTAAGGGAGGCGTCGATATTCTCGAGCTGGGTGTCCCGTTTTCAGATCCCGAAGCCGAGGGTCCGACGATACAGAAGTCGTCGGAGCGCGCTCTTGCGAACGGGGTCAATTTGGTGACGGTTTTTGAGATAGTGCAAGACTTCAGACAAAGCAATGCAACAACGCCCGTGCTCCTGATGGGATATTTTAATTCGTTATTGCGTCAAGGCGCCGAGCACTTCGCGAACGCCGCCGTGGAGGCTGGTGTCGATGGCGTCATCATCGTAAATCTCCCGCCAGAAGAAGCGCTGGATATTCAAACCGTATTTGCACCGGTGGATCTCGATCTTGTCTTTTTGATTGCACCCACGACAACTGAGGCACGCGCGCGTTCGATCGTTTCCGTGGCAGGCGGTTTCATTTACTACGTTTCGTTAAAAGGGGTGACGGGTGCTCAGCATCTGGAGGTCGAGACCATTCGGAAAGAAGTACTGCGGGTCCGGTCGTATACATCGCTGCCGGTGATGGTCGGTTTCGGTGTCAAAGATTCCCAGGATGCACGGCGTATAGCGACGTACGCGGACGGGGTGGTTGTTGGAAGCGCGCTTGTCCGAACGATGGAAACTTTGCGAGGTTCGGAACGTAAAATTCCAGACGCCCTCGAAGCGCAAGTAAAGGAATTCCGAGACGCGATGGACGAGAGTGACCAGGAAGCGCGTCAGTAAATGCTCCCGGATAGAAATTCTTCGATGTCGAGTTAACGCGTGTCACAAAAGGAATCGTCTTCGCTAAACGGATGGCTTGCCCGGATCGGGCGGGAACATCCGAAAAATGTGCTTGGCGGATTACAGCGGGTGCGCGGTGTTGCTACACGCATGGGGGTGTTGCGGCCTGCGCAAACAGTAATTGTGGTAGCAGGAACGAACGGCAAGGGGTCTACGGCCGTTTTTCTCGAACAGATACTCGTAGAGTCTGGCGCTCGTGTTGGGACCACGTTGTCGCCGCATCTGCATGTCTTTAACGAACGGGTGAGAGTCCAGGGCAAGGAGGTGAGTGACGATAGTTTGGTGAAGAGTTTTGAAGCGGTCGAAGCCGCCCGAAACCAGATACCTCTTAATTATTTCGAGTACGCTGTTCTCGCTGCGCTCGCGTGCTTCGGCCGAGAGAATCTCGATTACGCCATCCTCGAGGTCGGTCTCGGTGGCCGCCTAGACGCGGTAAATATTATCGACGGTGATCTAAGCATTATTGCCAGCTTAGGTATCGATCATGAGGAATTCCTCGGATCTGATCGAGGAAGCATTGGTCGTGAAAAAGCCGGAATATTACGGCGCGACAAACCTTTGATTTTCGGTGAACCGCAAATACCCGAATCTGTAGAGCATTACGCGAATGATCTCGAAGTAGAGATTTATCTGGCGGGGCGCGACTTTCAAGAACATGCAGATTCGAAAGGTTGGAGAGTTGAGGTTACTGAAGGCACCCAACGCAACTCATATTGCTATTGCCAGAGACCGTCCGTCGCGACGGCGAATGCAGTCGTCGCACTGCAGGCTGCGGTTCTGCTCGGCGTATCTGTGGATCCCAAAGTGATTGGGGACGCCATGGTCGTTCGTCTACCGGGACGCGTCGAAGTAATAGACAAGATGGACCGTACTTGGATTCTCGATGTTGCCCATAATCCACATGCCGCTCGGTTTCTATTGGCACAGCTGAAGGATCGTTATCCGGGTCGTCGTCTCACTGGACTGTTTGGATGTTATGCGGACAAGGACGCTACACAGATATTGAGGGAGTTGGGCGATGCGTTAGACGAAGTGGTGTACGCGGACACTATTGGTGCTAGGGGACAGCGCGCTAGCGAACTCGAACGGAAAGTTAGTTTCGGGCCTCGGGGGTGCGTCGGCGGGAAGTTAGAGTCTAGTGTTGATTACCTCATCAATACGACGCAGAGTAGTGACCTTATTCTCGTATTCGGGTCCTTTGATTTAGTCGAGCGAATGCGCACTTGGTTATTTTCCCGATAACTAACGAACAGCTAGCCCTGTGAAGGAGTTGACTAAGTACCGGGTCACAGGCGCCGTCGTCCTCGCCTCAATAGCGGTCATATTTCTACCGATGCTGTTCGATGGAGACGGACTCGAACATACCGAGTCGTTAAATTCGGAGGCTTTAGACCTGCGGCAAACCGTTGACGCGATGGATTTTTCTGAGGCAGTTCCGGACGATATTTCCGAGGTTCCAGGATTGAAAGCGGCTCTAAATGCTCGTGAAGTACTTCGCGAGATGATTGACGAGGAAGGTTACCTAGAAGACAACGATACTCGGATCGGCGATCCGGTTTTGTCCATTGAAAATACCTCTACTCTCGTATGGGCGGTGCAGGTTGGTAGCTTCGATCAGTTCGATAACGCAACCGCTTTGCGTGATCGTTTGCTTCAGGATGGTTATTCGGCCTGGCTTTCGAATATACGCAAAGATGAGGGTAATCGAACGCGAGTTGCCGTTGGACCTATGCTACTGCGTGCGGATGCGCTAGCTATGCAGGAGGAACTGGTCGATGGATACGAGGGCTTGGAAGCACTAATCGTTGGTTTTAGTCAGTGACCGGTTGGCATTTTGCAGATATCGCTATTTCAGCTGTGTTAATGATCTCGGCAGCAATTGGAATGGCGCGCGGACTTGTGCGCGAAACAGTTTCTCTCGCAATCTGGCTGACAGCATTCCTTAGTGCCACGGTGTTTGCGGAAGCGGCGATGGTTTTCATTCAGTTTGATTGGGTGAAAGAGTTGTCTGAACCGGCGCAACAAGCGTTCCAATATTCTGGTGCTTTTGCTGCAATATTTATCGGAGTGCTCGTAATAGGTGTCATTGTCCAGTGGATGCTGGGAAAGCTCGTAAAGGGAACCGGCTTAACCGGGACCGATCGAACGCTGGGATTTTTCTTTGGTGGGGCGCGAGGCGCTATACTAGTCATCGTTGCACTTGTGGCGGTCGAGTCTTCTCAGGCAGAAACTGATTGGTGGCAGGAGTCGACACTTCGACCCTATTTGATGGCGTTTGAGTCGGACATCGTGCGGTTCTTTGGATTCATAAAGGAAGCTCTGCGAGGTTAAACATAGTATGTGCGGCGTCGTTGGAATCGTAGGCCAGGGGCCTGTTAATCAGGACATATATGACGCGTTGACTGTCTTGCAACATCGCGGACAGGACGCTGCTGGCATGGTCACGATTGACGGCGATCGACTTCATCTCCGAAAAGATACGGGCTTGGTCAGCCAGGTATTTCGTCAGCGTCATATGCAGAGGCTCGCGGGCAACATGGGCATTGGACATGTACGCTATCCCACTGCCGGCACCAGTAGCTCGGCGGAAGCCCAGCCAATGTACGTGAATTCTCCGTACGGAATAAGCTTGGCGCATAACGGTAATTTGACCAACGCCAAAGAACTGGTGGCCGATGTATTTCGCGCCGATCTACGCCACGTTAATACTGAGTCCGATTCCGAAATTCTACTAAATGTTTTCGCCCACGAGCTCGATAAACTCGGCGAATTCGTCCCTGGCCCTGAACACGTTTTTGAAGCGGTTGCAGGGGTCCACATTCGTTGCCTTGGAGCCTACGCTGCCGTCGCAATGATCATGGGAGGAGGTATCGTCGGTTTTAGAGATCCACATGGCATAAGGCCATTGGTGTACGGCTATCGCGAGGCCCGCGGTGGCGAGGAATACATGATCGCTAGTGAAAGTGCGGCTTTAGCGGTTCTCGGTTTCGAACTCATTGGTGATGTAGCGCCCGGCGAAGCAATCTATATAGACGCCGAGGGCCGTTCGCACGTCCAGCAATGCGCTGTTGAAGCAAGTCTTACGCCGTGTATCTTTGAACACGTTTATTTAGCTCGTCCTGATTCGATCATGGATGACATCTCCGTGCACAAAGCACGATTGAGGATGGGCGAAAAACTTGCTGATCGGATTTTGGAACAACGCGCGGGCCGGGATCACGAAATCGATGTGGTGATGCCGATACCTGAAACCAGTCGGACAGCAGCACAACCCCTCGCGCATCGGCTCGACGTCAAACTTCGGGAAGGGTTCGTAAAAAATCGTTATGTCGGGCGTACGTTCATCATGCCTGGCCAAAACCAACGCAAAAAATCGGTGCGGCAAAAGCTCAATGCGATCGATCTAGAATTCGACGGAAAGAACGTGCTGCTCGTGGAAGATTCTATTGTTCGGGGTACGACTACTCAGGAGATTGTGCAACAGGCCCGTGATGCTGGCGCTCGAAAGGTATTCGTTGCTGTGGCCGCCCCTGCGGTACGGTATCCGAACGTATACGGTATCGATATGCCGACGGCTGCAGAATTCGTTGCGCACAACCGTACGGACGAAGAGGTCGGGTCGTATCTGGGGGCTGACTGGCTTATCTATCAACATATGGACGACCTTGTTGAATCGGCCCGTGAGGGAAACCGTGCGATTGAACGCTTCGATTGTTCTGTCTTTGATGGCAATTACGTTACGGGCGACATCGACGATGCGTATCTAGAACGATTGTCGATGGACCGAAATGACGAATCGAAACAACGCCGTGACGCGGAGTTATCTGACGAACCGACTGTGATCGAACTTCACAACCAAGCTTGACGTTTGAGTGAAGCTAGATTCAACATGACTTCGATGACGACTGGGTACAACGTATGGTTTCGATTCGGTGACCCACCTCGGTCGTCGGTGTCTTGAACGTTGACTAACCGAAGTACGCCATGTGTCGGAGTTTGCTCTACGACGTACGGTGACTTGGTTTGCAGGGGATGTAAGCGCTTTTCACATGAAATCGTAGATTGGAACGGTTACAACGCGGATCAACAGCAGCGAGTATGGTCACGCCTCAGTGAATTGCGTGACGAAAGCGTCCGGGCGTGCGTACGCGTTCACGATAAGAATCGATGGCGGCGAGCCACGGAGCCGATCACTGACTTGAAGCCGATGGCGTTTGCACCGCTGGTTTTGACGGTGTTGAGGAACGTAGAGCAAACACCTATAGAGGCTGGACTCAAGCCCGTGGGCTTGCCACACGACGCATTAGCGAGCGACGTATTACGGTCGATCGATCGCGATTTTTACATCCGCTCGACTGCATATTATGAACGCAGCTTTAAGACGCTCGCCCTATGATTCCGGCTACAATTTCGAACTACTTACGAGTACCTACGCCGGACACGTGGATCGCGAGCGCGATGTCGAATTGCGATCTACTTTTGATCGATCATGCCAATTGCGAAAAGAAAGCGGCGAGAACCGCGCTGTCGCTTCTCTTCCGATACACGGAAAAACCGCGCCTGTTACAACGACTATCAAAACTAGCCCGGGAAGAGTTGCGGCACTTTGAGCAGGTTGCGCGAGTCCTAGAAGAGCGCGGCACTGCCTATCGATACGTTTCGGCGAGCCGGTATGCCGGATCACTTAATAGAATGGTTCGGCCCGGTGAACCGCTACGACTGGTAGATACGCTGTTAGTTGCAAGTGTCATTGAGGCTCGCAGCTGCGAGCGATTCGCGCTGCTCGCCGATGTCGTTGGTGGGAAGCTGGCGACGCTATATCGAAATCTTCTGGACTCTGAAAAACGGCATTTTGAAGAATACCGCGAGTTGGCGTTGGAGTACGGAGACGAAAAGGATGTTGCTACGCGCACGGAATTGATTTTGGACTTAGAGAATAACTTGATAACCGCAGCGGACGGCAACTTTCGGTTCCACAGTGGTCCCGCCGTCGAACTCGACACCCGTTCGTAAACTATTTAGATAGAGAAGCACTCCAAACTGACGCCACCGCCTTCGATACGGGCGAGTCAGCCGCAGCGGTTCCAATCTCCAAGCACATACCTTGTTTTCGTGTTATCCATCCGATGAATCCCAGGTCGATGTGTGTGCCCATGTATAAGGACGTCGCAGTCGTTTTTTTGCATTGCGGCTAGCACGACCTCGTCCGTCACGTCCATGATGTTTTGAGATTTATTGGCACTTGATCGGCGACTTTGTTCACGCATTTCATCAGCGAATTGGATACGTTCTCGCAATGATCGACTCAGAATATCCCGTTGCCAATCTGTCGAGCGAAAAAGCTTCCGCATTTGTTGATACGGTTCGTCTTTGGTACAGAAGGCGTCTCCGTGCGCTAATAGAATGCGCCGCCCTTCGACTTCAATCGCTACAGGGTCATCAATAGGGTGTGCGCCGGTTTCGTTTGCGAATGTCTTTCCAAAGAGAAAATCTCGATTACCGTGCATTAGGTACAGGCTGGTGCGCCGTGTGCATGCTCCTAGCGTCGTACGAAGCTCGTTCGCGAATTGGCTGTCATCGTCATCGCCCACCCAGACCTCAACTAAATCCCCTAGGACATAAATGGCGTCTACTTTTTCCGATTCTCGGGTTAGCAGATGGTTGAGTGCATCGAGCCGTTTCGGATTCGTTGCGTCGAGGTGCAGGTCCGATATACATATTGCGCTCAAGGTGCGACCTTCTCCGCCGATTCAATAACGTTCTCGAGTATAGAGACACGCGTCATTGGTCCGACACCTCCGGGAACAGGCGTTAACCAACCGGCTACTTTGACCACGCTGTCGAAATCGATATCCCCACGAAGTGAGCCGTCTGGCTGACGTTCGATGCCAACGTCGATGACTATTGCGCCCGGTTTTATCCAGTCGCCTTTGATGAGACCTGCAACGCCGGTTGCACTAATCACGATGTCAGCGGCGACGACGTGGGATCGGGTGTCTCGTGAGAATCGGTGGCAGCTTGTCACTGTACAACCTGCACGTAATAGTTCGAGGCACGTTGGACGACCGACATGATTTGATGCGCCGACGACCGTAGCATCAAGGCCACGAATTGGAATGTCGGTGTGGTCTAACAGCGACATGATGGCTTTCGACGTGCACGACCGTATTGCGGGTTCGCGCAACGTCAGCATGCCGAGATTGTATGGGTGAATACCGTCAACGTCCTTTTCGGGGTTTATGGCTTTGATTACGGCTATCGCATTAATTTGAGCCGGCAACGGCAATTGGACCAAGATGCCATCAATATTGTCGTCGTCGTTAAGGTGTTGGATGCAGGAGATGACCTCGTCTTGGGACGCGGAATGGTCGAAAAGACGCAGTTCAGTATGGAAGCCAACCGCTTCACAATCCTTCGTCTTAAGGCGCACATAGATGTGGGACGAAGGGTCGTCGCCAACCAAGACGATGCCCAATCCCGGTGGACGATGCCCCTCGGTAACGCGCTGGCCCGAGCGCCTGGCTATCGCATCCTTTATGGACTTGGCTATAAACTCACCATCGAGAATTCGTGCCGACATCGGGTTCTCTCGAATAACATAGGTCGCGGACGTAGACGGGGACTTTATGTGAACTATGGTTGCCCGTAAATACGAGAAGCCTTCGTTTGACCACTCTTTCGTGTGTGAGTAAGATCCCGCGCCGCCGTGCCTGCACGGCGGCGCGCGGTTGTAGCGCCGCGATGTATGATAAACGTTGTCTGTCGGGGTATAGCGCAGTCTGGTAGCGCGCCTGCTTTGGGAGCAGGATGTCGGGAGTTCAAATCTCTCTACCCCGACCAAACTTTGTCTGTGTTCGGCCTTTTTTGCGCCTGTAGCTCAACGGGATAGAGCATCGGCCTTCTAAGCCGACGGTTGAAGGTTCGAATCCTTCCAGGCGCGCCACACCATTTCGAAAGCGATAAAGAATGGCAATACGGCTTCGCGATCCGATGTGCGTTTTCTGCTAGGCTTTTGCGCCCCAACGGATAGAGCCCCATCGTTTTATTGGTGTTTTAAGTTCCTGGAGGAGACCGTCTATCAGGCTGGTAAGGGATCTGGAATTGTTGAGAAGAGGTTCAATGGTGGATGTAGCTCAGTTGGTAGAGCTCCGGATTGTGGTTCCGGCGGTCGTGGGTTCAAGCCCCATCATCCACCCCACCACAAGATAGCAGACCACGATATGGAAGTGTCTATAGAAACCACCGGAGGGCTGCAACGTCGGCTTAAAATTGCCGTCGCAGCTGAGTCTTTTGAAGAGCGAATCAACGAAAGACTCAAAGAAACGAGTCAGCGCGTGAAACTGGATGGTTTTCGTCCTGGAAAGGTTCCTTTCAAAGAAGTACGGCGTCGCTTTGGAACTACGGTACGTCAAGAAGTCGCCCAGGAAATGATTCAGTCGAGCTATATGGATGCAGTACAAAAAGAGGAGCTCGCCCCGGCAGGATCGCCTGCACTTGAAGTGATCAATATGGACGTTGGCGGCGATCTTGAATTCACGGCGACCTTCGAGGTGTTTCCACAGTTCGATATTTCAGACCTTAGTCAAGTGAGCATCGTGAAGCCCGAGGGAGTGGTTAAAGACGAGGATCTTGATGGCATGATTGAACGTTTGCGGCAAGAGCGAAAACACTTTCACGAAGCGGACCGAGCAGTGGAAATAGGTGACCGCCTGACCGTTAATTTTGAGGGCACTATTGCTGGGGAGTTGTTTGAGGGTGGTAAGGCGGAAGATGTCGCATTTATCGTTGGCGAAGGTCAGATGATTGAAGATCTAGATGTTGGTGTTAGAGGGATGTTGGTCAACGAAAATAGGCAGATTTCCGTTACGTTCACTGACGAATACCAGGACGAGAAGTTGCAGGGGAAAGAGGCGGTGTTTGACTTGACGGTGACAAAAATCGAAGTACCTCACTTGCCAGAATTGGACGAAAAATTCTTTTCAAATTTTGGCATCGAGGAGGGCGGGGAAGAAGCGTTTCGTGACCAAGTACGCGAGAACATGGAGAGCGAATTGCTAGCGGCTACCCGCGGTCAATTGAAGCGTCAAGTTCTCGATGGGCTTTCCGAGATTCACGAATTTCCGCTCCCACAATCGCTGGTCGATAGTGAGTCGGAGACGCTGCGAACCCAGATGCTCCAGCAGTTACGAATAGATCCATTGTCAGAAAAGCCGCAGTTACCCCCGGATCTTTTTGCTGGTGAAGCCGAAAAGAGAGTACGCATTGGACTAGTGGTAAACGGAATTGTGAAGAAGCGCGACTTTAAAGTAGACGAAGATCGAGTGCGGGAACGCGTGAACGAGCTTTCGAAACCTTACGATCAGCCAGAACAGATCGTGAATTGGTATTATTCGAATGAAACGCAGTTGCGGCAAATTCAGCTGTCGGTTCTCGAAGATCAGGTCGTTGACCATGTATTGGAGTCGGCTCAGATCGAAGTCGTCGAGAGTGATTACGACGACATTGTTTCTGGACGGGCGACTGCACCTGAACCAAAAGAATCGAGCCAAGAAGAAGATGCCTAAGGCAAGATTGAAGACTCAATGGAGGAAACGTGAACAACGAAATCGATGTACCTATAAGAGGTTTGGGCTTGGTACCAATGGTGGTAGAGCAGAGCGCCCGAGGCGAGCGCTCTTACGACATATACTCTCGACTCCTGAAGGAACGTATTGTTTTTCTTTGCGGTCCTTTGGATGACTTAGTCGCGAATCTAATCGTCGCCCAGCTGTTGTGGCTGGAGTCAGAAAACCCAGACAAAGACATACACCTTTACATCAACTCGCCAGGTGGTTCAGTCACGGCAGGATTATCCGTTTACGACACGATGCAATTTGTTCGTTGCGATATTGCCACGATGTGCGTGGGACAAGCGGGCAGTATGGGAGCATTTTTGCTCGCGGCAGGAGCCGAGGGAAAGCGCGTTGCGCTTCCTAATTCTCGGATTATGCTGCATCAGCCCTCGGGCGGGTCGCAGGGTGTCGCGACAGACATCGAGATTCAAGCGCGCGAGATCATTCTGATCAGGGCGAGACTGAATGAAATTCTCGCTGAACACACATCCCAACCAGTCGAAAAAATTGCCGAGGATACCGACAGGGACTACTGGATGAATCCGGAGGAGGCACTGCAATATGGATTGGTCGACACGGTTCAACATGCACGCAATAGAACCGACCCAGATACTTAAATGGGGTTTGAGTACGAACGTTTGACCCAGTGAAATTGCGGGTTAGAGGCATCAAACTTGCAAAATGTGTATCGAGACAGCATGGTTAGAGACGCGTTGTAGAACGAAGAGTTTGTATGGCGGACGACGACAATAAAGGTGACGACTCAGGGAAGCTCCTCTACTGCTCGTTTTGCGGAAAGAGTCAGCATGAGGTTCGTAAGCTTATTGCTGGGCCATCGGTATTTATTTGTGACGAATGCGTAGAGCTTTGCAATGACATCATTCGGGAAGAAGTGCATGAAAGCCCGGACGCCAAGGAAACATCCAAACTACCTATCCCAACCGAAATTAAAGGTATTCTTGATGAGTATGTAATCGGCCAAGAGCACGCTAAAAAAGTGCTTTCTGTCGCTGTCTACAATCATTACAAGCGGCTCAACCATAGCGGGACCAAAGATGAGGTTGAGCTTTCTAAATCTAACATTCTCCTCATCGGACCCACTGGGTGTGGCAAGACGCTATTGGCAGAAACTCTCGCGCGACTCTTGGATGTGCCGTTTACGATTGCCGATGCTACGACGCTTACGGAAGCGGGTTATGTGGGTGAGGACGTCGAAAATATTATTCAGAAACTTCTTCAGAAATGTGAATACGATGTCGAGCGGGCACAAGTTGGCATTGTTTACATTGATGAGATCGATAAGATTTCACGTAAGTCTGATAACCCATCGATAACACGAGACGTGTCAGGCGAGGGCGTACAGCAGGCACTCTTGAAACTCATCGAGGGAACGATCGCCTCTGTTCCGCCTCAAGGCGGCAGGAAACACCCGCAACAAGAGTTTCTGCAGGTCAACACGGCGAACATCTTGTTTATATGTGGCGGAGCCTTTTCAGGATTAGATAAAGTTATTTTGGATCGATCAGATCAAAGTGGGATTGGATTTTCGGCAGAGGTTAGCGGGCAAGAGGAGCTAAAGAACATCGGTCAAACTCTGCGTCAAGTCGAACCAGAAGATTTGATTAGGTACGGTCTCATACCGGAGTTCGTAGGACGACTACCCATTGTCGCGACGTTAGAAGAACTGGATTCTGGTACGCTGGTTAAAATTCTCACGCAGCCCAAGAATTCACTTACTAAGCAATACGAGAAGCTTTTCGATATGGAAAATGTCGAGGTCGACTTTCGCCAAGACGCACTACTTGCTATTGCCAAAAAGGCGATGGAACGTAAGACTGGGGCGAGAGGCTTGCGCTCTATTCTGGAGGGGGTTCTGCTCGAGACCATGTTTGACCTTCCGTCTTCGGAATCGGTTTCCAAGGTGGTGATCGATGCAAGCGTCATAAACGGGGAAAGCGAGCCGATGCTCATGTATGAGAATCCGGATCAAGCTAAGGCGATGCCGGAGGAATAAGGCATCTTCTCTAGACTTTTGTTGTTTCGATCACCAGCAGAAGCCTTTTCTTGTTCGCTCAACACTTCAATTTTTTCTGGATGGCGTCGGTGTATGCATCTGAAGAGTACGCCTTGTCTTCGTCAATTGGATGAAAACGATGACCGTTGAATTGAATTTACTCGAAGACATTAGCGTTGTTCCTTTGCGCGATATGGTGGTGTTCCCACACGGAGTGCAACCGTTATTCGTGGGGACACCACGCTCGATAGCGGCACTTGAATTCGCGATGGCAGGTAATAAACAAGTCTTTTTGGTGAGTAAAAAAGACCCGGATACAGAACAACCGAAAGAAAACGACCTATATGAGGTCGGAACCGTTTCCACCCTATTACAGCTACTCAAGCTTCCTGACGGGACCGTCAAAGTTCTTGTTGAGGGAGGCGATCGTGCTGCGATGCGTGCGTTAAATGATGACGGCGAATTTTTGGTTGCAACGGTTGAAATAATAGAGAGTCCCGAACTCACTGAATCAGAACGAGAGGCGATGACCCGCTCGCTAATGGCTGAATTTGATCGGTACGTGAAGGCAACTAAACAGCTCTCTAAGGATGTCCTTGCGAGTGTGGCGTCCATCGATGATCCGGGGCGTTTGATCGATACCATTGCGGTCCAGTTGGCGCTCGGCCTAGAAGATAAGCAGTCGATTCTGGAAGCAACCGATATGCAAGTTCGTCGGGAAAAACTACTGGCTTTACTGGATTCTGAAATCGAGGTGCAGACGCTAGAGAAAAGTATTCGTGGACGAGTAAAGACACAAATGGAAAAGAGCCAGCGCGAGTACTACTTGAGCGAGCAGATGAAGGCCATTCAAAAGGAGTTGGGTAATGATGAAGCGACGTTAGATGAACTTGATGAGATACGTAAACGGATCAACGAAGTTGGAATGCCCAAGGATGCGAAGACCAAGGCGACATCCGAACTATCGAAACTTCAGCTAATGGCACCCATGTCTGCCGAAGCGACCGTTTCGCGGAGTTATTTGGATTGGTTGTTAAGCGTACCTTGGAAGAAACGTACGCGAATTCGTAAGGATATCCGCAAGGCGAAGGAACGTCTGGATGCCGACCATTATGGCCTGGATGAAGTCAAAGAACGGATTCTAGAATTTCTTGCGGTTCAAGCGCGGGTAGGGAAGGTTAAAGGACCGGTTCTTTGTCTCGTCGGTCCTCCGGGGGTCGGGAAAACATCCCTGGGCGAATCGATCGCCCGGGCTACAAACCGTAAATTCATTCGGATGGCTTTGGGCGGAGTAAGGGACGAGGCGGAGATTCGAGGACATCGTCGGACCTATATCGGGTCACTGCCTGGAAAGATCATGCAGAAGCTAGCGAAGGCAGGCGTTCGCAACCCGCTTTTTCTTCTTGATGAAATTGACAAGATGGGCATGGATTTTCGTGGCGACCCGGCGTCGGCTCTTCTTGAAGTTTTGGACTCGGAGCAAAACCACGCGTTTGACGATCATTATCTGGAAATAGACTACGACCTCTCCGAAGTCTTTTTTGTTTGTACTTCGAATTCGATGAATATTCCACCAGTCCTACTTGACCGAATGGAAGTGATCCGGTTAGCCGGCTACACAGAAGACGAAAAGAAGAACATTGCATCACGATTTCTTCTTCCAAAACAGAAGCGGTTAAACGGAGTGAGCGACAAAGAGAATTTTTCGATCAGTGACGAAGCGTTGTTGCAACTCATTCGTTACTACACCAGAGAAGCTGGGGTGCGGGGACTGGAACGCGAGATCGCGAAATTATGTCGGAAGGTAGTCACTGAACAAGCTCTCGACGGCAGTGTCGTCGCGGGAGTGGTCGAGCCCGATGCGCTTGAAAAACACAATGGCATACGCAAGTTCAACTTCGGACGCGCGGAGGAAGAAAACCAGGTCGGGATCGTCACCGCCCTCGCTTGGACTCAAGTAGGTGGTGAATTACTAAACATTGAGGCCGTTGCAGTCCCTGGGAAAGGACTCCAGACTAAGACGGGATCATTGGGAGACGTCATGCAAGAGTCTATACAAGCGGCGCTCACTTTTGTCCGTAGTCGAGCCTCGGTTCTTGGCGTTCCGCTTGATTTTCACGAAACACTTGACATCCATGTGCATGTGCCGGAGGGCGCAACGCCTAAGGATGGCCCTAGTGCTGGTATCGGTATGTGTACAGCAGTTGTTTCTGTGCTCACGGCGATTCCGGTTCGAGCTGAGGTTGCAATGACGGGCGAAATAACGCTTCGTGGGCATGTGCTTCCAATTGGTGGGCTGAAAGAAAAACTTTTAGCTGCCCATCGTGGTGGTATAGAAATGGTGATCATCCCTGAAGAGAATGAGCGCGATTTGAAGGAGGTTCCTGACAACATCAAGGAAGACTTAGATATTCGTCCGGTCAAGTCGATGGACCAAGTTATCGAACTGGCGCTTGAGCGAAGACCCGAGCCACTGGACGAAGAATTGCCAAAAAATGCAGGGATAACCCCGGTCGAAAAATCGATTGATGGTGGCCCCGTCGTCAATCCGCACTGACCGGAAGCGCGCTTTTTCGGTGAATCCCTTTGAACAAGCGGCTTGACAGCGTTTTTCGTGCGCTGCTATAAGACGTCCAGAGACGGACGTTGAGCCGTTTCTCCACCAACCTAAAAGGGCCTATATGAATAAATCAGAACTTATTGATGCAATTGCTAACGAAGCCGATCTCTCTAAAGCATCCGCGGGACGAGCACTGGATGCTGCGCTGGGCGCGATTGGACGATCGTTGCAGCAATCTGATCCTGTGGTACTTGTTGGTTTCGGTACGTTTAACGTTAGGGATAGAGCGGCCAGGATGGGCCGTAATCCGCAGACGGGTCAACCCATTCACATCAAGGCTTCGCGGGCTCCAGCATTTAAGGCGGGTAAAGCTCTGAAGGATTCTTTGAACTAACTCAACTGGACGAGACAAGCCTGGGAATGGGCGGGATGTCGAAACGATATACCCGCCCGGCCTCCTTCGCCCCCGGGGATTGGTCGGTAAAAAAGGCGCACCTCAATTGCGCCTTTTTTGTTCATAGGTATTAGTAGGAGAGCAATTACTTTGTTACAAAAGATGAGAGATGGTGCCCAGGGCTTCGGGGCGAAAATCATTGTCGGGGTCATTTGCTTTGTTCTCGTGGCATTTGGGTTTGGGACGTTCAATTTTTTTACGAGAAACGAGCCTTCGGCAGCTTCGGTCAATGGCGATGAAATTACGGTGCGCCAATTAGAGATAGAAACTCAGCGACAGAAACGGAACCTGCAATCCGGCGCGGGCGGCGAAGTGGACGCCGAACTACTCGAAAGTCTTGTGAGTCAGCGAGCCGTACTTGATCAACTCATTAATCGAACGCTGCTACGGCAAACCGCGAAGGATCTCAACCTTATGGGCTCGGCACGCTCATTTCGAGAGGAGCTTGCTGACAATCCTACTTTCCAGGTTGACGGCGCGTTCAGTGAAGTATTGTACCGTTCCACCTTGCAAAATCTGGGCTACTCGCCGCAGAGTTTTCAATCGGCGATGGAAACCGACGCACAATTGTCGCAGCTGGTGGACGCATACTACGACACTGCTTTTTTGACGGAACGGGAGTTACGTGACGCCGCGGCAATGCTTAAGCAGACCCGCGACTTTGCCTATATGGTTTTTGATCCAGTCATGTTTGAAGAGCAGGTTACGGTCAGCGAAACCGAAATAGCGGATTTCTACCAAATGTACTCGGATCAGTTCGTAACCG